>JABHRC010000037.1 GCA_018670435.1 Gammaproteobacteria bacterium
AAAATTTTGACCGTATCACTAATAGACTCTTATCTGCCCTATAACGATTCCCTGGATTGATATTCTCCCAACATCATACTTGGTTGAAGATAATTTCTTATTTGCAGGGATTAGCTCTACATAGTTTTTATTTAATTGTTTTATATACTTCAGCGTAACATCTTGATTGTCAATTAAAATAACTGCTATTTTAGACTTTAGTATCTTATTTTGTTTTTCAACAATGACCCAGTCTCCATTATTAATCCCAGCTTCAATCATAGAGTCGCCCTGAACTTTTAAGGCATAACATTTCTCATTTGAAAATATATGATCTAGTTCAAGTATATCTTTATCAGGTACTGCTTCTATTGGGCCGCCAGCGGCTATTTTTCCAAAACCTTTAATCTTGATTGGCTTAACATATTCTATTTTGTTGATTTCCAGTAGGCCTCGGTGCTTATATGTTTTCTTTTTAATTACTTTGTTTGATTCTAAAGATTTGATATATCTATGTGCCACACCTTTTGAGCTTATACCAATACCTTTTGCTACTTCTCTTAATAGAGGTGATTTCCCATGTTTTTCTTGATACTTAATAATAAAATTATAAACTTGATTTTCTTTTTCTGTTAACATAAAGTTCTCATAAAGTTCTCACTAAAGAACCATAAGTTACCATATACCAAGGATTTTACAAGTGTATCATTCTAAAAAAATGGGTCATATGCCCATTGGAGGAGTCCTTGGCGTTGGCGAGGGCGACACAAATAGTTGTTTTCAGCACAGTTTTTTTTAATAGCACCTATATGTCTCGGGCCAAAAGCTTTCCAACGCATTATTTGAACTTTATCTATATCAGGCAATCTTCTTCCCATAGAATAGCGACAATACCATTGAAACCAACCAATAGGATCTTCAGGAAATATCCAACCTTTAGAAATCCAATGATCAATTGAAAGACCTGATTTAATATTAAAATAATTCATATTGATATCAAATTTTTCTTGGTTAATTTTAGCATTCTTGAACCATGATTTAGGATACTCGGTAATATCATTTTTAAAATAATAACCACCAAAAACACCATACTCCAACATTTCTTTTGGAGATAATTGAGGTTTAAATAGCTTGGTATAATTAATATCAGTCATAGTAATATTATAATTTATTGTCTAAAAGGTTTGTAAAATTTTTCATTGGCTAATTCAAGCATTTCATAATCTCCCCTGCTATTACCATATGCATATATATAGTCATACTTTAATAGATCATAAGATTCTAAAATTCTTGTAACTTTTTCGGGGCCATAACAATTCTTAGATATTAGGTTTCCTGTAATTTTGTTATTGAGAATTTCTAATTCTGTAGCAAGCAAAGATATCTTATTCTTCTCACACCATGGCAATAACCATAAATTAATTGATGCAGAGACAATTACTAATTCATCACCATTACTTTTATGCCAATTAATTCTATCAAGGGCTTTTTCCCTAATAAGTGGATCAAGCATGCTCAGAGAAAACTCTTTAGCTTTTTTTTTAAAATATATAATATCTATACCTTTAAAGAAATAAGTAATCAATCTTCTTTTAATTTCATTATTAGTTACTATTTTTAATTTATAAGCAATCAACATTGGAAGCAAAAGTATAATACCCTTAATGAAAGCTATGTCGCCTACAAAATATCTTATGAATTTAGCAGTACTATCATCTTTGGTTATTGTTCCATCAAAATCAAAAAAAGCTATCTTCATATCAGATACTCATTCGTTTGAAGATAAAATCAGGAATAATTTTGATAATTAACATAATTACTCTCCATATAAATGCAGAATAAATTATACCTCTGTTTGCTTGTTGAGAATCAAATATATTTATCGCAAGAGCTTTAGGGTTTGTGAAGAGAAATTTTGGAAGATTTGTTTGCATGCTCTTTTTGGTTTTAATAAAGCCTGGTATAACAGTCAAAATATTCACATTATATTTAGTTAAACTATTTCTTAGTCCATTCAGATAAGCAATAAAAGCTGCTTTTGTGCTTCCATAGATATAATTTTTGCCTCGTCCTCTAAGACCAGCAACAGATGTGATGCCAACGATAAAACCTTTTTGGCTCTCTTGAAATTCTATAACCGCAAGATTTAATAATGAAAGTGCACCAACATAATTTATATTGATAGCATTACTAGTTTCTTCCCAGTTTAATAACGCCTTATTTTGGTCAGGATAATAACCTGCGACATAGATTATGCCTATAGGTTTAATCTTGAGAGAATCATAAAAATCTTTATGAGAATTTACATCTGTTACATCTAATTCACAAAGAATGACTTTATTATTATTTTGCTTTTCAAGTATTTCTGATTGAGACTGGATTTTTTCAATCGATCTGCCAGCTAAATATAAATTATAGTTATTTTTTGCATATACTGAGGCAAGTTCCATACCCAGCTCGCTCTTAGCACCTATTATTAATACATATTTCATTGTATTATCTTACACACAGCCTGTGGGTTTAGGTAATCCACCATATTTAGCTATTTTTTTCATGGGTCCGGACTCAAAAACATCATAAAGTTCTTTTGCTTTTCTATCCATTCCAAATTCCTTTGCAAATACTCTAACTGCTGGAACAGTGCCTGTCGCATTAAACATCTCACGCGCCTTCATGATATATTTTTCCACTTGATCAGTAATCTCAAACCCATCTTCTGTAGCCATCTGATTCATTACCTCGGTCGACCAATCACTCGTATTTATTAAAAATCCATCTGCATCTCTATCCATTATTTTACCTCTTCATCAATTTATATAATGTCTAACACTTTCTCTGGTGGTCTACCCAATATAGCCTTATTATCACTAACTATAATAGGTCTTTCAATAAGTTTAGGGTATTTAATTAGTAGAGTAAATATTTCCTCATCACTGAGCTCTTTATTTCTATAACTCTCAAATTCTTCCTCATGTTGTCTAATAAGATCGATAGGTTTAATACTCAATATTTTAAGCAAATTTTTTATTTCTTTTACTGTTATCTCTTCTTCTAAATAAAGTTTAATTTTAGGAGTGATGTTTTTATTTTTAATATATTCTAAAGCCTTTCGAGATTTACTGCATTTTGGATTATGATAAATTACTATACTTTTCACTATTCCCACTCTATCGTACCAGGAGGCTTACTAGTAATATCATATACAACCCTTGCGACACCATCAACTTCATTCACGATCCTAGTCGATATCTTGTTGAGAATATTATAAGGAATTTCGCTAACAGTAGCTGTCATGAAGTCAATAGTTTTTACAGCTCTGAGTGCTACAACATAGTTATATTGTCTTTGATCACCCATAACTCCAACAGACTTTATTGGTAAAAAAACAGCAAGAGCCTGACTAATTTTGTTATATAAATTATGCGTTTTTAATTCTTCTATAAATATACTATCAACATCCTGAAGTATTCTAACTTTTACTTCTGTAATATCCCCTATTATCCTAACTGCCAATCCTGGTCCAGGGAACGGATGACGCTCTATTAAGCTTGCCGGAATACCCAAGGATTTCCCAATTTTTCTAACCTCATCCTTAAATAATAATCTAATAGGTTCAACCAACTTCAATTTCATATCTTTAGGTAATCCGCCAACATTATGATGTGATTTTATAACATCGGATTTTGAATCTTTAGACGATGACTCAATAACATCTGGATATATTGTTCCTTGAGCAAGGAAATCTATATTTTTTAGTTTTTTTGCTTCTTTTTCAAAAATTCTAATGAAAGTTTTGCCTATAATTTTTCTCTTACTCTCGGGATCTTTAATATTCTTTAACTTATTAAAAAATATAGTAGACGCTTCAATGGTAATTAGCTTAATACCAAGTTTTTTAGAAATATTTTCTTTAACTTCCTTGACCTCATTTTTTCTCATCAACCCAGTATTAATAAAGATACAGGTAAGCTTTCTATCTATTGCTTTATTGAGTAGTGCTGCTACAACCGTAGAATCTACTCCGCCTGATAAAGCTAAAATTACTCTCTTATCAGAAACCTGTTTTTTGATATTAGTAATAATATCGTTAATTATATTTTTTGTAGTCCAAGTTTTCTTACAATTACATATTCGGAATAGAAAGTTTTCTATTATTTTTTTTCCATTGACTGTATGAGTGACTTCTGGATGAAACTGTAAACAATATATTTTTTTTTCACTATTATACATCGCAGCAAATTTAGTGTTACTGCTACACCCTAATGATTTAAAACCAATAGGTAATCTGATAACTTTATCAGAATGACTCATCCATACATTAAACTCTTGATCTTTTTTTAATCTATAAAATAATTTAGATGTCTTGCTTATCTTAAAAACAGAATGACCAAATTCTTTTTTCCTAGATGTCTGGACTTTACCTTTGAAAAAATCAGTTATAAGTTGCATACCATAACAAATGCCAAGTATTGGAATATTTGAGTCCAAAATATTTTTAGATAGTTGATATTTCTTATCGGATATTATCGAGTCTGGTCCACCGCTTAGTATAATTCCAGCAGGGTTAAGTTCCAATAGCTCTTTTTTATTAATCTTATTAGATCTTACTACACTGTAGACACCAGATTCTCTGACTCGTCTAGCAATCAACTGTGTATATTGAGAACCAAAATCAATTATTAATATTAGATTGGGCATGTTTATCTAGTTTGATAATTTGGCGGTTCTTTTACTATCGTTACATCATGAACATGGCTTTCTTGTTTTGCTGATGATGATATTTTTATGAATTGTGTTTTATTTTTCATCGAGGGTATATCTTTACATCCTACGTAACCCATGCTTGATTTTAAGCCACCTGTTAATTGATGTAAGATTGTCTTCATTGTTCCCTTATATGGGACTCTTCCTTCAATACCTTCTGGAATAAGCTTGGATGACTTTTGTACTCCATCTTGAAAATACCTATCCTTAGATCCTTGTTGCATTGCACCAATAGAACCCATGCCACGATAAGCCTTATATGTTCTACCCTCAAAGAGTTCTACTTCCCCAGGAGCTTCATCTGTACCCGCAAGAAGTCCACCAAGCATAACGCTATCTGCGCCTGCAGCTAGTGCTTTAGCTATATCTCCCGAATACCTTATTCCGCCATCAGCTATAAGTGGTACTTTTTTTCTCTTTGCATATTTAGCAACATTCATAATAGCGGTTAACTGAGGGACGCCAACTCCTGCAACAATCCTGGTTGTACATATAGAGCCTGGACCAATTCCAATCTTAATAGCATCAGCACCATTTCTAATTAAATCTTTTGCCGCTTCTGCTGTAGCAATATTTCCGACAATTATTTCCTGCTCAGGAAACTGTTTTTTAAGATGTTTAAGCATTTTAATTACTAGTTTCGAGTGCCCATGCGCAGTATCTATAACAATTACATCAGATTTTTGTTCTATAAGAGCTTCTGCTCTCTCAATGGAGTCAACATTCGTGCTAATGGCAGACCCAACAAGCAAACTTCCAAATCTATCCTTGGAAGCATTAGGAAAAGTTGTTGATTTTTGTATATCTTTGAAAGTAATCATACCTTTCAATTCATTTTTTTTGTTTGTAATTAGTATTTTTTCAATTCTATTCTTTCTAAGAGCACTGATAACTTCTTCTTTCGTATAATCTTCGTTAACAGTAACTAATCTCTCTTTTGGAGTCATGATTTCTGAAACTTTTAAATTTAAATTCTCTACAAATCTAAGATCTCTGTTAGTCACGATACCCACAAGAATATTATTATCGACAATCGGTACCCCTGATATATTATATTTTTCTGTAATCTCATTAATTTCGCCTATGGTCATTAAAGGTGAAGCAGTCACTGGGTCGCTAATAACGCCGCTTTCATATTTTTTAACAAATCTGACCTGTCTGGCTTGTTCATCTATTGACATATTTTTATGAATAATGCCTATTCCTCCTTCACCAGCTAAAGTTATTGCCATTTTAGATTCTGTTACAGTATCCATGGCTGCTGATAAAATTGGAGTTTTTAATTCAATATTTTTCGTAAGTTTAGTTGTCAATATGACATCAGATGGCAATATCTCAGAATATTGAGGCACTAAAAGGACATCATCGAATGCAAGTCCCTCTTCTTTTATAATAGTGTTAGATTTATCTGAATTTGTTGAAATTACCATTCTATATTATACATATTAAAGCTATTATAGGAAATACTAAAATTAATAAATATGAAAATTTTCAGCGTAGAAGAATTACAAAATATCATACGAAATTTGATTATAGGTGAATTTAATTATCCTATTAGTATCAAGGGTGAGGTAGCTAACCCTAGAGTTTCACCGAGGGGACATCAATATTTCACTTTAAGAGATGGTGATGGTATTAGCCAAAGCAGCATTAATTGTGTTATTTTTAATGGGCAATTAGATCAAAATATTAAAGATTATGATACCAAGGAAGTATTAATTAATGGCAATATCGACCTTTATAAAGGTAATGGTAATTGTCAAATTAAAGTGGCTGACATAGCAGAGTATGGAGAAGGTGAGTTAAAAAAATCCATAGAGCAGACAAGGCTAAAGCTTGAAAAAGAGGGATTGTTTGAACATAAAAAATTACTACCAAAGTATCCTAAATGCATAGGGCTAATTACATCTCCGGATAGCCATGCACTACATGACGTATGCTCAAAACTTAAATCTAGATATCCAATAAGTAATATAATTATATATCCAAGTTTAGTACAAGGTAGATATGCTCCAAATAATATAATTAAACAATTAATTAGATGTAACAAGGATAAAGATGTAGATTTAATTTTACTAATTAGAGGTGGTGGCTCATTAGAGGATCTAATGGCATTTAATGATGAAAATCTAGCACGAGAGATACATGCCTCAGAGTTGCCAGTAGTAACTGGAATTGGTCATCAACCAGACATTACAATATCAGATTATGTAGCAGATGCCTCATTAGAAACGCCAACTGCTGCTGCAGTTTACATAACACCTGATCAATTTGAGTTGTTACAAAGAATAGGTGATGCTGAAGAACGGATTAAGAGCGCTATACAATTAAAGGTTAAATATAAAAATGATCAACTTTTGAATAGGGTTATGAAAATACAAAATTATAATCCTTCAAGGATAATTAATAACCTTAAAGATATGAGAAATAATATAGACAAGAATTACCATAATGTCGTTAAAAATATTCTTAATGAATTAAATGCAAAATCTGCGCATCAGCTAATTAGGCTGAAGCAAACAAAAAATATACTGACTGAAAAAGTTACTTCAACAACTAGATCTCAAAAGAATACTCTAAATGAGATGAATCAAAAAATAATTAGTATAATTGCCAATAGAACAAGTACATATAGAACACTTTTGAACGAATTAGTATCATATAATCCCCAGGAAGTATTAAAAAAGGGATATTCCATAATTAGAGATTTAAATGGAGGGTTAGTTAAAAGTAGACATGATTTGGATAAAATACAATCATTTAGTGCAGAATTTAAAGACGGAGTAACAATAGTAAAAAAACCATCGAGTATTAAATAAAAAATGTCTTGCTATAAATTTGATGTAGATGCAAAATATCACATTAACCAATTATCTTTAATTATATGAAAAAAGATCTATCAAAGTTTTTAGAGTTTAAGCCATACAAGCCAGCAAAAGGTGAGAAATATATGGCTGCTAAACAAATCATGCATTTTAAGACAATCCTAATAAAATGGAAAGAACTGCTAATGAAAGAAGCGGATAAAACAATGGAGCACATGAAGAATGATTCAACTAAACTTGCAGACCCAAATGATGCTGCAACACAGGAAGAAGAGTTCAGATTAGAACTTAGAACAAGAGATAGAGAAAGAAAACTAATTCTGAAGATTGATCAAGCACTTCAAAGAGTCGATGATGGATTCTATGGTTTCTGCGAAGATACTGGTGAGCCTATCGGTATAAAAAGATTGGAAGCTAGGCCAATAGCAACATTATGTATTGAAGCACAAGAAAGACATGAAAGAATGGAAAAAACTCAGGTAGACTAAACTTTTCATATTTTCATCATGAAAAATATAGAATCCAAATTAACAGAATCAAGAAAATATAAGCCAGATGCTCAATTTTCATCTAATGCTAATTTAAATCCAAAACTACTAAAAGAATTAAATTCCTTATATAAAAAAGACCCTGATAAATTTTGGGCTAATCTAGCTAATAAAGAAATTAAATGGATTAAAAAATTTAAATCTATATGTACAGGAGATGCTCCTTTTTACCAATGGTTCAAAGAAGGAAAATTAAATATCTCAGAAAATTGTCTTGATAGACATAGAGGTAATAATAAAAATGCAATTATACATATTACAGAAAATAACCAAAAAAAGATTATATCTTATGATGACCTTTATCTCTTAGTAAATAACTTCTCATACTCATTGAAGAGTATTGGTTTAAAAAAGGGTGATAGGGTTATAATTTATATGCCTACTATCCCCGAATCAATTATAGCTATGCAGTCATGCGCGCGATTAGGATTAATTCATTCAGTGGTATTTGCTGGATTTTCATCTGAGTCTTTAAAAAACAGAATCAATGATTGCTCTGCAAAAGTTGTTATCACTGTAGACTCATTTATGAGAAATGGCAAAGTTATACAAGCCAAAGCTATAGTTGATGAAGCTTTAATGAATGAAAACTGTCCAACAATTGACCAATGTATAGTATATAAAAATCTTGGAAAGAAAATAATCTTCAATGATAGAGATTTATGGTGGCATGAAATATTATCACCTAAAACAGAAATTGTTGAACCTGAAGTTATGTCATCAGAAGACTCTTTATTTATTCTTTATACTTCTGGTTCAACAGGTAAACCTAAAGGGATTATTCATAGTACAGCGGGATATTTACTAAACTGCATAATTACAAATAAATGGGTTTTTGACTTAAAAGAAAATGATATCTTTTGGTGTACAGCTGATATAGGGTGGATAACAGGACATAGTTATGTTGTTTATGGGCCCTTGGCAACAGGTAGTACTATCCTAATATATGATGGAGCCCCTACGTTTCCCAAACCAGATAGATTTTGGGATATTATAGAAAATAATAAAGTAACTATCTTTTATACAGCGCCTACAGCAATTAGAACATTGATGAAGCTTGGTGAAGACTTGCCTGATAAATATGATCTAAGCTCATTGCGATTATTAGGGACAGTAGGTGAGCCTATTAATCCTAAAGCATGGGTTTGGTATCAATTGAAAATAGGCAATAAAAAATGTCCTATAGTAGACACATGGTGGCAAACAGAAACTGGGGCAAATATAATTGCTCCAATTCCAGGTGTTACACTTACGACACCAGGCACATGTACAAAACCCTTACCGGGCATAGAGATAGGTATAATAGATGATTATGGTAATAATGTAGACTCGATAAATGAAGGCGGAAATCTTGTAATAAAAAACCCTTGGCCTTCAATGCTAAGAGGGATCTGGGGAGACAAAAAAAGATATTTAGATACATATTGGAAAAAATATAATAATAAATTTTATGTTACTGGTGATACCGCTAGGAAAGATAAGGATGGAAATATATGGATAATGGGTAGATCAGATGATGTTGTGAATATTTCTGGACATAGACTTGGTACCATGGAAATAGAATCTGCAATCGTCTCTCATCAATATGTTGCTGAAGCTGCCGTAGTTAGTTATAAGCATGATGTAAAAGGTGAGGCAATACATGCTTTTGTGACACTAAAAAATAATTTTATATCTTATAATAATTCAGACTTTTCAGATGATTTGAGAGAATGGGTTAAAAAGAAAATTGGTTCTATTGCTAAGCCGGAAAGGATTTCTTTTTCTGATGCTCTACCTAAAACAAGATCTGGAAAAATTATGAGGAGGTTATTAAGGAATATTGCTAGAGGAGAAGATATAACCGGTGATACCTCTACATTAGAGAATGAAAACATATTAATACAGTTAAAAAATATTCTATAAAAAAGGCCATGCATGTTTGCATGGCCTAAATTTGTAACTATATAGCTAACTTAGTTAATAAAAACTAGTCTATATCTTTCATTGTTAGTTTTACACGACCTTGGCCATCAATATCAAGTACTTTAACCTGAACATCATCACCTTCAGCCATAACGTCTCTAACATTATTAACTCTTTCGTTACTAATTTGTGAAATATGGACTAAACCATCTTTTCCTGGAAGTATATTTACAAATGCACCATACTCCATAATTTTTTTCACTTTACCAGTATATACTTTACCTATTTCTACTCCGTCACTCATACTATCCTCTTTTGTTTACGTTAGTTTTCTATGTCCTTCATTGTAAGTTTCACTCTGCCCTGTTTATCAACTTCAAGAACTTTGACTTTTACAACATCGCCCTCAGACAAAACATCACTAACATTATTGACTCTTTCCTGACTTATTTGTGAAATATGCACCAATCCATCTTGATTTGGGGTAATACTCACAAATGCGCCAAAATCCATTATTTTTACAACTTTACCTTCATAAATTTTATTTATTTGCGGTCCTGCTGTTATCTCTTCAATCATAGATTTAGCATGATCACTAATCATCTGATCTGTTGCTGCGATCTTAATCACACCATCATCATTAATATCAATTACAGCTCCTGTGGCTTCAACAATTGATCTAATAACTGCTCCTCCTTTTCCTATAACTGCTGCTATTTTAGATGGATCGATTTTAACATGGGTATATCGAGGTGCATATTCTGACATATCTTCCTTAGGCTTACTTATGACTTTCGACATTTCAGCAAGGATATGGAGTCTAGCTTCTTTAGCTTGTACTAAGGCTTGAGACATGATTTCTGAAGTTATACCGTCAACCTTGATATCCATTTGTAATGCATTTATACCAGCTTCTGTACCGGCAACTTTAAAGTCCATATCACCCAAATGATCCTCGTCACCAAGAATATCAGTTAATACAACAAATTTATCATTTTCTTTTACTAAGCCCATTGCTATTCCTGCTACTGGCGCAGATATTGGGACACCTGCATCCATCATGGCTAAACTTGAACCGCATACTGATGCCATAGAGCTTGAACCGTTAGATTCCATAATTTCCGAGACAACTCTTATGGTATAGGGGAAGTCTTCTAATGAAGGCATTACTGCCTGTACACCACGTCTTGCTAATTTACCATGCCCTATCTCTCTTCTTTTAGGCGAACCTATAAACCCGATTTCACCTACAGAATATGGAGGGAAATTATAATGAAAAATAAATGGCTCATCAATTCTTCCATTCAAAGAATCAATCATTTGAGCATCTTTATTAGTTCCAAGAGTAGTCACCACTAAAGCTTGAGTTTCTCCTCTTGTGAACAAAGCAGACCCATGAGTTCTTGGCAAAACACCAATTTTAACATCAATTGCTCTAACGGTTGAGCTATCTCTTCCATCAATTCTTTTTTCACCTGCGATAATTCTATCTCTGACAATACTTTTTTGTGCTTTAGAATAGTAAGAAAGTATATCTGACTCATTATCAGACTCTTCATTAAGTTCATTTTCTAAAATTTCTTCTTTTATCTTTGATAATGACTCGTTACGATCTTGTTTCTTTGTTATTGAATATGCTTCTGAAATTTTATCCTTATATTTATCTTTGAGCGACATATAAGCAGTATCATCCATTTTCACAGGATTCCAATCGAGTTTATCTACGCCAACTTCTGCGGTAAATTCATCAATAGCTTTAATTATAGTCTGCATTTGCTCATGACCATATTTAACAGCGCCTAACATTACTTCTTCGCTAAGCTCTTTAGCTTCTGACTCTACCATCATAACAGCGCTTTCTGTTCCTGCTACTGTTAAGTCTAATAATGATTTGCTTAGCTCTGGAGTTCTTGGGTTTAATAAATAATTTTCTCCATCATAACCAACTTTGACTGCACCTAGCGTTCCATTAAATGGTAATCCTGAAAGTTTGACCGCTGCAGAAGAAGCAATAAGTGCTGGGACTTCTGGGTCTACATCTGGATTATAAGAAACCAAAGTAACGATAAGTTGAACTTCTCTCTTATAAGAGGAATCAAACAAAGGTCTTAAAGGCCTATCAATTAATCTACTAATTAGTGTTTCTTTTTCTGAAGGTCTCCCTTCTCTTTTGAAAAAACCACCTGGAATCTTTCCGGCGGCATATGTTTTTTCATTGTAATTTACTGTTAATGGGAAAAAATCCCTATCGCTATCTTGTTTAGCTGCAACGAGTGTTGCTAAAATAACTGTCCCTTCTATATCTACTATTACTGACGCGTCTGTTTGTTTCGCGATGATCCCTGTTTCAATCTTTACAGATTGACTTCCTAAGTCAAATATTTTTGTATGCATTTACTTTACTTCCTTAATCCCAATTGTTTTATAAGGTTCTCATAACTTGAGATATCTTTCTTTTTAAGATATTTAATCAGAGACCTTCTTTTCATGACCATTTTGAGGAGTCCACGCTTAGAATGGACATCTTTTGAGTTTTTCGAAAAATGGTCTGATAAACTATTGATATTTGCTGTAAGCAATGCAATTTGAACTTCACTAGAACCGCAATCACCTGCGGATTTCCCATATTTTTTTACTATCTCTTCTTTGACACTATTGTCCAAAGCCATAAACTTCTCCATTAATGACAGTTATTCTATCATCTGTTTAAAGTAATACAATCCTTTATTTATCAAACTTTATTAATCTTTTTGGATAAATAAGACCATTAGCCATCCTACCAATACCTAAAAGATTATTATTTTTATCTTTAATGGCAATTTCATCATAATTTTTAGCTGAAAATGCTGAAACAGTTTGCCCTCTACTGATTCTTAAAATATCAGAATCATTAATTACAAATGATTTAAAATTATCTAACATATGATTAACATGAATTATTTTATTAATATCTTTGCTTAAGTTTTCTAAAGTAACCATATCATTCTCTATAAAATGTCCAATGCGCAACCTTCTTAGTTCTTTTGTATAAGCACCGGTGTTAAGTTTATCTCCTATTGTTTCAACAAGAGTTCTTATATAAGTACCTTTACTGCAAACAATATTCAAAGACAACTCATCTTCATCATATGAAATTAGTTTAATATCAAGTATATTGATATCTCTGGGTTCCCTATCGATGACTATCCCTTTCCTTGCCAAATTATATAACTTAACTCCATTTACTTTCAGCGCGCTGTACATTGGAGGAATTTGTTTTTGTATTCCGACTAAGTCTTTAAGTGTCATTTTAATAAACTTGTCTTTTAATTCAAATGGGTCATCTTTATTAGTTTTAGTGATAACACCTTCATTATCTCCTGTATTACTCATTAACCCTAACTTTACAATGACCTGATACTCTTTCTCATAGGCCTCAACATATCTCGCTAATTTAGTCCCTTCGTTTAAGACAATTGGTAGCATGCCGGTTGCTAGTGGATCAAGTATTCCAACTATTCCAGCTTTTTTCACAGAGAGTTCTTTTTTAACAATTCGTAGTGCTCCATTAGAAGTAATATTTTTAGGCTTATCTAAAAGTAAAGTTCCATTAATCATAATTTAGATTTTTAAATCACTTTTTAGAATACTTTCAATTCTTTCACTACGCTCTGCAGTATCATCATAAGTGAACCTTATTGATGGGAGCCTTTTTAGGTGCACACTTTTAGATAGTGCATTTCGTATGAATCCAGATGCTTTATTTAGTTCATTTTCAATTTTTTTATTATCTTTGTTGAGTGACGTGAAATATATTTCAGAATATCTTAAATCTTTACTGACTTTAACTTCAGATATTGTGACTGATTTTATTAGAGGATTTTGGATATCCTTAATTAACAATAATGCTATTTCTTTATGAAGTAAATCTTGCACCTTGAAAAGTCTATTGGTCATAACTATTACTGAATGGTACGTTTGGTCTCAGTTCTTTTAAAGACTTCTACTTGATCACCAGGCTTGATGTCATTGTAATCTTTAACACCAATACCACACTCTGTTCCACTTTTTACTTCCTTAACATCTTCTTTGTATCTTCTTAATGATTCAAGCTCACCTTCATAAATAACCACATTATCTCTTAGAACCCTTATCGGTTGATCTTTTTGAACCACACCTTCACTAACTATAGAACCAGCGATAGCACCAATTTTTGATGATCGGAATACATCTTTAACCTCAGCTATTCCAATAATTTCCTCTTTAACATCTGGGTCTAATAGACCCGATAATTGTTGTTTAACAAGATCGATAAGCTCATATATAATACTAAAATAAAATAGTTCTTGACCATTAGCTTCTATAAGTTTCTTAGCTTTAGAGTCAGCTCTTACATTAAATCCGATTATTGTTGAATTAGAACTAGCGGCTAAATTTACATCTGATTCCGTTATTCCACCGACCCCACTGTAAACTATCTCTAGACCAACATCATCATTTTTAATATTTCTTAAAGTACTATTTATTGCTTCTGAACTTCCTTGAACATCACTTTTAATTAATAAGTTAATTATTTTTTTCTTTGGCATATCATTTAAACTAAATGCATCTACACTGAAAGTTTTTTGTTTGCTCTGAATTTCAATTTCTTTTTGTTTAGATTCTCTTAAAGAAGCTATATCTTTAACCTTCTTTTCATCCTTAGTTGATATCAGTTGATCTGCTACATTTGGTGTACCAGAAAGTCCTGTTATTACAACGGGGCACCCAGGCCCAGCTGATGTAATTTCTTTATTAAACTCATTATACATGGCACGAACTCGTCCAAACTCTTTTCCTACTAAAACATAATCTTTTTTATTTAATGTTCCACTTTGAATCAAAATTGTTGCTATTGGCCCTCTTCCTTTATCTAAAGATGATTCTACAACTGATCCCAGAGCTGAACCTTTCTTACTAGCTTTTAATTCTAATATTTCTGACTGCAAAGAAACAGCTTCTAATAATGAATCAATTCCTTCGCCAGTTAAAGCTGATATTTTTATAAAGATCGTATCACCACCCCATTCTTCAGGAATTACATTCTTCTTGCCTAATTCAGTTTGGACTTTTTCAGGATCAGCATTTTCTTTATCAATTTTATTTACAGCTACAATTATAGGTACACCTGCAGCTTGAGCATGCTCGATTGCTTCCTCTGTCTGAGGCATTACTCCATCATCTGCTGACACTACCAATATAACAATATCGGTTACTTGTGCGCCTCTGGCTCTCATTGCAGAAAAAGCAGCATGTCCAGGAGTATCTAAAAAGGTTATATCACCTTTTTCTGTAGAAACTCTATATGCACCTATATGTTGCGTAATTCCACCTGCCTCTGAACTAGCAACTTTAGTCTTTCTTATATAATCAAGTAGAGATGTCTTTCCATGGTCAACATGGCCCATAATTGTAACAATTGGCGCCCTTGTCTCTAAATCTTCATTCTTATCTCCCTCGAACTGCAGAGTCATTTCCTCTTCTGCAGTTTCATTAGCTATTGTTGCGGTATGTCCAAGCTCTTCAATAATTAGTATCGCAGTATCCTGATCTAGTGACTGATTAATAGTTGCCATGACACCCATATTCATCATTATTTTTATTAATTCAGATGATTTGACAGAGATTTTTTGTGCTAGCTCACTGACTGTAATAGCTTCAGGTATCTCAATTTCTTTTTTTATAGGTTCTTTTGGCTTTTCGAATTGATGTTTTGGGGAAAGCTCAGATGCAGATAACTTATCTTTCTTATTATTGTTCTTTTTCGGTTTAGGTTCTTTTAAATGTAATTCTTTATTTTCAAAGATTTCCACTTTATCATCTTTATCAGTCTTCGTTTTTTTCTTAACAGGAGCAGTGCCATCATTCCTAATGCTCTCTGGCACCTTTTTAATACTAGGTTGTTTATTTTGATTTAAAGTATTTTCTACTTTTTCTTCCGATAGTGGCTTTTGCTCATTAACAACCGGCGGAACATCTTTTTCTTCAGGAGTAGTTGGAATAATTATTTTTTTACGTTTAACTTGTATTGTTACATTTTTTGAACCGACAGATGCTTTAGACTGTTTTCCACCAGAGCTTTTATGACTTTTTAATGACAAGCTTTTTTTTATATCTTTTTCAGCCATTTTACTCCCTTTGATTAGTCTTGGTTAAACCAAGGTTCTCGTGCATCCATAATTAATTTACCAGCATCATCTTGACTTAATTCTATCATTTCCAACAGTTCATCGACAGATAAATCAGCCAAATCTTCTCTATTATTGACATCATTGGAATTCAATTTCTTTATATTATCTTTTGAGAGGATTTTAAAATTAGATAGTGAGTTTTCTTGTTCAAGCTTTTCTTTTTTTGCCTCTATTTTTTCAGTTGCTCTTTTTCTAAGTTCATTTACTAAATCTTCATCGAAGTCTTCTATTGAATTGAATTCATCTATTGAGCAATATGCGACTTCATCTATTGATGAAAATCCTTCTCTTGCAAGAACATCTGCAACATCTTCATCTACATTAAGCTCATCCATAAATATTGCGCTCAAATTCTGATTCTCTTCTAAAATCTTATTATCAGAATCATCTTTAGACATTACATTTAAGTCCCACCCTGTTAACTCACTCGCCAATCTTACATTTTGACCACCACGACCAATAGCTTGAGATAATTGTTCCTCGGCTACAGCAATATCCATTGATTTTTTCTCTTCATCTACGACGATAGATAAAACTTCGGCTGGTGACATTGCATTGATAACAAATTTAGCTGGGTCTTCATCCCACATTATTATATCTATTCTTTCACCACTTAATTCATTAGAAACAGACTGTACACGAGAACCTCTCATTCCAACACATGCTCCTATAGCATCAAGTTTTGGGTCATTAGATTTAACTGATATTTTAGCTCTTAATCCTGGATCTCTAGCTGCACCCAAAATTTCTATTAGTCCTTGTCCGCATTCTGGAACTTCAAGTTTAAACAATTCAATAAGAAATTCAGGAGCCTTCCTAGTGATATATAGCTGAGGACCACGAAGTTCAGACTGAACGTCGCGCAAGTATCCTCTCAACCTATCACCCGGTCTAATTGCTTCTCGTGGTATAAGAGCATCTTTCATTATCATTGCTTCTTCGATAGAATTTTGCTTATCCGGCATACCAAGATCCATATATACATTTCCTTTTTCAACTCTTTTTACTATACCGAATATCAACTGTCCTATTTTAGACTCATACATTTCAACAACTCTGTTTCTCTCAGCTTCCCTGACTTTCTGAACAATGACATTCTTTGCTGCCATAGCAACGATTCTTCCAAATTCTATTGAGTCAATTTCTTCTTCATAACAGTCGCCTATGTTTAGCTCTTCATTTTTTATTTTAGCTTCTTCGATTAAGATCTGCTGATCACCCATCTCTTCCTCAATCTCTTCCACAACCTGCCATTTTCTATATGTTGTATATTCTCCGCTCTCTAAATCAATACTTACTCTAGCATCTATATCAAATTCACATTTTCTATCGAGTCTATATTTCTTTTTAACTGAACTTGCTAGTGCATGTTCTATTGCATCAATAATAACTTCTTTACTAACATTTTTTTCATTAGATACCGTTTCAATAACCATTAATATTTCTTTATTCATAATCTCTAACCTTAAATTTCTTGTATGTTTGCTTTTTTAATATTCTTGAAATCGATCGTAATTTCAGAATCATCTAACTCGAGTTTTATATTGCCTGCATCTATTTCCCTTATCTTACCAATAAAATTTTTTTGATTACTAATTGCGGACTTTAATTTTATTTTAACTATAAAACCTTTGTATAATATAAAGTCATTAACGCTAAATAATTGTCTATTAATTCCAGGTGAAGATACCTCTATATCATAATCATCGAAATAACCATTAATTTTTATTAGATCATCAGCCAACCTCGAAGTGAATGAACAGTCATCTATACTAATACCTCGAGCAGCATCAATGATAACTTTGATGCTAGGGCTTGATGAACTATTGGATATATTAATATTCACAATCCTCATACCTTTGGTACAAATAACCTCTTCCAAGGCTTTAAATAATTTTTCCTCAATCTCATTCATTTTCAAACAGCCAATAAAATAGCCCCTAAAGGGGCTTTCACGATATTGTATAACAATTTATTTGCTTTAAATAGACAATTATTAGTATTTTTTGATTTTAGTGAGTTAAATTTTAGAGGGTTTATGGTAGTGGGGGCAGGATTCGAACCTACGACCTTTGGGTTATGAGCCCAACGAGCTACCAGACTGCTCCACCCCACACTGTATAAGGATTCTATAGTCTATAAAAATAATTTTCAAGTATTAAAAAAATTGCTTATTGAGTACTGGCTAAGCTGTCCTAAAACATCTGGCAATAATCCTAAAAGGATAAGACCTAATACATATATACCAGTTATATATAATTTAGATGTACTTGCTAATACATTCTTTGCTTCATCAAAATAAATAACTTTAATTACTCTTAAATAATAGTAAGAGCCAACAACTGTCATTAGTACTGCAAATATACCAAGCGGAATATTATTTGTCTCAACAAGGGACTGAATGATAAAAAGTTTTGCATGGAATCCTATAAATGGAGGTATTCCAATATAAGATAATAATATAAACATTAATAGAAAAGCAGTGAATGGGCTAGTTGAATTTAAACCACTTAAATCGCTAATATTTTCAATGGGTTTATTTCTACATATTAGTTGAGATAATAATCCAAACGCAGCTATTGTGGTTACTACATATGTTAAAGTGTAAAACATAGCTGCTTTATATCCTATGATTGACCCAACCGACAAACCTAGGAGTATAAATCCAATATTAGCAATTGTAGAGTATGCTAGCATACGTTTAATATTAGTTTGGGATATAGCAACGATATTTCCAATTAGAATAGATAATATAGAAAGTATAATTACCATATCAGCCCAAAATAAAAATAATCCAGAAAAGACATTTGTTAATAATTTAATCAATATGACAAATACAGCAATTTTAGGAATTGTACTAAGTAATAATGTAGTAGTAATTATAGACCCATGATAAACATCTGGGATCCACATATGAAATGGAGCTGCACCAAACTTAAAAGAAAGACTAATTAAAATAAATATTAAAGCGAATAATAATCCTATTACCTGAACATTATCTATGCCATTTGTAATATTAAAAGACGCAATATGTATGAATATTTCATTAAAGTTTAAACTTCCAGTCAAACCATATATTAAAGAAATTCCAAACAATAAAAATCCAGAAGAGATTGCTCCTAAAATATAATACTTAACAGCGGCTTCTGATGAAAATAATGAATTCTTATTAAAAGCAATTACAGAATAAAGAGACAATGATAATAGCTCAATACCGAGATACAGTAATAACATATTTTGAGATGATATCATTATCATCATTCCTAGCAATCCAAACAAAGTGATCAAAAAATACTCAGTTCGAAAGATATTAAAATATTTTAAGAAAACTGAAGTATAGTAAAAAATCATAGCCAAACTAAGTAATATAAATATTTTAAATATATTTGAAAATATACTTGTATCATATAGCTCAGAATTATTATTGGTAAGGTAACTAATATGTGAATAAATATAGTACGCACAGAAAATTAGGGATAACTGTATAAGATAATAGGAAATATATTTTAATTTATTAGGAAGAAATAAATCTAATACTATAATAAAACATAATGCTGATGTTATTATGATTTCAGGAAAGATATATAAATAATTTATCATATTTAGTATTTATTAGTTATTATTTTAATCATATTCATAGATGACTCTTCACTTATATTGAGAAGGAGATCAGGCTTAATCCCAATCAATATTACTAAAATAGCCAGTATTAGTAATGGCCAAAATTCATCAAAGCGTAATATTTTCATAGAAGCTACATTATCATTATTAACTTCTCCAAATAAAACTCTTTTTCCAAGCCATAAAGAATATGACGCTGCTAGCACCAATGTTGTAGATGCTAAAACAGCATACATTATATTATTTTTTATTGCCGCAATTAGGACCATAAATTCACCAACAAAACCAGATGTTCCAGGTAATCCGGAGTTAGCTAACAAAAAAAACATCATCAATGCAGAAAATACTGGCATTACTTGACCAATTCCTGACTGATCATCTATCATTCTAGATTTTGTGCGTGAGTATATAATTCCAATACAAATAAAGAGTCCAGCGGAGATTAGACCATGAGATAACATCTGCATGATAGCTCCTTGCAATCCAATATGGGAAATATTTTGTATATCTTGCGCCTGCCCTATAGTGTTAAATACAAGGAATATACCAAGTGTAACGAACCCCATATGAGCAATAGATGAATAAGCAATCAACTTTTTCATATCCTGTTGAGCGATTGCCACAAAGCTAATATAAATTATTGCTACTAGAGATAATGGGATTAAGAAATTATTTAAATAAAATCCTGCATCTGGTGTGATTGGTAATAAAAATCTAATCATTCCATAGCCTCCGACTTTAAGCAAGACTGCAGCTAATATCACTGAACCTGATGAAGGCGCCTCAACATGGGCATCTGGCAACCATGTATGAACAGGCCACATAGGGACTTTTATGCCAAAAGCGATTAGAAATGCCAGGAAAATAAGTATCTGAGTATCAAGACTTAAAACTAAATTATAGTAATCTAGAATATAGAAGCTATTGGCTTTAAATGATAAGTACAAGAGCGCTACTAACATTAAGACTGAACCTAGGAGCGTATAGATGAAAAATTTTATCGTAGCATAAACTCTATTCGGTCCTCCCCAGATACCAATAATAAGAAATAATGGAATAAGCATTGCTTCAAAGAATATATAAAAAAGTATACTATCAAAAGCACAAAAAACTCCTAGAAGAAGACCCTCGAGAATAAGGAATAATGCGATATATTTATTATTTTGTTGTCTAGATTCTGAAAAATTAAACAATATTATAAGAGATGTAACAGTAGTTGTTAATAGTATAAATAATAAAGAAAAACCATCCACAGCAAGATGATAATTAATATCCAAATTATAGATCCATATATGCTTTTCATTAAATTGTAATAAGTATTGAGAAGTATCAAAATTGATTAATAGAACTATTGAAATAAAAAGAGTTACTGTAGATATAGTAAACCCTGAAATCTTTATGAGTTGATCATTTTTCTGATCGATAAATAATAAAAGTACACCACCTATTAATGGGGTCCATATTAGTAAGCTTAGTAATGGAATGTCTAAATAAAGCATATTAGAGATTATAAAATATTATTAAAAAAAGTAGTAAACCGATAATCATTGTAAAGGCATAGTGGTATAGATATCCGGTCTGTATAACTCTAACCTTAAGTGAAATGAAAGCAACCAGTTTTGCAGTACCATTTACAAAAAAATTATCAATGATGTTAACATCGGACTTCATCCATACCATATTTGCAAGTCTCTTAAAGTATGAAGGTATGACTATATTAGATAGATTAGTAAAACCATATTCATTTAGAAGAATATTATGCAGTGAAGGATATTTTTTAGAAATCTTCTTAGGAAAATCATCATTTTTATAATATAAAAAATAAGAAGTTATAATGCCTAAAACAAGCACTATAAAACTTAAGCTAGTAAATGAGTGGAGGAGAAAAGAGACAGAGTCTTTGATATATAATATATAGAATTGTTGAGTCCTAATATTATCAGTAATAGATTCTTGAAAAAAATTATTGAAAAGTACTGAATCGAATAAAGCCCATCCTATAAAAGCACTTGGTATTGCGAGTACTATAAGCGGAATAATTAAAGCATCATTATGCTCTAAATCTAATCTCTTTTTAACTTTTAACTGATTGTTTCCCAAAAAAACTTTAATGAATATTTTACATGTATATAGAGTTGTAATGAATATTCCTAGAATAAGTGAATAATAAGCTAAAGAATTATTATGTTTAAATATATCTATAATTAAATCTTTAGAGAAAAACCCTGACATTGATGGAAAGCCCATTAAAGATATGCCAGCAATAAAAAATGTTACAAATGTTATTGGCATAACTTTTCTTAATCCACCCATCTTAGTAATGTTCTGTTCATGATGACATTTTAAAATTATCGAACCTGCGCATAAGAATAATAAAGCTTTAAAAAATGCATGAGTTAAAAGATGGTATATCGCAAACGAATAATAAGATGCGCCTAATGCAGCAGTCATATATCCTAATTGAGAAATTGTAGAGTAAGCTATTATTCTTTTTATATCATTCTGAACTAGAGCAACCATTCCCATAAATAAGGCTGTAGAAACACCTATTGCTAATATTAGACTTAATACATAACCAGATAAATCATAAAGAGGAGATAGTCTCGCAACCATAAAAATACCTGCTGTCACCATTGTAGCTGCATGAATTAAAGCGGATATTGGTGTTGGACCTTCCATCGAGTCTGGCAACCAAAAATGAAGTGGTATCTGAGCAGATTTAGCAGCAGCCCCCATGAAAAGTAATAGTGCTGTAAATGGCAATAGATCTATCTTGAATCCAAGTAAATTTATTGTACTATCGACTAGAAGTGGTAATTTATTAAAAAACTCAGTGTAATTAAGACTATTTGTAGTAACAAAGACTAGAATCACACCTAGTAACAAACCAATATCACCAACTCTATTAACAACAAATGCTTTTAGATTAGCATTCACTGCACTAGCCTTATTATACCAAAATCCAATTAATAAGTATGATGACAAGCCTACCAATTCCCATCCTATAAATAATTGTAAAAAATTATTGGAAAATATTATAAACAACATAGAGAATGTAAAAAAATTGGTATAAATGAAGAATCTCCTGAAACTACTGTCTCCCTCCATATATGCTATTGAATACATGTGCACAAAGAATGAAATAAAAGTCACGATAAAGGACATTATAATGGTCAGACTGTCTATTAGTAAACCTATCTCAAAAGAATACCCATTAGTTGCATACCATGTATAAAGCAAGTAACTTTCACTGACTTTGGGTTCAGATAGATACGTTATAAAGAGCCATAATGATAATAACATTGATATCCCAATAGCCAAATTTGCTATAACACTACTAAGAATATTAGTGCTTTTATTTTTTAATAAAAGAGTTATGGCTCCAACAAGAGGAGAAAATATAATTATGATTGATTGCCAGTACACTATCCTTTTAACCTCGCAATATCTTCAACATTGATACCTTGTTTATTTCTATATAAAACGACAATTATAGCAAGACCAATTGCTGATTCAGCAGCAACAACAGTGAGAATAAAAAATACAAATATTTGGCCAGTCAGATCATTAAGATAATTTCCAAATATTATAAAATTAAAATTAATAGATAGAAACATAAGCTCTAATGACATAAGCATGATAATAATATTCTTTCTATTTAGAAATATACCCGCAAGCGAGATGCTAAATAAAATAGAGCTAAGAATTAAGTAATGGGACATTGGGATCATTTTATTCTGTCCTCATCCCTTATAATTAAGAGCCTATCTTTCTTAGACACATTAACTTGATCACTTGGGTTCTGATATTTGTTAGTTGCACTTTTCTTAAGAGTTAATGTTATTGCTGATATTATTCCAAGTAACAAAATAATTGCTGCTATCTCAAATGCTAAAATATATTCAGTATAAAGCAGATAACCAAGATTCTTCGTGTTATCCGTTCCTATAAGGTCTATAGACGTAATGATATTATCGTCCGAGTTCTCAAATTGATTATAAAAGAAGTAAGAAAGTAGTCCTGCTATAGTTGCAAAAACAAAGATACCTATCGGCAAATATTTCACAAAACCTTCTTGAACCTGAGATATATTTATATCCAACATCATAACTACAAAAAGAAATAAGACCATTACGGCTCCGACATATACGAGTATTAGTATTATAGATAGAAATTCTGCATTTAATAATAACCATAATATAGCTGAAGAAAAAAATGAAAAAACTAAGCTGATGGCAGATTTAACAGGATTATTTAAAGTTACCACGGCTATAGAGCTGCTCAATAGCAACAAAGAAAATATATAAAATATTATTATTTCTACATTCATACTATTACATTAATTTATGTTATTTCTATCTTTGATTTCTTCTTTTTCATAGACATCACCAATTTCAAGCAGCTTGTCTTTGGAAATAACTCTTTCATCTCTCGACTCAAAATGAAATTCAAATATTTTAGTCTCAACAATGGCATCAACCGGGCAAGCTTCTTCGCAAAAACCACAGTAAACACATTTAAATAAATCAATATCATACTTTGTTGTTCTTCGTGTTCCATCTTTTCTCATCTCAGTGTCAATTGTTATAGCTAATGCTGGGCAAACTGCCTCGCATAATTTACAACCAATACATCTTTCTTCACCATTAGGATATTTTCTCAATGCATGCAATCCCCTAAAACGTGGCGATTGTGGTGTTTTTTCTTCTGGATATTGGACTGTTATTGATTTAGTAAATAATTTTTTTCCTGTAATAGATAGACCTTTCAAAATTTCTAATAAAAATAAGCTTCTTAATAATTTAATAATAATATTCATCATATAATAAACCATGGTTCAATTTTGTAATATATCATAATGCCTTCTAAGAAAATCCATATAATAGTTATAGGAAGAAAAATCTTCCAACCCAGTCTCATGATTTGATCATATCTATATCTAGGTAATGTTGCTCTTAGCCATAAGAAAATAAATATAAAAAAAAGTGTTTTGATAGAAAGCCAAATAAAACCAGGGATCCAGCTAAAATAAATATCTAAAAAAGTATTTTCAAATGGAGAAAGCCATCCGCCAAAGAACATTATGCTTACAAGTATGCTAATAAGGATAAGGTTCATATACTCAGCAAGAAAGAACATTGCGAAAGCTACTCCTGAGTATTCAACATGAAAACCAGCAACAATTTCGGACTCTCCTTCGGATACATCAAATGGAGCTCTATTAGTTTCCGCTACACCAGCAATGAAATAAATTACAAACAATGGAAATAAGGGAAGCCAATACCAATTAAACATCCCGCCTCGCTGTGATATTATAATTTCTTGTAAATTTAAACTTCCTGCGGCCATTAATACCCCTACTAGGGCAAAACCCATGGCTATTTCATAAGCAATTATTTGTGCTGCCGATCTCATGGATCCTAAGAAAGCATATTTAGAATTAGAGGCCCATCCTGCTAATATCACCCCATAAACACTAAGAGAAGTAAGAGCTAATATAAATAATAATCCTGCATTTATATTTGCAATTACAAAATATTCAGATAGTGGGATAACTGACCAAACTAATAAAGAGGGCACAAGCATTATAATTGGTGCTGTCAAAAATAGGCCTTTGTTAGCATTAGAAGGAAGAATAATTTCTTTTGTTAATAGCTTAATTACATCAGCTATTGGCTGAAGAAACCCAAAAGGGCCAACTCTAGTTGGCCCTAATCTTGACTGCATAAATCCAATAATCTTCCTTTCGGAATAAGTCGTATATGCAACTATTAAAAATAATGGCAATACAACCATTATAATATCAACCAAAATATCAAGTATTAAAAATATAATATTCATTTTGTCACATTAGTTTGTAGATTATCTGATTGACTAATTATATTTTTATTATTAATTTTTTTATTCATTAAAGAAACTTGTCTGAGAGATTCTGACCTTCTAACTATTAAATCAGTTTCATTAGTCTCACGGGATAAATCATGGACTATTACATTTTCCATATCATTATTAGAATTAATATCACTCATATCAGAAACGGGAGTGCTGAAATTAAGGCCATCTAAAGATTCAGCTAACTCACCTCTAATCTCATCTATTGAATAATCTCCTAAATTATTTAATTTCAAAATATCATTAAGTATAGACCACCCTACATGTATATTTTTACTTGGCTGTACTATTGGCTGGAACGTTTGATAAGTTCCCTCAATATTTATGTACCCTCCATCTGTTTCCGCAAAGGTAGTTATTGGAATAATAATATCAGCATACTTTTCTATGATTGGAGTAATATAACTAGTAAAAAATATATTACACTTAGATGTGTCAAGTGCATGCTCAAGGTCTTGTTTATTAAAAAAATCAAACTCAGGTTCTAAATTATAAAAGATATAGGACGAAAGATGACTCTTTATCATCTCGTAAGAATTCTTCCCGATTTGTCTAGGCTTTCCTCCACCTAGTTCTCTGTGAGGTAAATTACCCAAGAGCCATCCTGAAGTAGAGTTACAAAATTCTGTCAAGAATCCAATATTTGCATCTATCGATGAACTAAATTCAGATATTTTTCTTAGGATACTAGATTGATTGGGTGATCTAGAAACTGATGGTCCTATAATAAACAATGTCTCACCATTCTCTAAAGAAAAATTACTAGTATTTAAAAATAAGTCAATATTATCATGCGTAATAATTTGCTTATGATGCAGAGAGAAATTCTCTTCTAAAGAGTTGAAATTAAAAGAATATACTTTTGTATTATTTTTTGCGAGAGCATTTAGTCTTATTGAGAGAACTGGATATTCTGTTTTAACATTCACACCCACTAAGATAATATTTTTATACTTTTTGAGGTCATTAAGATTACAGCCTAGCGAGGGCATTATTGGATAACTATCTTGATAAGAAAAATCACTTTCTTTTGTTCGATGATCTATATTTGTGATACCAAGCTTCTTAAATATTTTTTGAAATAAAAAATGTTCCTCAGACGTAGACTGTCCTGAGATTAAACATCCGATATTCTCTTGCCCATACTCCTTGATATTTTTGCTAATCAAATCATTAACTTGATGTGACATAGAATCAAAATCAATTTCAACTAATTTACCATCGACCTTAATTAAAGTTTTCTCAGCTCTATCTTTGGCATAAATACCTTCATAACCAAATCTATCACGATCTGATAACCAAGTTTGATTAATTTCTGAGTTTTCAGATGGTACTGCTCTGACGATTTTATTGTTATATATATGATAGTTTATATTAGAACCTATGCAGTCATGAGGAGAAATACCGCATATTTGTTTCAAATCCCATGTTCTAGCTTTGTATCTATAGGGTTTATTATTCAGCGCTCCTACAGGACAAAGATCAATCATGTTTGCAGATAATTCAGATGAAACACCCTCCTCTATAAAGACATCAATCTTCATATCCTCTCCACGATTAAGCAATCCGAGTTCTTTTACATTGCTTATCTCTTCGCCAAATCGAACACATCGCGAACAATGTATACATCTTGTCATATCCGTTGAAATCAAGGGGCTGATATCTTTATCAACAACTACTCGTTTAAATTGCATATACTGAGAATGGTCATCACCATGCTCTAGAGATATGTCCTGTAATTCACACTCTCCTCCTTGATCACATATAGGGCAGTCAAGCGGATGATTGATTAATAAAAATTCCATTGAATTTTTTTGAGCAATCTTTGTTTTTTCAGAACCTGTAGAAACTCTCATCTCATCTCGTAATGGAGTTGAACATGCAGGTTGTGCATATTTTACACCTTCAACATCAACTAAACACATTCTACAGCTAGCTACAACAGATAAATGTTTATGGTAACAAAATCTAGGGATATGAATTCCTACTTTATCGCATAACTCTATAATGGTTTCATCTGGATTTGCATTATACTCTTTATCATTTATAAAAACTTTCATTATCAGGAGACCATGGATTCTTTTTTATCAACATAATACTCAAATTCGGACCAGAAGTTTTTTAAAAAACTTCTGACAGGCATTGCTGCTGCATCACCCAATGCACATATGCAATGGCCTTCAATTTGAGTGGCTATTCTTTCTAACTGATGCAAGTCATTCTGCGTACCATTTCCTGAAATAATGTTTGTTAATATTTTATATAACCAGCCAGTTCCTTCTCTGCATGGCGTACATTGACCACATGACTCAGAATAATAAAATCTAGAAATCCTATGAAGGACAGATACCATGCATGTGGATTCATCCATAACTATAACGCCTCCAGATCCTAGCATTGACCCAACTTCAGTAATAGAATCATAATCCATATTAACTTTCATCATAACTTCTCCCTTCACCACAGGAACAGATGATCCTCCTGGAATTACAGCTTTTATATTTTTTTGATTAAATATTCCACCAGCCAGATCTAATAAATCCGAGAATGGCGTTCCAAGAGCAATCTCAAAATTACCAGGATTATTTATATGTCCACTCATGCAAAATATTTTCATTCCTTCAGAATCATCAACACCCAAAGATTTATACCACCCAGGCTCATTCAACATAATCTTAGGTACGCTTGCAAGTGTTTCAGTATTATTGATGATTGTTGGTTTATCATATAATCCTTTAATTGCTGGAAACGGAGGCTTAATTCTTGGCATTCCACGTTTGCCTTCAATTGATTCTAACATTGCTGTTTCTTCGCCTACTATGTATGCTCCGGCACCAATCAGAGCATGCAGGTCAATTGTAATATTAGACGATAAAATATTTTCACCTATGAGTTTTTCTTCATAAGCTTCTGACAATGCATCATTAAAAACTTTCCATTGCTCATCCATGAATTCACCACGAAGATAATTATAACCAACAGATGCTCCTATCGCATAACTTGCTATTAACATTCCTTCTATTACTGCATGTGGGTTATATCTCAAAATATCTCTATCTTTGCAAGTACCGGGTTCACTTTCGTCTGAATTGCATACCAAATACTTTTGTCCATCCATCAAAGGAATGAAAGACCATTTTAAACCTGTTAAAAAACCTGCACCTCCTTTTCCACGTAAACCGGAGTCTTTAATCTTTTCAATAATTTTTGACTTAGGTGTTTGCTCTTTGACTATATTTTTCCAAGCTAGGTAACCATTATTATCTAAATATGTTTTGAGGGAACCAGGGTCTTTTAAATCAAACGTGTCAGTGCATAACTTAATCGTCATTTATATTCTCCAAGATTTGATCAACCTTTTCTAATGTAAGATTTTCATAATTTTTGTGGTTAATTTGCATCATTGGCCCACCGTTACAGGCTGCTAAACACTCAATTTCATCTTTAAGATAAAACTTATTATCGCTGGTTGACTCCCCAACTTTTATTTTCAGCTTATTCTCAATATATGAGAGTATCTGATCTGATCCTCTCAACATGCAAGAAACATTATTACATACAGCTATAACATTCTTGCCAACAGGAACAGTGTTGATCATAGTATAAAAAGTAGCTACCTCATATATATCTATTTCACTAACTGACAAATAATCAGATAACGCTTTAATGATATTTTTTGTAATGAAACCTCGATTGTGATGTTGTAGAATTAATAAACTTTCAATAACTGCAGATCTTTTTTTATCCAATGGGAATTTTTTCACGACATCATTGATTAATCCCGCTAACTCTTCATTAATTATAAATTCTTGACTCATCTGTCAATTTCTCCAAAAACTATATCCTGAGTACCTATGATTGTGACTACATCTGATAACATATGATCTTTGCACATTTCATTTAGAGCAGCTAAATGTGGAAACCCTGGAGCTCGTATTTTTAATCTAAAAGGTTTGTTTGCGCCATCAGATATCATGTATACTCCAAACTCTCCCTTTGGTGCTTCAACAGCCGTATAAACTTCTCCTTTTGGCACGCAGTAACCCTCTGTAAATAATTTAAAGTGATGTATTAAAGACTCCATCTCAACTTTCATATTTTCTCTACTAGGTGGAGCAACTTTAGCGTCATCAATCATTATTGATCCTGGATTTTTATTTAGCCATTTAACACATTGCTTTATGATTTTATTTGATTGTCTTAACTCTTCCATTCTTACCAAATATCTATCATATGAATCTCCTGTTTTGCCAACTGGAATATCAAATTTCATTTTATCGTAAACTTCATATGGTTGTTTTTTTCTAAGATCCCAGTCTAACCCAGAGCCACGCAACATTGGTCCAGTAAAACCTAATTCAATTGCTCTTTCAGGTTCTACTATTCCTATTCCTACTGTTCTCTGTTTCCAAATTCTATTATCAGTTAAAAGATTTTCGTATTCATCCACACAGCTAGGGAATCTAGAGGTGAAATCATCAATAAAATCCAACATACTCCCTTCTCTATTATAATTTTGATCACTGAGCTGATCATTATTTTTATATGATGATTTTATATATTTTGGCATCTTAGAAGGTAGATCTCTAGCAACTCCTCCTGGTCTATAATACGTTGCATGCATTCTAGTTCCCGATACTGCTTCATAACAATCCATCAAATCTTCTCTTTCTCTAAATGCATACAAGAAGACTGACATGGCTCCGATATCTAAAGCATGTGCACCAAGCCATAAAAGATGATTCAGGATTCTTGTAATCTCATCAAACATAACTCTTATATATTTAGCTCTTTCAGGTGTTTCAATGCTAAGTAATTTCTCAATTGCTAAAACATAAGCATGCTCATTACACATCATAGATACATAATCCAGTCTATCCATATATCCTATAGACTGATTATAAGGTTTAGATTCAGCTAACTTTTCTGTTGCTCGATGCAGTAATCCAATATGAGGATCAGCACTCTTGATAATCTCACCCTCCATTTGCAATACTAGTCTTAACACACCATGAGCTGCAGGATGTTGAGGTCCAAAATTCATAGTAAAATTTTTGAACTCTTTCATTATTTATCTTCTCTAATTACTTTAGGCACTAACACTCTAGGCATTATATCTACAGGCTCCTGTATTATTCTTTTTAAAGCAGGGTCATATCTAATCTGAACATTACCTGTTAATGGAAAGTCTTTCCTGAAAGGATGTCCTATAAAACCATAGTCAGTTAATAGTCGTCTAAGATCTGGGTGTTCTTCGAATAATATTCCAAATAAATCAAACGCTTCTCTTTCATACCAATTTGCTGCTGGCCATAATGATGTTAATGATTTTATTATAGGTGGCTCGTCATTGAGATAAGTTTTTACTCTAATTCTATTATTATTTGAGATTGATAATAAGTGGTATACGACGCAGAATCTATTATCCATTCTATTTTGTATTTGTTTGTGCTCAAACTTTATCCTGCCATGCGATGATGGTTTAATTCCTCTACTATAACCTGTTGAAGTTGCCTCTTTTGTACTCCATTCTGTTTCACCATAAGTGTAATAATCTACCGCACATATATCAGTTAGCTGTATAAAATCTAATTCTTTATTATTTTTTAGAGTGCTCATTACATCAAGCAATGAGTCTTTATGAATTTTCATTGTTAACATATCTGTACACTCTTCTAATTCATATTGATCGACAATATGTTTGGCAATTATTTTTTTCATTCAAAAGTCTCTGTTAGGTCTATCAGCTATTATAGTGTTCTTTTTTCTTATTTTATTCTGTAACTGTAAAATACCATATAACAATGCTTCGGCAGTGGGAGGGCATCCGGGTACATATATATCTACTGGAACGATTCTGTCGCAACCTCTCACAACTGAGTATGAATAATGATAATAACCACCACCATTTGCACATGACCCCATTGAAATGACCCATTTAGGATCAGCCATCTGGTCATAAACTTTTCTAAGAGCTGGAGCCATTTTATTAACTAGTGTTCCCGCAACTATCATTACATCAGACTGTCTAGGGCTTGGTCTAAATAACATGCCAAATCTATCGATATCATATCTTGAAGCTCCAGCATGCATCATCTCTACTGCACAACAAGCTAATCCAAATGTCATTGGCCACATAGAACCTGTTCTTGCCCAGTCAAATAAATTAGTTGATTTAGCTAGGACAAATCCATCTTTATGTATGTTTTCTAATCCCATTCTAATGCCCCCTTTTTCCATTCATAAATAAATCCGACAATCAAAATTAATAAAAATATTGCCATTGAGACAAGTCCATGTATTCCAATATCATGAATGACTATTGCCCAAGGAAATAGAAAAGCTATTTCTAAATCAAAAATAATAAATAATATGGCTACTAGATAATATCTAATATCAAATTTCATTCTTGTATCTTCAAATGCTTCAAACCCACATTCATAGGGCGAATTCTTCTCTATATCAGGATTATGAGGTCCAAATGTAAAACCAATACTAAGCATTATGGTCGCAAATATGAGCGCAAAGACTAAAAAAATAAATATTGGTAAATACTCTAATAACATAACATTCTCATTATATCCTATAAATATATTACATACTATTATCTGAGTAATCATGTGATTTTGGTGCTATTTAATAGTCATAAAAATGATAAAATAATATCAATGAATAACACTCAAAACCTTAGTAAAACTAGCGAAATATATGAGAATATATGGGTTTGCATGGATAAAGGTGTAAATGACAGACTTTCTGACTACCATACGTTTTCATTATCTACTTCGTGTAAAATGATTCCTGAAATCAGAACAGTAGTTCTTAGAGGTTGTGATAGAGAAAAGCAACGTATAATTTTTCATACAAATAATTTAACAAAGAAAGTTAATGAGATACAAGATAATCCAAATGTCGGAGCCTTGTTCTATGATAAAAAAGCAAAGGTCCAAATTAGATTTAATGGTATTGCAGTTATAAATAATGGGGATGAATATTGCAAGAATAGATGGAATAAAATGAGTTCCCAATCACAAGAATGCTATTATCAAAATGTAGCACCTGGTAAAGATATTCAGTATCCGGAAATAGTTAAAAATCAACTGGAGAACAAGCTAAGTAAAAATTTTACTGTTATTACAATCAATATACATAGAATTGAGTGGCTATACCTGTCATCTACTGGACACACGAGAGTGAAGTTCCTAAAAGATAAAAAATTTTCTGGTCAATGGATAGCGCCATAGATTTTGCCGATGGCCGGAGTCGAACCGGCACGACTCGCGTCACAGCCTTCTTAGGACTGCGTGTCTACCAATTCCACCACATCGGCTAAACTAAGGAAGATCCTTTGTGTCAATTGAATCTAGAGGCTTCGTATTTGTCTGCGGTTGGTTTGTATTTTCTATCAAACTATCACTGACAGGTGATGTATTTGAAGCAAAATATGCTAATGATAAGCTTGTTAGGAAGAAAGAAAGCGCGATAACTGTTGTTATTTTAGTCAGAAATGTAGCACTACCCTGCGCTCCAAATACTGTTGACGATGCTCCGCTTCCAAATGCAGCTCCCGCGTCTGCGCCTTTCCCATGTTGAACTAATATAAGAACAACTAGAGAAATAGCCAAAATTATATGAATACTTAATATTATTGTTTGCATGATGTAGTTATCTCAAATTGAAGAGCAAATATCAATAAATTTTTTAGAATTTAATGATGCTCCTCCTACTAATGCCCCATTTACATTAGAAAGGACAAGTATTGATGCTGCATTTAAATTATTTACACTACCTCCATATAAAATTTTAATGCTATTCGTCTTTGTTCCTAATATCTTACTAAGACTATTGTGAATATAGCCATGTACATCACGTATATCATCTAGACTTGCAGTTTTACCAGTACCAATGGCCCATACTGGCTCATAGGCAATAATAATTTTATTATGATCTGATTTAATTAAATTAGCCGATTTTACTAAAGCTGATTTTAGCTGTCGTAAAATTACTTTTTTTGTCGACTTTGAATTATATTCAGCCATAGTTTCTCCGACACATAAAATTGTCTGCATACCAGATTCTATTGATAGTCGTACTTTTTTAGAAATAATTTTTTCATCTTCATTAAAAACATGTCTTCTTTCTGAGTGACCTACTAATGTATAATTACAGTTGTAGTCTTTTGTCATATCAACAGATAGCTCACCAGTATAGGCACCGTTTTGATATGGAGATATATTTTGCGCACCTAAAGAAATCTTTTTTCTTGAAACCTTATGATGCTTTAATCTATTCAATATAGTCTCAAGATATATTGCAGGAGGTAATATTAAAATATCACATGTAGGTTTTGCTTTTTTATATAAACGAATAAAATTATTTATTAACCTAATTAATGATTTAGCATCACCATTCTGTTTCCAATTTGCAGCTATAAGATATTTTTGATTGTTCATACTATTGTATTTTTATTAATATTATCATAAAAGTACCTAGAAAGTATTTCTATTTTCTCCGCATCTTCATGCTCTATTAACAATCTAATTAGATTTTCTGTTCCAGATGGTCTCAACAATAATCTTCCACTTGACCCTATCATTTTTTCTAATTTAGAAAAAACTTTAATATTTAACTTATCTTCAAAGAATTTTTTCTTATCTGTAACCTTAGTGTTAAATAATTTACTTGGAATAGAAGTTATTTGATTTTTAAGCTCATCTATACTTTTATCTTGTTTGAAAATAACTTCTAGAAAATTTATTAATGTAATAATTCCATCACCAACATATAAACGATCAGAAACAGGAGATAATATATGTCCAGATGATTCACCGCCAAACGTGGACCCCGATCTAATCATTTCTCTAAGTACATGTTTGTCACCAATATCTGTTTCAATGAAAGTAATATTATTTTTTTTATACAAACTTTGTATTCCATAATTAGTCATTTGAGTTCCTACAATTGGATTATTATTATTATTAGTTATTTTGTGAAAAAGAGCGAATATATATAAAGTGTCATCACCATTAATCTCTTTTCCACATGGTGATATAAATATTACACGATCACCATCACCATCAAGTGCAACACCCAGATCAATCTTTAAATCTTTGGGTATTCCAGTTTTATTATAATCAGAGCTATTTGCCTTTACATTATTAAAATCTAATATAAATTTCTTTAAGCCTTCTATATTAGTTGCGCCACAATTATCGTTAATATTTTTGCCAGTAGGCTCATTATGGATAGGTATTATATTGATAAAGCTATCCATTAATATCTTTTCTACAACATGAGATGATGCTCCATTAGCGCAGTCAACTAAAATATTAAATTTTTCTTTGGGAACCTTCACATCTTTCATTTTTAATGAAAAATAGTTATTGAGATAATTAATATAATACTTATTAAAGTCCTCTGAAGAATTACTTTTAGAGTTCTGTTGGTTATTAATATTTATCTCTTCTTTCCCATTAAAATAATTATTCTCTATTTTCTCTTCCAAGTCGTTACCTAACTTAAAACCATTTTTATCAAAAAACTTAACCCCATTATCATGAAAAGGATTGTGAGATGCTGTTATCTGAATCCCTGCATACAACCCTTGACTTAATCCTGGCATATTCATACAAATACTTAATGCAGGGGTAGGGAGAAGTCCTATAGAAATAACTCCTGAACCTTGATGTTTTATTCCAATGGACAAAGCTAACTCAATTTCAGATGAAGACTCTCTACCATCATTACTTATATAAACCTGTCCTTTTTCATTATCAAATAAAGATTTAGCGAAAGCATAACCGATCTTAATAAGATGGGTATGGTCAATAGGTGGCTCATTAAATTTACCTCTAATCCCATCTGTGCCAAATAACTTCATGCTTCGTCTCTAATAATATTTTCTGCTAAATGGACAGCTATTTTTGTCTGCCTCACATCATGTGTTCTTATAATTTTAGCACTATTTAGTATTGCGATGACAGCACTTGCGATAGATCCGTTTAATCTATCACTTGTATTTTTATTTAATAAATTACCTATCATACTTTTTCTTGAGGTACCTATTAAAATATTTTGACTAATTGCAGTAAACTCTTTCAAGTTATTTAGGAGCTCATAATTATGGTCAAGTGTTTTTCCAAAACCAAATCCAGGATCTATAATTATTTTATCCATAGAGATACCATGAGAAACGCAAAACTTCACCCTATCTTCTAAATAAGATTTCACAGTGCCAACAACAGATGTATAGTTGGGATTATTTTGCATTGTTTCAGGGTTATCTAACATATGCATTAAACATATATGTGTATTGTTTTCTTTAATAATATTAACAAACCTCTCGTCAGAGATAGATGATATGTCATTAATAATATTAATCTTATAAGGTAATAATTTAAGAATAACATCAGGTTTTGTTGAATCTATGGAAATAGGAATATCATAGTTTTCTCTAATTTTGCTAACAACAGGAAGTAATCTATCAATTTCTTCTTGTATTGATATTCTTACTGATCCAGGCCTTGAAGATTCGCCACCTATATCAATGATATCCATTCCCTCAGTTATCATTTGATCTACTCTAAACATCATATTATCAAGCTTGATATATTTCCCACCATCATAAAAGGAATCGGGGGTTACATTTAATATACCCATGATTTGAGATTTATTATTACTAAAATTTAGATTCATTTATTAATTTTTTAAAAGTAAATTGAATTGATCGACTTTTTTAAAGAATTGTTCTTGATACTGGATAAATTCCTCACCATCAACAATAAATTCTTGAAATAAAATATTAGGGGGTGGAGTGCAAACTAATATGACCCCTTGACATATTTGAGTATTATAGACTTTGTTGTGAGCCATAGCATAAGCAGATAATTGTAAAAAATAATCTTCTATCCATTCTCTTTTTTTTGGTTTATTCGACTGCTTAAAATCAATTATACTTTCATTCCCATTATAAACTCCAGATGCATCAGCGGTACCTGCATATAAATTAGGATACGACAAAGTAACCTCTGCACCCCATAATTCGTCTAATTTAGAGATACCTTTCTCTATAATCTCCCTAGCCATAATTAGTGACTCTTCATTATCATTAGATAGAAGGTCTAGCTTGGCTTGGCCAGTTAAGTAATCCTCGATATGTTTATGCATAGCAGTCCCCCTGGACGAGGAGATACTCATAATCCTATTAGCTTCTGTATCACCAACCTTTTGTCTCCATCGTAGCAGTGATTCTTTTTTATATTCAGATTCAGTTGCTTTAAGTATTTCAGTGACTGATGGAAGTTTTGTGTTATTAATTTCATAATAGCGCGCACCATTGATTGAGGTGCGGGTACTAGATGGGTAATTAAATAATTTATTCCAAAACATATTAATTTAATATTTTAGATGTTATTGAGCAAAAAGAAAGCATAAGTTCAAAACTTTGCTATGAGCTATAATAATTTATATATTACGATACAGGTGTCGTAGCTGGACTATCTTTAGGTTTAGCGGTACTTGAGCCACCACCATCTTTAGTATCCGAGTTATCATCATCACTCCAGCTTTCTGGAGCAGATGGAATCTTACCATCCATAATTTCATCAATTTGTTTCACATCAATGGTTTCATATTTCATCAATGCATCAGCCATAATATGCATTTTGTCCATGTTGTCTTTAATAAGTTTAGTTGCACGCTTGTACTGTACATCTATTATATGTCTAATCTCTGAATCAATAGTGTGAGCCGTTTCATCGGAAACTGTTTTTTGCTGAGACACAGACTTACCAAGAAATACTTCGTTTTCTTCCTCAGCATATGCAAGTGGTCCCATTTTTGTTGATAAGCCCCATTTAGTTACCATGCTTCTAGCAAGACCTGTTGCTCTTTCAATGTCATTTGAAGCACCAGTTGTGACTGCATCTTCTCCAAATATTTCTTCTTCCGCAACTCTTCCGCCAAAAAGTGCCGCTATCATACTATTAATTCTTTGTTTGCTGTTGCTATATCTGTCCTCTTCAGGTAAAAACATGGTTACACCAAGAGCTCTGCCTCTAGGTATAATACTCACTTTATAAACTGGGTCATGATCTGGTACAAGTCTGCCAACTACTGCATGTCCTGCTTCATGATATGCAGTGAGTTTTCTTTCATCGTCATTCATCACCATGGATCTTCTTTCTCCACCCATCAAAATTTTATCTTTTGCTTTTTCAAAATCGTCCATTGTAACAATTTTCTTGCTTGCTCTTGCAGCAAATAACGCAGCTTCGTTAACTAAGTTTGCTAAATCAGCACCAGAAAACCCTGGTGTACCTCTAGCTAATAGTTTTGGCTTAACATCATTTGATGTTGGAGTTTTTTTCATATGAACTTTTAATATTTGTTCTCTACCTCTAATATCAGGTAATGGTACTGTTACTTGTCTGTCGAATCTTCCAGGTCTTAGTAATGCAGGATCTAGAACATCTGGTCTATTAGTAGCAGCTATTACTATTACTCCTTCATTACCCTCAAAACCATCCATTTCTACAAGTAACTGGTTTAATGTTTGCTCTCTTTCATCGTGGCCACCACCTACGCCAGCCCCTCTATGTCTTCCTACAGCATCTATTTCATCGATGAAAATTATACATGGAGCATGTTTTTTAGCCTGTTCAAACATATCGCGCACTCTTGATGCGCCTACACCTACGAACATTTCTACGAAATCTGAACCAGATATCGTGAAGAATGGAACTTTTGCTTCCCCTGCTATAGCTCTAGCAAGAAGAGTTTTTCCTGTTCCTGGAGAACCAACCATGAGGACACCTCTTGGTATTTGACCACCTAAATTTTGAAACTTACCTGGGTCTCTAAGGAAATCAACAAGTTCTTTAACTTCTTCTTTTGCTTCTTCGACTCCAGCCACGTCTTTGAATGTTACTTTTACCTGATCTTCTGTTTGTAATTTAGCCTTACTTTTACCAAAAGACATTGCTCCGCGACCGCCGCCTCCTCCGCCCTGCATTTGTCTCATAAAGAATATCCAAACTCCAATTAATAATAGAAATGGAAACCAATGAATGAATATTTGCGCAAGAAATGATTGTTTCTCAGGGGCTTTTCCAGCTATCTTGACTTTACTCTTTAATAATTCTCCAACTAACGCTGAATTGTCTGTTTCTGGGCTAAATGTAATAAATGATTGGCCAGACTTTAATGTACCTGAAATTTCTCTGCCTGATATAGTGACTTCTTCAACTTGTCCAGTTTGGACCTGTTGCATAAACTCAGAATAATTATATTCATCAGACGCATTGTTACGCCCATTCATTCCTGTGAATAACGACAATACAACTACTGCAATTACAGTCCATATTACTAAATTTTTAATTACATCACTCATATGCTATATTTTCCTTTCTTTAGAATCATTCTATTTTTAAGACTTGTATTTGTCAATCTAATAACTACTCTTTTACTATATCAGTCTTTGAATCCAATACAAATCAGGTATACCTCATTACTCTTTTTTTTTGAGGAGGCTGGTTTAAAAACATTAATTTTACTAAAGTTATTATTTAATGTTTTTCGAGTCGTTTCAAAACTGCTTCCTAAAAAATATTTCATCACCAGCATTCCATTCGGCTTTAGTTTAAATCTACAAAATCTTAGTATATCTATCGCAATATAAGAGAAGTTGCTCTGATCAATATCGCTTATACCTGTAATGTTGGGGGCTATATCAGATAATACAAGGTCTAACTTGGAATCTTTCTTCTCAAATAATTGAGTGTATGAATCATAATCTTTGATATCCTGCTCTGCAATATATACTCCATCTATTGGCTCTACATTCAGTAAATCTATTCCGACTATAAAATTAATATTTTTAAATTCCTTCAAAACTTGAAGCCATGAGCCAGGAGCACATCCAAGGTCTGCAACAGAAATTACTTTCTTCAAGAAATTATATTTTTCATCTATTGCTTTTAACTTGTAGGCAGCACGCGACCTATACTTATCCTGTTTAGATCTTTTCACGAAAGTATCTTCTGAGTGACGTCTAACCCAATTAGATGTTTTATTAACCTTGGTCATGATTAAGATTATATCATTGAAATAGATTATTTTGATTGATATGATGTTATATGACTGAAATCACCTTACAAGGAAATAAGATTAATACTAATGCGGAAATACCAGAAGTTGGAGGACAGGCCCCTGATTTTACCCTGGTAGATTCTGAACTTAATAATGTAAATTTATCGTCATACAAAGGAAAGAATATTGTATTAAATATAATTCCTAGTCTTGATACTCCAGTATGTCAGAAATCAACTAAAATATTTAATGAGCGAGTAGCCGCAATGAATAATGTTGTTGTCTTGGCTGTTTCAGCAGATTTGCCATTTGCCATGAAAAGGTTTTGTACCAGTGAAAATATAAATTCAGTGATACCTTTATCTATGATGAGGTCTAGAAATTTTGCAAAAGATTATGGGGTTCTACTAGTAGACGGTCCATTATCTGGTATAACAGCAAGAGCAGTGGTTGTAATTAATAAAAATAATGAAATCATTCATTCAGAGTTAGTAAATGAAATCGCCAACGAACCTAATTATGATGATGCATTAGATTGCATATCATAATTAAATGAGTTTCACAAAAAAAGTTCTGATCTCAATGCTTGCTGGTATTATCGTAGGTGTTTTAATTAATAACTTTTTACTTCCGAATGATTTTGTAGAATATTATTTAATTAACCAAATTTTCTTAACTATATCATCTCTTTTTTTAATCTTACTTAAGATGATTGTATTACCTCTGATTTTTGTATCAGTCATCTCAGGAATTGTATCTATTAATGATGTTTCAACCCTTGGCAGACTTGGTGCAAAAACATTTTCATTGTATATTTTGACTACATTGGTTGCCATTACTCTTGCATTATTTATATCTGGCTTTGTCAACTATGATACTGTTGGTCAAATTACAAATAATATACAAAGTAATATTGAGGAAAATATAGATCAGAAAAATATAATTCTAAGTATATTCCCAACTAACTTCTTTTCAGCTTTGGCTAATGGTAATGTAATTCAAGTTTTAGCATTTGCAGTTTTTGTAGGGGTTGCCGCATCCTATGTAAAAAAAGAAATTCCTATCTTTATTGAATTAATTGATAATATGAACAAAGTTTTTAATAAAATGGTTATGATAATAATACAGTTGACTCCAATAGCTGTGTTTGCATTATTAGCTAAAACATTTGCAACTGAAGGAGTCGAGGTTTTTATTCCTTTGATTAAATATTTCTTAGTTGTGGTTTTTGTCTTAATCACTCATTTTATTTTGACATATTCAATATTACTGAGACTTTTTTCAAACTTAAGCATATATTCGTTCTATACAAAACTAAAAGCTCTGATAATTTTCACATTCAGTACCTCTAGTAGCAATGCATCTATACCTTATACATTAAACACTGTTGTCCAAAAGTATGGGGTGGACAAATCTTTTGCCTCATTTTCTATACCGCTTGGCGCAACAATCAATATGGATGGTACAGCAATCATGCAAGGCTGTGCGGCATACTTTTTAGCATCATATTATGGTATAAATTTGGCATTTAGTGACATGATAACCATAATACTGACCGCAACAATTGCATCAGTTGGGACTGCTGGAATTCCTAGCGCTGGTATCATTATGTTATCTCTTATACTAGCTGAACTAGGGATTCCTCTCGAAGGTATTACATTATTATTAGGAGTTGATAGACTCCTTGACATGATGCGGACAAGTGTAAATGTTACTGGAGATACTTGTATAACCTGTGTTGTTGCCAAAAGCGAAGGTTTGATAAATATCAAAAACTTTAATCAATTAGACAGGTAATCAATTAATAGTATCATGTCTAGACTGTATATCAGTTGCATCAAAGTTATCAATAAATAAAATAGCCTTACAGAAAGCTTTTGCGCCAGATATTGTAGTTGTTAAGCAAACATTATTATTATTAGCTTCCTTTCTTATTGAAAAAGAATCTTTAATTGATCTTGCACCTTCTGTTGTATTGATAATCAAATGAACCTCTCCATTTTTGATCATGTCAACTATATGAGGCTGTCCTTCTTTAACTTTATTAACTTTATTGCACCCAATATTTTTTTCTTCTAAATATTTTTGAGTTCCTCTTGTCGCATAAAGGTTGAAACCTATATCAATTAAATCTTTTGCAATACTACATATAGCAGACTTATCTTTATCTCTCACGCTAAGAAAAACATTCCCTGTCTTAGGTAAGATTACTCCTGCGGCTCTTTGAGCTTTGAAATAAGCTTCTCCAAAACTTTTTCCAATTCCCATCACTTCACCAGTTGATTTCATTTCAGGACCTAACAGTACATCTACTTCTGGAAACTTAGAAAATGGTAGCACTGCCTCTTTGACAGAAAAATAGTTTGGTACAACTTCTTGAGTTAACTTAAGATCTTTCAGACTTTTCCCAGCCATTACAATTGCTCCAATTTTTGCAAGTTGTATACCAATTGCTTTAGATACAAAAGGGGCTGTTCGAGATGCACGTGGATTTACCTCCAAAAGAAAAATTTCATTCTCTTTAATTGCAAATTGAGTATTCATTAAGCCAATTACATTTAATTCTAACGCTAATTGTCTAACTTGCTTTCTAAGTCGCATCAAAATACTATCAGACAAAGTATATGGAGGTATAGAGCATCCAGAGTCACCAGAATGAATTCCTGCTTCTTCTATATGCTCCATAATTGCTCCTATAAATACATCTTTACCGTCGCAAATTAAATCTATATCCACTTCAATTGCATCATTTAAAAATCTATCTAAAAGTACGGGCGAATCATTTGAAACTAAAACAGCTTCATCCATATACCTCTTCAAGTCTTCATCTGTTGTTACTATCTCCATAGCTCTACCACCTAGAACATAAGATGGCCTTACGACTAACGGGTAACCTATTTCATTAGCAGCTTTCATTGCTTGATCAGTATCAGAAGCAATAGCATTTCTAGGTTGCTTTAGACCTAGTTTTTCAACCAAATCTTTAAACTTTTCACGATCTTCAGCTACATCAATAGCTTCCGGTGAAGTTCCGATAATATTTACTTTATTAGCTTTCAATTGTTTTGCTAATTTCAGAGGAGTTTGTCCTCCATACTGTACGATAACACCATGAGGATTTTCTATATCGATGATAGACATAACATCTTCCAGAGTTAAAGGTTCAAAATATAATCGATCGGAAATATCAAAATCAGTAGAGACAGTTTCAGGATTACAATTTACCATAATAGTCTCATAACCTTCTTCTCTTAACGCAAGAGATGCATGAACACAACAGTAATCAAATTCTATGCCTTGCCCAATCCTGTTAGGTCCTCCACCAAGAATCATTATTTTTTTATTATCAGTTGGGTTTGATTCACATTCTTCATCATATGAGGAATACATATATGCGGTGGTAGCTTCAAATTCTGCAGCACAAGCGTCTACTCTTTTGAATATAGGTTTAATATTATATTTTAATCTTAAGTTTTTTATATCGATTTCCATACAATCTACACATCTAGCAATAAATGAATCAGAAAACCCTTTTTTCTTAAGACTCATCAGGGATGCTTGAGTTAGATAACCTATATCCTTACATTTTAAATTCTTTTCTTCCTTCACCAAGTCTTCTATTTGAGACAAAAACCACAAATCAATACTAGTTAAATTATGCACATCGGATAGGGAATAATTTTGCCTAAATGCTTCAGAAACATATAATATTCTCTCAGGAGTTGGAGATCTTAGCTCGTTTTTCAAAAAGTCACTATTCTCTTCACTAGGCAAACTCATCTCTTTTAACCCATCAATACCTATCTCAAGACCACGAAGAGCTTTCTGAAAAGATTCTTGAAAATTTCTTCCTATAGCCATTACTTCACCAACTGATTTCATTTGAGTAGTTAACTTATTATCTGCTTCTTTAAATTTTTCAAAAGCAAACCTTGGGATCTTTGTAACAACATAATCAATGCTTGGTTCAAATGATGCAGGAATAACGTTGCCTGTAATTTCATTTCTTAGTTCGTCCAAAGTATATCCAATAGCGAGTTTTGCTGCAATTTTAGCAATAGGAAAACCAGTGGCTTTTGATGCTAACGCTGAGGATCTAGATACTCTTGGATTCATTTCTATGACGAGTACTCTTCCGTCTTTTGGTGAAATAGCAAATTGTACATTTGATCCACCAGTGTCAACCCCTATCTTTCTGAGCACCTGTATGGATGCATTTCTTAATGTTTGATATTCTTTATCTGTTAATGTTTGTGCTGGAGCAACAGTTATAGAATCTCCTGTATGTACCCCCATAGGATCAATATTCTCAATAGAACAAATAATAATACAGTTATCATTTCGATCTCTGACCACCTCCATCTCAAACTCTTTCCATCCAATAACTGACTCTTCAATCAACACCTCGCTTGTAGGAGATAAATCTACTCCTCTTTTTACAATCGTTTCAAAATCTTGTACATTATAAGCAATCCCTCCACCAGATCCCCCCAGGGTAAAAGATGGTCTTATTAAGACTGGAAAACCTATTTTTTTCTGATGTATGAGAGCCTCCTCATAATCATGAGCAATATAAGCTGTTGCCGTCTCTAGTCCAATTTCAGACATTGCATTTTTAAATAACTCTCTATCTTCTGCCATGTCAATTGAATCAACACTAGCGCCAATTATTTCTACATTATATTTTTCTAAGATTTTATGTCTATTTAAATCAAGTGTTGTATTAAGAGCAGTTTGTCCCCCCATGGTTGGAAGAATTGCATCTGGTTTTTCCTTAATAATAATTTTTTCTATATTTCGCCAATGTATTGGCTCAATATAAACTTTATCTGCCATGTCTGGATCAGTCATTATTGTAGCTGGGTTAGAATTAACAAGAATAACCCTTATCCCTTCTTCTCTTAAAGCTCTACATGCTTGGACACCAGAATAATCGAACTCGCAGGCTTGTCCTATTACTATTGGGCCTGCGCCTATGATTAAAACACTTTTAATTTTTTTATTTGCTGGCATTTTTCCTCTTAGACATAGATAAAATAAACTTTTCAAAAATTAAATTAATATCTTGTGGTCCAGGACTAGCCTCAGGATGTCCTTGAAAACCAAAAGCATATTTTTCTTTAACTTCAAATCCTTGAAGAGAATTATCAAATAGAGAAATATGTGTTGGTACAACATTATCAGAAAGATTCTTGTCATCAATCATAAAACCATGGTTCTGGCTGGTAATAAAAACTTTTTTAGTTGCCAAATCCATTACTGGATGATTAGCGCCATGATGACCAAATTTCATCTTAATTGTTTTACTTCCAGATGCTAATGCTAATAACTGAAATCCTAAGCATATGCCAAATAATGGAATTTTTTTATCAAACAAAGTCTTGATATTATCAATAGCATATTCACAAGCCTTCGGATCACCGGGGCCATTTGATAGAAATACCCCGTCAGGGTTCATCTTTAAAATCTCATCAACGTTATAATCCGCAGGTACAACAGTCAAATCACAACCAAGATCTTTTAAAATTCTAAGAATATTCTGTTTTATCCCAAAATCATAAGCAATAACTTTGAACGATGACTTTTCACTTTGCTCATTGTTTTCTTGATATATATCAGTTAACCCTTTGTCCCAGCTATACACACTCTTGGTGGTTACTTTTTTTGCAAGATCTGCTCCGAGCAGACCATCAAAGCTTTTAATTTTCTCTTTTGCTGCTTTTAAATCAATTTTACCAGACATTATGCAACCATGCTGTGATCCTTTCGTTCTGAGAATCTTTGTTAACTTTCTTGTATCAATCCCACATATCGCAACAATATTTTGATGCTTTAAGAAATTTTGAAGTGTGTCATTTTTACGCCAACTGTTAGATAGAATTTCACTATCTCTGAAGATTGCCCCAGATGCATGAACTTTAAGTGATTCCATATCCTCGTTATTCACACCAGTATTTCCTATATGAGGATTAGTGAAAGTAATAATTTGGCTATCATACGAAGGATCAGTAAGAATCTCCTGATATCCCGTCATGGAGGTATTGAATACAACTTCGCCAACAGAAAATCCCTCGGCTCCAATGGAATGGCCGCTAAAGGTACTGCCATCTTCTAATAAAAGTATTGCTTCAGAATTATTCAAGGTTATATATGTGTGTTAAAAAAAAGATGGCTCTCTCGGAGTCATCTTTATTTGTTTTTTTTTAGTTTGCATCTAAAACTAAATAATACGTGAGACTAGCCTCCCTGTCTAATATTTAATACATATTTATACAATTCTTTTTTATTTATATCATTGAACAATCGGATTATATTGACAACCTCGCTAGCAGAGTATTTTTTAGATAACTCTGATATTTTTTTTTCCATTGTTTCTATATTTATTTGTTTGATAGTACTTGTCCCAATTATCATAGTTATTTCACCGGTCAATGGTTCTCTAGAAAATTTTGTTGTTAATTCACTTGCTGTACCAAATAATATCTCTTCATGGATCTTGGTTAACTCTCTCATTATACCAATATTTGTGTCACCACCGAGAATATCAGTAATATCAGATAATACTGAAATAACCCTGTGTTTGCTCTCAAATATTATTCCAGGCATTGAAAATGTCTTGATCTTTAATAGCTGCATCTTTCTCTCTGAAGATTTTTTTGATAAAAATCCTAAAAACATAAAATTATTAATAGGTATTTTAGATACTGATAGCGCTGTTGTTAAAGAACTCGCTCCAGGAATAGGTATAACTTTAAATGATGAACCTATTTCTTTTACTAGCTCAAAACCTGGATCAGATAATGATGGTGTGCCAGCATCAGATACAAGAGATATACTCATCCCTTCTGATAAATCTTGTAAGATTGAACTTCTTTTTCTTTTTTCATTATCCTTATTAAATGTGACGATTCTCTTATTAATATTATATTCACTTAATAATTTTGATGTCCTAGCAGAGCTTTCTGCTAAAACATAATCAGAATTCTTTAGTACCTCTACAGCACGAAATGTCATGTCTTGGAGGTTACCAATTGGTGTTGCAACTATATAAAGGGTACCTAGCATAATTCAGAAAATATATTGTGTTTATTCTTGCTAGGTTATATTGTAGTATAATCAAAGTCCAATGGTAAAATTATGAAAAATATAGAAATAATTAAAAGTAATTTTATTGAAAATCAAAAAATCAACTTGTTATCAGTTGACAAAATATCACCTTCTATTGACTCCGCGGTAAACTGCCTCATTAAAATGATTAATGGCTCAGGAAAATTAATGTCTTGTGGGAATGGTGGGTCTTCTGGTGATGCACAACATATCGCCTCAGAGTTCGTTAATCGATTTGAAATAGAGAGGAAGGAAATGCCAGCAATTTCTCTAAATTCTGATACCACTACTATTACATCTATAGGTAATGACTATGGTTATGAATATATCTTTTCTAAACAGATAAATGCAATAGGCAATGAAAAAGATATTCTGATGGCTTTTACAACTAGTGGTAATTCTAAAAATATTATAGAAGCTATTTATGCTGCAAAAAGGAAGAATATCAAAGTTTTGTTAGTTACTGGCGGTACTGGAGGTAAAGCTAAAGATTTGATTGGGCCTGATGATATAAGTATTATAGTACCCAGTAATAGAACTAGTAGAATTCAAGAGATGACATTAATAGTTATTCATTCTATTTGCGAGTGTATTGATAAATACTGCCAAAACAGATGATTACATATCTCTTTCAGTTTCAGTCAAGCTTGCCTGAAAAGATTCGCGGTTGAATATACGATCAGAATAGTCATCGATAATTTTCTTGTTTTCAGTTATTTCAACGCCAAGGGATTTAATTCTCCATAATAATGGTGCTAAACTACAGTCGACTAAACCAAAGTCATCACTCATAAAAAAACTATCTGTAATCAGAGGTATAATTTCTAAAAAATAGGATTTTATTTTATCCTTAAAAGCATCTTCCAGTCCGCCGTTTTTATATGCTTTATCAAACTCTGGATACCAGGTATGCTCTATTCTATCTAATGCCAATCTAAATTTTGCTCTAGCGACCGGATCAACAGGTAATAACGGAGGATGAGGAAATCTTTCATCTAAGTATTCAATGATTACTCGAGAATTTTGTAATACGAGATCTCTGTCGACAAGCGTAGGGAAATCATCATATGGGCTTATAAATTTAATTTCTTCGGAAATATTTGAAATATCGACTTCGTGCAGTTCTGCAGATATTTCTTTTTCTTTAATAACGAGTCTTGTCCTATGACTATGTAAACAGTCGGGTAAAGAGAATAATAGTATTGCGGATCTTCTGTTTGCTAATGATGTCATAAATTATTTTACGTCCTTCCAGTATTCAATCTTTAGCAAAAATGCTAAGAATGAAAAAATTGCTAGGAAGAGTATAACCCAAAAACCAATTCTATATCGGTCTAATTGAGCAGGTTCAGACACATAAGCGAGGAAATTGACTAAATCAGTCATCGATTTTTGATATTCCTTATCTGTCATGGTGCCTTTAATGATATATTGATATTGATCTTTTTCTAGGTTAACTGGCTTTTTCAAGCCTTCCATCCAAGATAAAACATGAGGCATACCAACATTAGGATATAATGCATTATTAACACCTAGAGGTCTTGTGTCATCTTTATAGAAAGATGTTAGGAATGTATAAAGCCATTCTGTTCCTCTTGATCTAGCAATTAATGTTAAATCCGGCGGCATAACACCGAACGCTTCTTTAGCTGAATCGGGGTTTACTGCATTTAACATCAGAGATCCGATTTTTGTGGGTTCGCCATTCTTACCTGTGGTAAATATTAAATTATTTTCAATTGTTTCTTTAGAGAGTGAAAGATGATCAATAAATTTAACATAGCGCTGATATTTTAAAGTATGACAACCAAGACAGTTATTAACATAGATTTGAGCACCTCTTTGAAGAGAGGCCTTATTATTTAAGTCTATTAGTACAGGTTTCAATGGAATGGAACCTGTTGCCGCGAAAGTGACAGTAGATGTAAAAATCAAAAGCATGCCTATAAATATTCTAATCATGCATTGTAACTCTTTCTGGTGGCTCTTTAGTTTTTTCATTCGCACTTGTAAAGTATAGAGCTACAAAAAACCCAAAATAAATGAATGTGAATAGTCGCCCAATCCAAGTTAATACGGGAGTAGCAGGATTCATTCCAATATATCCTAAACCAAAAAAACTGATTACGAAAAGCATTAAAAGTACTTTGTATGACATACCTCGGTATCTTATAGATTTTACTGAACACCTATCAATCCAAGGCAGAATAAATAGAACAAAGATTGCGGCACCCATTGCAAGAACTCCTCCAACTTTATCAGGAATAGCACGGAGAATTGCATAAAAAGGTGTGAAATACCATACAGGTACTATATGCTCAGGAGTTTTCAGAGGATCGGCTGGCACAAAATTATCTTTCTCTAGGAAATAACCTCCTAGTTCTGGCATAAAAAATACTACGAATGTAAAAATAAGCAAAAACACAGATAAGCCAAATATATCTTTAACTGTATAATATGGATGAAAAGGAATTCCATCTAACGGGACTCCATTTGTATCTTTATTCTTTTTAATCTCGATTCCGTCAGGGTTATTTGACCCATTGGTATGAAGAGCTGCTAAATGTAAATAAATAAGAGCGAATAATAATAATGGGAGAGCAATTACATGAAACGCAAAAAATCTATTTAGAGTAGCATCTGAAATTACAAAGTCTCCTCTAATCCATAATGCTAAGGATTCTCCAACATATGGAATGGCACCAAATAAAGATATAATTACTTGAGCTCCCCAATATGACATTTGACCCCATGGCAATAAATAGCCCATAAAAGCTTCTGCCATTAAAAGCACAAAAATAAGCATTCCAAAGAGCCATAAAAGCTCTCTAGGGTTTTTGTATGAACCATACAGCATGGCTCTAAACATATGAAGATAAATAACTACAAAAAAGAATGATGCCCCAGTTGAATGCAAGTATCTAATGAGCCAGCCCCATTCTACATCTCTCATTATATATTCTACAGAGGCAAATGCAGAGGCTGCGTCAGGTTTATAATTGATAGTTAAAAAAATCCCAGTAACAATTTGAAGAATGAATATGAAAATAGCTAGAGCACCAAAATAATAAAAGAAATTAAAGTTTTTTGGAGCATAATATTGCGATAAATGATTTTTAACAAAATTACTTACAGGTAATCTTTCGTCAATCCATGCCATAAACTTACTCATTAGCTTTTTTCTCCATCTTCACCAACAATTATTTTGTTATCTGATGCAAAATAATATGGCGGGACTTCTAAATTCGAAGGTGCTGGCATAGCTTTGTGAACTCTGCCAGATAAATCAAATTTCGAACCATGACAAGGACAAAAGAAACCTCCATTCCAATCCAAGCCTAACTCCGCAGATTTGGCATTTGGTTTATATAAAGGGGAACAACCTAGATGAGTGCATACACCTACCAAAACTAAAAATTCTGGATTAATAGATCTATACTTATTTTTTGTGTAAATTGGCTGATGTTCTTCAAGAGATTTTGGGTCACTTAAAACTTTATCATCTTCAAGAGTATTTTTGATCATTTCTTCGGTTCTTCTTACAACCCATACTGGCTTACCTCTCCATTCAACAACTTTATAAGATCCAGGTCTTAATGCTGATACGTCTATTTCTATGGGGGCACCTGCAGCCTTTGCTTTTTCGCTCGGAGACATTGTAGATAAAAATGGGATTACAGCGAATACTCCTCCGACTCCAGCCATTACTTGGGTCAAGTTAGTCAGAAATTTCCTTCTGTTTGATGGTTTATTTGAGTCGCTCATCTGTATTACAAAAAAGTTGGTATTTCTTAATCGCGTATATCCTATCATATATTTAATGATGTGTCTTATAGTAATATATAATATAGTTATTAATTATTTAATATCTTAATTTTTAAGAGGTAAATTAGTAAATGAGAGAAATACGTGGGTATATAATTGTAGGGATAATAACTGCAGTTATTATATATATGATTAGTCCATATATGTTTGGCAATCGCGTTCAAATCAAAGAATCTAGTACCAAACCATTACAAAATAAGGCTCATAGCTATGCTGATGTTTTCAAGAAAGTTAATAAATCGGTAGTCTCAATTTATACAAGAAAATCTACGACCAGTAATAACGTATATTTCATAGACCCTAGAAAAAAAGCGCTTATAAAAAAAGATTACTCACCTTCCGGTCAGGGTTCGGGTGTTATCGTTAGTAATCAAGGTCATGTAATTACTAATTTTCATGTAATTGCAGGCTCAGATGAAATTTTAATTAGAGACTATAATGGTAATGAATATGGTACTGCCATTATAGGCATTGATCCACTGACTGATCTAGCAATATTAAAAATTAATAAAAGTACCATTCCAATCACGCTAGGTAAGATTGAAAATATAAACATTGGAGATATTGCTTTAGCAATAGGTAACCCGCTAGGTGTTGGTCAAACAATAACGTTGGGTATTATTTCTGCAACTGACAAAGAAGTTACACCTAATGCATATGCTTATCAAAGATATGTCCAGACAGATGCAGCTATTAATCCTGGCAATTCAGGAGGAGCATTAGTTAACTCAAATGGTGAATTAATTGGAATAAATACTGCTATAATTTCCATTTCTGGAGGTGCTGATGGTATAGGGTTTGCAATACCAATAGATATTGCAAAGAATGTTATAAGTGAAATAATCGAAAATGGTGAAGTTATTAGAGGCTATGTAGGAATATCAGCTGAACCTAATTATAGAGGCATAGGTATATTGGTTAATGGTGTTGTTTCTAACAGCCCAGCTGACAAAGCCGGTATCAGGGCAAATGATATTATTAAAAAAGTAAATAACATTTCTGTAACTGAAATCAAAGAAATTCAAAAAATAATTGGAATGGTTAGGCCCGGACAAAATTTATCAATGTATATTCAAAGAAATAAAAACATTATGAAAGTGAATGTTTTAGTTTCAAAAATGGACTATAAATCTAGGTAAATTATTTGTCTCTATATTTTGCAGCAAGTGCGTGTGCCTGCAAACCTTCTGACAGTGCAATAGATACAGATATTTTGCTCAATGCTGTTGCTGTTTTTCTAGAAATACTTATTAAGCTAGACCTTTTTTGAAAATCATATACACCTAAAGGGGATGAAAATCTTGCAGAGCCAGAAGTGGGTAAAACATGGTTAGGGCCAGCGCAATAATCCCCAAATACTTCAGGAGTGTATTCTCCTAAAAATATGGCACCTGCATTAGTAATCAATTTTAGCAAATCTTTTTTATTTTTTGACATTATTTCTAAATGCTCCGGGGCAATGCGATTAACTATTGATGCAATTTCTTTCATATTTTTTGCTTTAATATACATTCCTCTGGAATTGAAAGATTTTAAAATAATATCTTTTCTAAGCATTGAGGGAAGGATCTTTTCTACAGACTTATGGACATCATTAAGCAATTTCATGCTTGAGCTAATTAAGATTGGCTGAGCTAACTCATCATGTTCAGCTTGTGAAAATAAATCCATAGCAATCCAGTCTGGTTTATTAGTAGAGTCAGCAACTATAACTATCTCTGAAGGACCAGCTATATTATCTATGCCCACGTCACCAAAAACAGTCTTTTTTGCTAAAGTTACATATATGTTTCCAGGGCCAACAATTTTATCAACTTTACCAATATGCTTCGTACCATATGTCAATGCTGCAATAGCATGAGCTCCACCCATCCTTAATATTGCATCTACTCCGCATAAATCAGCCGCAACAATTGCTAATGCATGATCTTCAATTTGTGATATAGGGCAAGCCATAACTATGTTTTTAACACCCGCAATTTTAGCCGGTATGGTATTCATCAAAACGGTGGATGGGTAAGAAGCTTTTCCGGCAGGAACATATATCCCAACTGTTTCAATCGGAGTAACCTTCTCGCCGAGAATAGTACCGTCTTTTTTGTCACTCCAGCTTTCTGCTTTTTGTTTTTTTGAAAAATCACGAATCCTTTTTATAGATTTTTTTAGATTAGAAACCTGAAGTTTGTCTACATATGTATATGCCTCTTTTATTTCATCAGAAGAAATTAAAATATCTTTAATTCTTTTTATATCATAATTATCAAATTTTTTAATAAAGCCCATTAACGCCTTATCACCATCTTTTCTTATACTTGATATGATTAAATCAACTTTCTTTTGTACTTTTTTATTTGCACTGTCATTAATACCAATCCTGTCTGAAATTTTTTTTTCAAAATCTTTTTTTGATGTATCAATTCTTAGCGGATTAATTTTCATGATATCTTTTTCTTGCTAATAGCATAATCTAGCATATCAATTAGTTCCTCAGTTTCACTCCATCCAATACATGCATCCGTGATACTTTGACCATATACAAGCGTACTCTTAATGCCAATATCTTGTCTCCCTGCTACTAAATTACTCTCTAACATTACTCCACATATTGAATTATTGCCTTCTGAGATTTGATTAGATATATCTTCAATAACTAATCTCTGTTTGGTATGATCTTTTTGACTATTTGCATGACTAGCATCGATCATGATATTGTTCGAAAGTTTATTTTTTATTAGTGACTCAGAAACGTTAGTAATATCTACTTTCTGATAATTAATTTTCTTTCCTCCACGCAATATTATATGACAATCTATATTCCCAGATGTTGAAAAAATAGCTGATTTACCCTCCTTAGTAACAGATAAAAAATTATGAGCTTTACTAGCTGCCTTAATTGCATCAATAGCTATCTGGATGCCACCATCTGTGCCGTTTTTAAAACCTACTGGACAAGACAAACCTGACGCTAGTTCCCTATGACTCTGGCTCTCAGTTGTTCTGGCCCCTATCGCGCCCCAACAAATTACATCGGAAATATACTGAGGACTAATAAGATCTAAATATTCATGTCCTGCTGGTATACCCGACTCTGCTAAATTAATCAGTAATTTTCTAGCAATCTTAATACCTTTATTTATATTAAAACTGTTATCCAGATCCGGATCATTAATTAACCCTTTCCACCCAATAACTGTTCTTGGTTTTTCAAAGTATACTCTCATGATAATAAGAATATTTTTTTCTACCTTTTTTTTAATTTTAAGTAATTTCTCTGCATACTCATGAGCAGCATCGACATCATGAATTGAGCAAGGCCCAACTACTAGAATTAATCTTTCATCTTTTCCATTAAGTATATTGATAATATCTGATCGCGTCTCAACAACGGTATTAATAGCCTTATCTGTCATTGGCAATTGCTTTATCAAATCACTTGGTGATATCAACTCCTTCATCGAAGAAATTTTTAAATCATCTGTTAATTTACTTATTGTCATTATTGATCCAGGTTTATTTTATTAAAAAATTTATTAATTTGCTCTCTATTAACTTTATATGATGTTTTATTAACTATCAGTACAGATGAAATTTTCTCAATAGTCTCTATTTCGACAAGTCCATTCTGCTTTAATGTTTGTCCTGATTCTACAAGGTCAACTATTACATCAGACATACCTAGTACGGAAGCTAATTCTATTGAGCCATAAAGCTTCAAAACAGAACATGGAATACCTTTGCTTTGGAAGTATTTTTTCGTTATAGAAGGGTATTTTGTTGCGACCTTCATGTTACTCATCAACTTAGTACCTTTTTTACCGGCAATCACCATCTTACAAGAAGCAATATTCAAGTCTTTTATTCTTAAATGATTGCTTAAATCAGTTTCCAGCAATGTATCCTTGCCAACAATTCCAAAATCTACCTTCCCCGACTCAATGTATATTGGCACATCACTCGCTCTGACGATTATGATATTTAAATTTTTGTAATTAGTTTCAAAAATGAGCTTTCTAGACTCGAAAGGAGACTCTTTACATTCTACCCCTGAGTTCTTTAAAATTTTTAGAGCTTCCTCTAAAATTCTTCCTTTTGATATTGCTAGTAATAATTTCTTCATTTTATGTCTACTTGTCCTTACATTGGAACTCTATCTATATTGGCTCCAAGTTGTCGTAATTTCTCTTCTATACAATCATATCCTCTGTCTATATGGTATATTCTTTCAATTTCTGTTGTACCCGAAGCTATTAATCCAGCTAATATTAAACTTGCAGAAGCTCTAAGGTCTGTGGCCATTACTGACGCACCTACGAGCTTCTCAATACCTGATATTATTGCACAATTTTTTTCCAACCTTATATCTGCCCCCATTCTAGTCATTTCCTGTACATGCATAAAGCGATTTTCAAAAATATTTTCTTTAATGATGCTGGTTCCTGTTGCAACTGTATTTAATGCTGTCAACTGAGCCTGCATATCTGTAGGGAAAAGCGGGTAAGGTCCTGTTTCAATATCTACCGACATTGGTCTTTTACCTTTCATATCTAAAGTCACGGAATTTTCAGTTGTCGTTACATGAGCCCCAGAATCCTTAAGCTTATCTATAATTGTTCTCACATGAGAAGAAATCGTATTTTTTACAGTAACATGTCCACCGGTTATAGCGGCTGCAACCAAGAAGGTACCTGTCTCAATTCTGTCAGGTAAAGCTGTATAAGATACACCTCTTAATGTGTCCACTCCATCGATCTCAATTATATCTGTACCATGTCCGGTAATTGATGCTCCCATTTTATTTAAGAAATTAGCAAGGTCGACAACTTCCGGCTCTCTTGCAGCATTGGAGATAATTGTTTTACCTTGAGCTAATGTAGAGGCCATCAAAATATTCTCTGTGCCAGTTACAGTTGTTTTTAAAAATCTTATTTCTGAGCCGACTAATTTTTTACTAGATGCTGTAATATATCCATTATCTATATTTATAGATGCTCCCATCTGACTTAAAGCATCAAGATGCATTTCAACTGGCCTAGTTCCAATCGCACACCCTCCAGGCAAAGAAACCTTAGCAGTGCCAAATTTTGCTAATAGTGGCCCTAAGACTAAAATTGACGATCTCATGGTTTTCACTAAATCATAAGGTGCATAGAAGTTATTTATCGTTGAAGAGTCAAGTTTTATATCCATATTGTCATCTAATGTGACGCTTACACCCATTTGACGTAACAGTCTTACAGTGGTGGTAACATCATGAAGATGAGGTATATTTTTAAGAGTTACACATGTATTGGAAGCCATAACAGAAGCACATAGCATTGGTAATACAGCGTTTTTAGCGCCTGAAACAGATACTTCGCCAATTAATGGCACTCCACCTTTTATAATTAATTTATCCATATTTTTCTTTTAAAAACTTCTATGATTCGATATTCTAAATCTTATAAAGAATAATGCCATGATTAAAAATTTTTCACACTTATATTTCTATTCGATTTTAAAAAATCCCAAAAGAATGCTGTTAATTATGTTTGTCATTATGATAGGCATTGGCTCATATACCACAAATTTTAAACTTGATGCATCGGCTGACTCATTGATTCTAGAAAATGATAGTGACCTGCTGACATATAAAGATACTATCCAAAGGTACTCGACCAAAGATTTTATTGTAATGACGTATACACCTAAACAAGGAGAAATATTTGACAGGAATCATCTATTGCTTATTAAAAGACTGAAAGAAAAACTTTTGTCTATAAAGAATATATCATCAGTTGTGTCAATAATTGATGTTCCTTTGGTTCAAAGTTCCGAAACTTCTTTAACCGAAATGATAAATAATGTGCCAACTATCCTTTCAAAAGACATAGACATAGGTAAAGCGGAAAATGAAATACTTGCTAGTCCAATATATAAAAATCTTATAATCAGTAGTGATGGAACAACAACTGCAATACAAATAAATTTAAAGAGTAATGAAAACCTTATAGCTCTAAATGATCAAAAAAGAATTCTAACTAATAAAAAAATACATAATGATATTTCTGTAGAAGAAGAAATTATTCTTGCAAAAGTAAAACAAGAATATCTTGAAGAAAAAAATTCACATAATGAAGATACACATAAGTTACTGAAATCAGTAAGATTAATTCAAACTCAATTTTCAGAAAAAAATAATGTTGAACTGAGACTTGGTGGAATCCCAATGATTGCAGATGACATGATTATGTATGTGAAAAATGATTTAATTAATTTTGGCCTAGGTGTCTTCCTCTTTATAGTAATAACTCTAATAATTATTTTTAGAAAACTGAAATGGGTTGTTTTACCAATACTAAGCTGTATCTATTCTGTATTATTTATGATCGGACTGCTTGGTCTACTAAACTGGCAAGTAACAGTAATTTCTTCTAATTTTATTTCTCTTATGTTAATTCTAACTTTATCCATGAATATTCATTTAATTGTTAGGTATAGGCAATTATCTTCATCTAGCCCCAGCCAGTATGATGCAATTAGTTTAACAGTCCGACAAATGGTTTGGCCGTGTTTATATACAGCACTTACCACAATAGTAGCGTTTGCATCTCTGATACTAAGCGATATAAAACCGGTGAGTGATTTTGGTTATATGATGACATTTGGGCTAATTGTTACATTCCTGACATCATTTATTCTTCTCCCCTGCATATTATCATTATTAGCAAAAGAAGAAGAAGATAATCATGAAAATAATTCTTTTGGATTTACAAAATTTCTTGCTTACTTAACAATTGATAAAGGCAAATATATTGTCACAACTACACTTATTATTTTTCTATTAACAATTTATGGAGTTTCGCAACTACGTGTTGAAAATAGTTTTATTAATTACTTCAAATCCAATACAGAGATTTATAAAGGGATGAAGCAGATAGATAAAAAATTAGGTGGGACAACACCATTGGATATAGTGATTAAATTCGATGATAAAAAACAAATTTCATATGATGAAGAGTTTGGAGATGGCTTATTAGAGGATGACCAAGATCCTGATTCTCAATGGTTTACTGTTAAAAAAATTGATGAAATTAAAATAGTGCATGACTATTTAGACTCCCTTCCAGAAATCGGTAAAGTACTATCCCTTGCTTCATCTATCAGGGTTGCTGAACAATTAAATGAAAATGAACAATTAAGTGGCATGGAAATGGCCTTGTTATACAAGAGAGTGCCTAAAGAAGTTAAAAGCATGGCTATAGATCCATATATTTCAATAGAAAATAATGAAGCTAGAATCAGCGCAAGAATACTTGACTCCAAAGAAGATATAAGAAGGAATGACTTGATTAATAAAATTGAAAATGACATGGAGAACAAACTAGGATTTGAGAAAGAATCATATTTCCTAACAGGAATATTAATATTGTATAACAATATGCTTCAAAGTTTATTTGACTCTCAAATATTATCTCTTGGCTTTGTGATGATAGGAATCTTCTTTATGTTTTTAATTCTATTTAAGTCAGTAGTGTTGTCCATCATAGGGATAATACCAAATCTATTAGCAGCAACTTTTGTTTTAGGTTTAATGGGACTCATTAATCTTCCATTGGACATGATGACTATCACTATTGCAGCTATAGCAATTGGTATCGCAGTAGATAATAGTATTCATTATATATATAGGTTTAGAGAAGAGTATAGAATCACTAAAAATTATGAATTATCACTATATAAATCACATGATAGTATTGGTAGGGCAATTTTTTTTACAAGCATTACAATCATATTTGGGTTTTCTATTCTAATAATGTCTAATTTTGTTCCAACAGTTATTTTTGGACTATTAACAGGGCTTGCAATGTTAATAGCTTTACTGGCCGTATTAACGCTTTTACCAAAGTTACTTATTTCACTTAAGCCATTTAAAAGCTAGACAAAATAAGAATCAATTTTTCTCTTCAAGACTGCTTATCAAAGAGTTAATTCCGTTCTGATCAATGTGATTGCGAAAATCAGCACGGTAATTCTTTACAAGGCTTATGCCATCTATAGTAATATCATAAACTTTCCATTGATCGGTCTTATTTAGCTTGAGATTATAATTTACAGAAATCTCGCCTTCTGGCAGTAGATATGTTGACTGTACTTTTGCTACTCCTGTTCTCTTACCCTTAAAATATGGTAAGAATGCTATCTTCTCCCCATCAAAAGCCGTGAGGGATTTCATATAAGTTCTAACCATTAGTCCTCTAAATGCCAAAACAAATTTTTTCCTCTGATAATCATTCATCGAAAGCCAATTTTTTTTGCCTAGAACTATTTTTGACATTAACAATATATCAAGTTTAGGAGTAATTAACTCATCCACTTTAATCTGCAAAAATTTCTTATTGTTTTCTAACTCTCCCTTATTTTCAGAGATAAACTGAGAAACTTCCTTAACACTTTCTTTCAAAAAGACATCAGGCCTTTCCGCAGCATATATTAGCGTTGATAAAAACAAGAAAAAAGTTATTATATATTTAATTATATTCATAGTTATATGTATAATATATATTATATTAAGTTTCACAGTGAATACAAAATAAAAATCATGAAATACAATTTTTTTCCTATAAACAAAGTCGATCTAACATTGCCACTACTCATGTTTATTGTCCTGTTGCTGACTGGCTGCAGCACAACCAATACATCAAAAGATGACCCATTGGAGCCACTCAATAGAGCAGTATTTAGTTTTAATGAGGTTGTAGATGACAATATACTTCAGCCTGTAGCAAAGACATACAAATACATAACACCAGATCCTGTTGAAACAGGGGTATCCAATTTTTTTGGTAATCTTGGAGAAGTCAGTACAATAGCAAATGATGTTCTTCAACTGAAATTCGGACAAGCTGGTAATGATATTTTAAGATTTTCAATAAATACCACTCTTGGTGTTTTAGGAATATTTGATGTGGCCAGCTCTATAGGCTTGAAGAAAAATAAAGAGGATTTTGGACAAACATTAGGATATTGGGGTATGCCGCAAGGTCCTTATTTAGTCCTCCCTTTTTTTGGGTCTAGTAGCTTTAGAGATGCTCCAGGTCTTTATGCTGATATGGCAATATCTCCAGTTGAACAACTTCATAACAAAGAACAGCTGGCAGCCAAGACATTAAATGTAATCGATATTAGAGCTAGATTATTAAGGGCAACAAGAATTCTTGATACAGCTGCAAAAGATAAATATATATTCATCAGAGAATCTTATCTTCAAAAAAGAGAGCTCGAGGTTAATGATGGTAAAAATGCAGAAAATTTTGAAATTGATGTCGACGAGGTTGATTACTAAACTTAAAATAAGTTTTCTTTATGTATAGTTTAGTTTATCTTTATTTAATTATTGGCCTACTCCTAATTAGCTATGGTGCAAATCTTCTAGTAACATCTACAGAAAATATTGCCAATAAATTCAATATATCACATTTTATTTCGAGCTTTATTTTTATCGGAATTGCAACATCTGCTCCAGAAATATTTATATCTATAATATCCACTCTAGATGGAAGTGGTAATATAGCAATTGGGAATGCTTTAGGGTCTAACATAGCCAATATATGTTTTGTGTTTGCTTTGACTATTTTATTATTTAGATCAAGGATTTCTAAAAATAATAAAATACTATCTATTGAAACAAAATTTTTTATTATTATTGTAATAATCTTATCTATGCTAATGTATCCCATTCTTAAAGATGGTGTCGTTACAGTTGCTAATTCAATAACTCTTCTGATTTTCTTTACACTATCATATTATCTCTATAAGAAATATTTTTACTTGGATATTGTTGATGCAGGTGAAAACCACAGATATATAAGCAAACTTCGTATTTTCATAGTATTGATAACTGGTCTTACTTTACTTCTGACAGGAACAAAAATATTTTTAGATAGCAGCATAACTATTGCTGAATCATTTGGAATATCTGACTATGTTATTGGGCTCTCAATAACAGCTATTGGTACGAGCTTACCTGAATTAGCATCAAGTATCGAATCAGCTAGAAAAAAGAATTTTGATTTTATTATTGGGAATGTTTTAGGATCCAATATATTCAATATTGCAATTGTAATAAGTATAGTAGGATTCCTAGACAATGGACTTTCTCAAGCCTTATCTGAGTTAAATGTTATCAGAGATATAGCTATGATCTTAATTACAACACTAGGCTTTTATATTATAATCAAGAACTATAATCAATATTTAACTAAAATTTTATGCTTGGTATTGCTGTTTTCTTATATACTCTACCAGTTTAATCTATATGGAATAAACATATGAAAATAGCCAATAAGATATCTATAGCTAAAAAAGTAATCCTTTCTGAATCAACAGCGCTAAAAAATATAGCTAATAAACTTAATAGTAACTTTGATCTAGCATGCAATGCGATTCTGGCCTGTAAAGGGAAAGTTATAACAATTGGTTTGGGAAAATCTGGACATGTAGCTGTTAAGTCTGCAGCAACATTATCAAGCACGGGAACTCCATCTGTATTTTTACATGCTGCCGAAGCACTGCATGGAGATGTTGGTTTGATTAAAAAACTAGATTTGGTAATCTGTTATTCAAATTCTGGCGAAACAAAAGAATTGTTGCTTTTATTACCTTTGCTAAAAATACTGAAAGTGACTTTAATTACAATAACGGGAAACAAAAATTCAACTCTAGCAAAATCATCAGATATAATATTAGACTCTAGTGTTAAATCAGAGGCATGTCCTATGAATTTAACTCCTACATCAAGTGTTATATGCGCTATAGGTTTATCTGATGCTTTAGCAATAACACTTCTTAAGAGCAGAGGTTTCACATCCAAAGATTTTGCGAAATCTCATCCTCAGGGAGAGCTAGGTAAGAGACTATTGAAGAAAACTGAAGACATCATGGCAACAAAACATCTCCCTTATTCGCATACAGATATGAAATTAACTAAAGCCATAGATGTTATCACCAAATTTAATTATGGGGTTATTATATCCTTAACGAAAGATAAAAAATTATTAGGGATATTTACAGATGGGGACTTAAGAAGAACTCTAAAAAATAACAATGATATTTCATCCCTCCAACTATATAAAGTAATAAGAAAAAAACCAATTACAATACCAAGGAATTTGATGGCAAGTGAAGCATTAAATATCATGGAGCATAATCAGATCACTTGCTTGCCTGTTGTAAATACCGATAAAACAGTTGCAGGATTATTGACCCTCAATCAACTACTTAAATCAGGTATTGAATAATGGATTATAAAAAATATTCTGACTATATGCATTCTATTGACCAAACTATAATAGACAAAGCTAAAAAAATTAAATTATTAATTTTAGATGTAGATGGTGTAATGACTGATGGAGGAATAATACTCTCTGATACTAATTCTGAATCCAAGAAATTCTTTGCTCAGGATGGTCATGGTATTATGATTATCAGAGAATTGGGAATTGAAGTAGCAATAATTAGTGGACGCTATTCGAAAGCTGTAGAGTATCGAGGCAAAGATCTTGGATTTGAAACTATAATTCAAAACTCACGTGATAAACTTGGGGATTATGAAAATACATTTTCTAAAAAATATGACTTAACAGATGTCTGTTTTGTTGGCGATGATGTTGTGGATATTAATTTATTGAAAAGTGTTGGGCTATCCATAACAGTTCCAAATGCAAACTATAATAACCTGATGGAATACTCCGACTGGATGACTCCTAGAAAAGGTGGTAGCGGAGCAGTTAGAGATGTATGTGATCTAATATACTTAGCAAAAAATAAAAAATGAATCCAGTTTTCAGTTACCTCAATAAACTTTCAAGAAAAAATGTAATTATTCTAGGTATATTACTACTATTTACAGTATGGATTAATAATATATTATCTAATGCATTAAATTATAATGATCTAAATTTAGATGAAAAAATTTCTAATCATTTTATAAATAAATTTAAAATGAATGAGACCAATGTGGATGGTGTTATATCTTGGACTTTGCAAGGCGACAAATTAGAAAAATTTCCAAATAGCCTCAGATCTGAAGTAATAAATCCGGTAATGGAAATTAACTCAACAGAAGATGCAAAATGGGTGATAAAAGCTAAGCATGCACTTGATCCAGATTCTCTTTTTAACTCAATTTATCTCACTGAAGATGTAGAATTCAACAAATATGATGAAAATAAAAATAATGAAGTTAATATAATAACTACAGAAGCAGTCATATATCCAGCTACTGAAATCATTGAAACAACTAAGTTTGCGGTAATTACAACGCCAGACTCAAAAACTACCGGTGATGGACTTATAGCTGATATGATAAAGGGTCAAATAAAAATTTTATCTAATGCTAAAAGGTTATCATACACAGGCGATCAATCTCAAGAATTGCAAGGAGATGCAATGATGTATGATTTAGCTAAAAAATCTTGGATTTTACTTAAAAAAGAAAGCCAAGATGATAAAGTAAAGATACAAGATAGGGTTAAAACGATTTTAAAAACAAAAAAAAGAGAAAAAGAATAATATGACTGGGCTAGACTGTATAAACCTTAATAAAAAATATAATGGTAAGACCGTAGTCCACGATATTAGCATTAATTTACAAGCAAATAGCGTGATAGGACTCTTAGGTCCTAACGGAGCTGGTAAAACAACAACATTTTATATGCTGGTCGGACTCATAAAATCTAATAGTGGCACAATAACAATTAATGATGATGACATAACCTCGTTACCTATGCATATGAGATCTGACTTAGGGATTAGTTATCTTCCTCAAGAGGCATCAATATTTAGAAATTTATCAGTGAAAGATAATATATTGGCAATTTTAGAAACAAGGAAGCATCTAACTTCGAGTAAGATTGATGAAAAGTTCCAATCATTAATCAATACCTTAAAAATAGAACATATTCTATCAAATAAAGGAGCAAGTTTATCAGGTGGAGAAAGAAGAAGGGTTGAAATTGCTAGAGCTTTAGCAACGGAGCCAAAATTTTTATTACTAGATGAACCGTTTGCAGGCATAGATCCTCTATCAGTCATAGAAATTCAAAAAATTATTAAAGAACTGGTAAAGTCAAATATAGGTGTTCTTATAACAGATCATAATGTTAGAGAAACACTGAAAGTATGCGATCAAGCATACATTATCAGTGATGGAAAGGTAATAGCGCATGGAAAACCTTCCGAGATTATCAAAGATAAAATTGTTCAGGATGTATATCTTGGTGATAATTTTAAGCTATGAGCGTTAAAGGGAAGCAGAGTTTATCCCTTAACAATAAACTCACAATGACTTTACAAATCCAGTTAGCAATTAAACTACTTCAGCTAAACTCACTTGATTTACAAAAAGAAATAGATGAAAAAATATTGGAGAACCCTTTCTTAGAAAATGAGAATTCTTCCGAGTCTACTGAAGTTACCTCAGAAATACCAATAATGGCATCTAACTATTCTGAGAGGAGTGATGATGATTATGATGCATATGAACAATTATCCAGCTCCCATCAATCCTTGCATGAATATTTGATGTGGCAAATAGGATTATCTCCAATAAACGAAAATGATCAGTTCATAGCATACAACATCGTTGATTATATTAACGACGATGGTTTTCTGACAGAAAGCATAGAAGATCTATATATTTTATTAAAAAAAAATATAGAAATTACTTTTCAAGAAATATTTGCTGTACTCCATAAGATACAACATCTAGACCCAATTGGTATTGGGGCTACTTCTCTCAAAAATTGTCTATCCATACAGCTTGAACACTATCATAAAGATCATGACTACTATGATTCTGCAAAAAACATAATTGACAAACTAGAAGACGATATAAAACCATCAACTATAAGTTTTGATGCATTTACATCTGAGTTTGAGAAAGAAGATGGCAAATATTTAGCAGCAACAGAGCTTGTCAAATCATTGAACCCAAAACCTGGAAATATAATTTCTAGATCATTGCAGCAAGAACATATTATTCCCGATGTCATTATTTCAAAAAAAGATAATAAATGGCTTACTGAATTAAATCCCTCTATTAATCCAAAGATTAGGATTAATAGAGCATATGAAAATTTAATGAAAAATATATCAAACAAAGAAGACAAGGAATATGTTAAAACAAATTTACAGAATGCTAGGTTTTTTCTTAAAGCACTAAAAAATCGAAATCTTACTATACTCAAAGTTGCCAAAGTTGTATTTAAAAAACAAGTCAGCTTCTTAAATCAAGGTGATATTGCAATGAAGCCTTTGGGGCTAAAGGATATAGCTGCTGAAGTAGATATGCATGAATCAACTATCTCTAGGTCTACAAATAATAAATATGTCCAAACACCACGTGGTGTCTATGAAATGAAACATTTTTTTTCATCAGAAATTAATACAGATTATGGTAAAATGATTTCATCAACAGCCATTAAATCAATGTTAGAAAAAATTATTTCTAAAGAAGACAAGAGTTCACCTTTAAGTGATTCCCAAATAGCTGATAGTCTCAACAAAGGTGGAATAAGAGTAGCGAGAAGAACAATTGCGAAGTATCGAGAAATGTTAGAGATACCTCCATCAAAAAATAGAAAAACAAGAGGTGTTTAAATGGATTTAAATAAATTTTTTTCAGAAGATAGCATACTTATGAACTGTCAATCTAGAAGCAAGAAGAATGTTCTAGAATTGATTAGTCAAATTGCTTCTGGTATCAGCGAAACAAGTGAAGATATAATTTTTCAAAAACTTTATGAGAGAGAGAAATTAGGTACTACTGCATTTGGAAATGGTATAGCAATTCCTCATGCTAGAATAGATAATCTATCAGAAGCTAGAATAATAATATTGATGCTTGAAACAGCAATTGACTTTGATTCAAGTGATGGGAAAAAAGTTGATCTAATTATTTCTTTGTTAGCTCCAAATAATAAAAATGAAATACATATAAAAATATTATCTAAGATAGCGGAAATGCTTGATGATAAGGATTATAGAGAAAAAATAAGAAATTGTTCGAATAAAACAGAAATTAAATCAGTAATTAATAGCTACCAAAAAAACTAAAGACTTTATCTTGAAACTCATGAAACCAAAATTAGTAATTATAACTGGACTATCAGGATCTGGTAAATCCATTGCGCTGAGATCTCTTGAGGACCTGGGTTATTTCTGCATAGATAATCTATCCCCTAAAATGATAATCCAAATCCTTAAAGTCATAAAAGAGTCAAATCAAAAAATATATGAAAAAATAGCTATAAGTATAGATATAAGATCAATAAAAATGGGCGATGATTATCAAAAGTCTATTGATATATTATATTCAGAGTTAATCAAACTAGATTTTAAAAGCACTACGGTATTTCTACATTCATCTATCAAGATATTACTATCAAGATTTAATGCTACAAGAAGATTGCATCCCTTAACAAATAAAAATATAGATTTAAGGACTGCTATTTCAAGTGAAGCAGAAATTATGCAAAGATTAAAAGAAAAATCAGACTTAATTATAGATACAGACAGATTACTACCATTAGATTTAAAAAAAGCAATTGCATCTAAAATTTCAATTATAAAAAATAATAAAGACATGTTGATTCAATTACAGTCATTTGGTTATAAAAATAGTATCCCTAGTGAAAGTGACTTTGTATTTGATGTACGGTGTTTAAAAAATCCATTTTGGAATAAATCACTCAGGGATTTGTCTGGCAAGGATCGCAAAGTTATATCTTTTATTGAATCTGACAAAACCTCAAAAGAGATGTTATTGAGCATTATTCGATTCTTAAATAAATGGATACCAAGTTTCCGAAAAAGTGACCGTAATTACCTAACAATCTCAATAGGCTGCACCGGCGGTCAACATAGATCTGTATATATGACAGAAATGGTTTCTAGACATTTTATTACTAAATATAATATCCTAGTGAAACATAGAGATATAAAATGACAATTGGAATACTACTTTTAACACACAATGATATTGGAGCTCAATTGCTATTAGCTGCAAAATCTACCTATGGATCAGTACCTATAAGAACAGAAGTACTGTCAATTGATCATTATGACCAACCATCTGATTTAACTAATCTGGCTAAGCAATATATCAAACTACTAAATAAGGGAAATGGTGTACTAATATTAACTGATATGTTTGGATCTACCCCTAGCAATATTGCCAGAGAATTTTCTCATTTAAAATCCGTTAATATTGTTGCTGGAATCAATCTATCAATGTTGCTTCATGTGTTTAATTACCCAGAGCTAAATCTAAAAGATCTAACCAAAGCAGCTGTTGAAGGCGGTAAAAATGGAGTGATACAAATCGAAAATGAAAGAAAAAAAAGTAATAATATCAAATAAGCTTGGCTTGCATGCTAGAGCTGCGGCAAAAATAGTTACACTCACTAATAAGTTTCAATCAATAATTGAAATAATTAATAATGATAAAAAAGCAGATGCAAAAAGCATTATGAAAATATTAATGTTAGCAGCACCTCATGGTACGGAAGTAATAATAACTGCTTCAGGAAAAGATGAGTCAGCAGCGATAAAAAGTTTAGAGAATCTAATAAAGGCAAAGTTTGATGAAGAATCCTAGCTCAATTATATTAAAAGGTTTGCCAGTATCAAAAGGTATTGCGATCGGCATATCCCATGTAATGGAACATGGTAATAATGTCATAAAAGAAGAATATATAGACAAGAAATCTATATCTAAAGAAACCAAACGTCTAGAAACAACTTTTAAAAAAACATTGTCGGAATTGAATATTATAAGAAATAAAATAAGTCCATCAATTAAAAAAAATGTAGGGTTATTTCTAGATACACATATACTTCTAGTTAGCGACAAAACATTTTTGGATAACATAAGATTTAGAGTAAAGGAAAGCCTTTGCTCGTCTGAATGGGCAATTCAAAGCGAATACTTGAGCATTAGAGATTCATTCGAAAACATAGAAGATCCATATATCAAGCAAAGAATTGATGATGTGAATCATGTAGTGAAAATATTATTAAAAAATCTCATTATGAAGAAAGCTAAAATGAATATTGTTTCTAAAAACTTCAATAACGTTATCCTTGTCACAGATGATTTAAGCCCAGCAGATGTAATAATAGCTTATGAGTCAAAAGGGTTGGGGCTAATATCAGAATATGGTGGCAGATCATCTCATAGCTCAATTTTAACAAGAAGTTTAGAACTGCCTTCCATAGTTGGTGTTAAGAATGGGCTCAGTATTATTAAACATGGTGATTATTTAATTTTAGATGGGAATGAAGGTTTGATTTTCATTAATCCTGAAAAGGACTTAATAAAATATTATGAAAGTTTAAAGAAAAGTTCCCTTAAAAAGAAAAAACTTCTATCTAGTGTTCTGACTAAAAAAAATATTTCTCTAGATAAAGAAAAGTTAGAAATTATGGCTAATCTAGAACTTCCTCAAGAGTTAAAAATCATAAAAGAAAAAATCATTGATGGCATTGGTCTTTTTAGAACAGAATATCTATATACAGATAGGACAGATTTCCCAACTGAAAATGAACAGTTTATTGCATACAAACAAATCGTCAAGAAAATGAAAAATAATCCAGTAATATTTAGAACACTTGACATAGGTGCTGATAAGGAAATTCCTGACAATATTAAAACGGGGTCAATAGCTCGTAATCCAGCTCTAGGATTAAGAGGTATTAGATATAGTTTGAGTGATCAATCAGTATTTATTAATCAAATCAAAGCAATCCTCAGAGCTGGACTATATGGAACTATAAAAATAATGCTGCCAATGATTACCAACTTTACAGAAATAAAAGATGCGAAAAATCTAATTAATATTGCAAAAGCTCGTCTTAGAGATGAAAAGAAGAAATTTAATAATAATATTAAAATTGGAATAATGGTTGAAGTGCCATCATGCGCAGTACTTGCTAATAGATTTGCAAAGCATGTGGATTTCTTTTCAATAGGAACAAACGACTTAGTGCAATATACTCTGGCAATAGACAGAGTTGACGAGGAAGTTAATTATTTATATGACCCAATTAACTCAGCTGTTCTTAATCTTATTAAAATAGTTATTGATGCTGGTGCTAAAAATAAAATACCTGTTTCTTTATGCGGCGAGATGGCTGGAGACTCTAACTACACCAAGCTATTACTTGGGCTTGGCTTAAAGTCATTTAGTATGCACCCTAGTGCAATACCAGAAATAAAAAATATTATGATAAACTCAGATGTAAGTAAATTAAAAAAACTTTCTAAAGAGATAATAAACTGTGACTGTGTTATTAAAAAAAATAAATTACTTGATAAAATAAATAGTATCTAATTTACTTAGATTCATTTAATAAAAACTCGATTAAGGCCTTACTAGTAAAGAGTCTATTATGAGCTTGTTGCCATACCCTGCTTCTTGAACCGTCAATCACCTCCGCATCTACCTCTTCTCCTCTATGAGCAGGAAGACAGTGCAGAAAAATTGCATCTGACTTAGCTTTATCAAATAAACTTTGATTTATCTGATAGCCCTTAAACAAATGTTTTCTTTTTTCAGATTCATTTTCATCGCCCATGCTTGTCCAAACATCTGTTGTGACTAAATCGCAATCTTCAACAGCTTGTCCAGGGAGATCACATAACTCCACATTATCCTTTGCTAGAGACAACGTTTTGCTATCAGGCTCAAATCCTGATGGTGTCGCAATTTTAAGTTTGAAATTTAAAATTTTTGCTGCATTAATATATGAGTTACACATGTTACAACCATCGCCTATCCAAGCAATCGTCTTCCCCTCTATTGAGCCCCTTTCCTCATAATAAGTTTGCATGTCAGCAAGCAGCTGACAAGGGTGGTACTTTTCAGTTAAACCATTGATTATTGGTACTGTTGAATTCTTCGTTAACTCTTCTACCTCATCATGATCATGTGTTCTAATCATAATTATATCGACCATTCCAGATAAAACTTTTGCTGTATCAGCCAAGTCTTCCCCTCTAGTAATTTGGGTCGTATCTGACGATAAAAAAATTGCATGCCCACCCATCGTTACCATTGCTGTCTCGAAAGCAACTCGTGTTCTGGTAGAATTTTTTTTAAAAATCATGGCCATAGTTTTATTTTGTAGAGAGTTATTAGAAATATTTTTTCTAGATTCCTCTTTGAGCTCGATAGATCTCTCTATCAGCTTAATGAATTCATTTTTATTTATATCCAATAAAGACCTAAAATGTCTCACTTTATTCATATTTAATCTCACCTATAATTTTTCGTAAGGTATTTGCAATTGTATCAGCTTGATCTCTATCAAGAATTAATGGTGGCAACATTCTAATAGTATTCTCCTTTGTTACATTAATTACCAGCCTATTCTCTAATGCATCTTCGACAAGATGCATGCAATTCACTTTTAATTCTATCCCTATCATCAAACCTTTGCATCTTATCTCTTTGATAACGTCAAAGTGTGATAGTTTTTTATTCAATTCTGTTTCTAAATACAATCCTATATCTCTAGCATTTTTACATAAGCTTTTTTTCTTCATAATATCCAATACTGTCAATCCGACTGATGTTGATAAAAAATTTCCACCAAATGTTGATCCATGACTTCCAGGAACTAGTACATCTGCTGCAGCATTGCTAGCTAGGCATGCTCCTATAGGAACACCATTGCCAAGAGCTTTCGCTATAGATATTACATCTGGGATAATTGAGCTATGTTGAAAACCAAACCATTTTCCTGTTCTGCAAAATCCAGACTGTACTTCATCTATCATCAATAACCATTTGGATATATCACAAATAATTCTTAGCTCTTTTAGATAACTTTTATCAGGTATGATAATGCCTCCTTCACCCTGAATAGGCTCAAGTAGTATAGCTACAATATCATCGTGTTTGTCTGATAGTTTTTTAATAGCATCAATATCATTATAAGGAACTCTTAGCAAACCATCCAACAAAGGATAAAAACCTGCATGTGCTTTATCTCCACCTGTTGCTGACAATGCAGCCATAGTTCTGCCATGAAAACTATTTTCCATGACTATAATTTTTGGATTAGTAATTTTTCTATCGTTGCCGTACTTTCTAGCAATCTTAATTGATGCCTCTACGGCTTCTGCTCCAGAATTACAAAAAAAAGTTGATTGCATACCTGACAACTTGCATAGTTTTTCTCCTAACTGTTCTTGCTGCTTAATCATAAAAGCATTTGATGTATGAATTAATGTTTTGGATTGCTGTGAAATTACATCTGCAATCTCAGGATCCGAGTGCCCCAAACTTGTAACGGCTAAGCCACAAAGTGCGTCTAGATATTTATTGTTATCTGAGTCCCATAGATATGCACCTTTGCCCTTAACAAAGGATATATTTTTACGATTGTAAGTATTCATCAAGTAATTCTTCATAATATTCATACAGAAAAAAAATAAAGGGGTATTCTAATACAATAATAGTATAAAACATAACAGTCTTTAAGTTTATTGTGCTATGAGCAATTTTAGGAAATCAGTATATTATGAAAAGATTATACTACTTAAATGGTTAAAAACCCTTGTTTTAACATAATTTTATGTCAAAATACTCTTTAAATAGACAATAATAAAGAACCGGGGAAAATATGAATAAGTTATTTACTGCAGCCGCTATTTTGGCTGTATCTTCATCACTAGCCTTTGCAGGTGGACATGGTATGGATAGTCATTCGTCTCATGCATCTGCTGCTAAATCAGGAAGTGGTGTACATTTTTTTGGTCGTTTATACGTTGGGTATGATAATAAAACGACAGGTGCTGCTGATTCTATCGATAACATCAGAGATAATGATGGGAAAAGTAGATTAGGGATTAAATTTAAAGAAAACTTAGGCGGTATGAGCCTAATTGGGCATGCTGAATGGAAATTCGATATTGCTGATGGCACATCTGGTGCAGATAGCGCTACTGCATGTACAGGCGCGAGAGATTGCCGCACATTTGACTTACATGTTGGAAACTTAGGTTTCTTAACATCGCTTGGTTATATTGGAATAGGTTCTTTTGAATCTCCATATAAACTAATGGGTATGTATGATTCAAATATGGATACTGCACTGGCATTGAATAATCATGGTGGTACCTCTGATGGCTCATTTGGTATAGCTGGAACATGGGATTCTACCATTTCTTATCATGCTGCAATGGGGCCAATGGAAATTGCTTATATGCGTGGTATGGCTGATGATGTTGGTGGTAGTAATGCTGCTAATGTTGCAAAAGGAGACTATGCATTTGGTCTGAAATTAAAAGATATCATGCCTGGCCTAGAGTTTGGTTTTGCTAGATCACACGATAAGAGTGGTGCTTCTAACTACGGTACTAGTAATGATAAATTCTTTGCCTCATTTAAAGTAATGCCTAACATGGGTGTTTTCTATACAAATGAAGATCTTGAAATAGCAGGTTCAAACCATGGTGCAGGTGACATCACAACGATGGGTACTCACTATACTATGGGTAATAACATGATTCAGTTAGTTTACGCTAGCGGAAACATGGATACTGCAACAACTGACTACGATACTGTTAGTATCTCAAATCAAATGAACTTAAGTAAATCTACTAATATAACAATAGGTTATACTAGAAAAGGTATTGAAGGAGCTGGTAGTGCAGTCCGTACTTATGGTCTTGGTTTATTACATAAATTCTAAAGCTAAACAGCTAGAGACTTTTAAAACCCATCTCACATGAGATGGGTTTTTTTATGCATCAATATTCAATTGAAACCATCTTTCCAGTAAAGCTAAATGCCAAAGCTTATTGCCATTCAACTTAGTAAAATATGAATTAGGATTCAGTAACAAAGTATTGATATTGTCTTGATTATAGAGCGCCCTATCAGAACAATTCTTCGAAAGTAAAATTGATCTAACATAATCTAGAAATTTTCCTTCAAGTATTTTTAATGGAGGTACTGGGAAGTAAAACTTATCTCTATAGATTAGATCTTTGCTTAAATATTTTTCGGCAATCTTCTTTAGGTAATATTTTCCACTATTTTGTAATTTTTGAGCAGATGGAATTGATGACATAAACTCTACCAAGTCAATGTCTAGGAAAGGCACTCTAGTCTCCAATCCATGAGCCATAGTCATGCTATCAACTCTTTTAACTGGATCATCAACCACCAATGTTGACAAATCTATTCTTAATGTTTTATCAATATAACTGATATCATCTCTCTGTTGCGCAAATAATCTTTCTATCAATTCTTCGCTATAATTATTTGATATATACTCTTTTCTAATTGTATTGCAGTAATCATCATGACTACGGTCAAAATAATGTCCCATAAACCTTTCTGAGTCACTACCATTAGCATCATTCATTTTTTCATACCAGAAATACCCGCCAAATAACTCATCTGCTCCTTGACCACTCAATACAACCTTTTGTTTTTTTGAAACTTCATTTGCTAATAAATAAAATGCTGCTGAATCTTGGCTGAACATTGGCTCAGGCATTTCCTTAATAACATTATCAAGTGATTCAAACAAATGATCCTGATTGATATTGTACTTATAATGTTTAGTGTTAAATTGTTTTGAAACAATGTCTGAATAATAAAACTCATCTCCGACCTCATTATCAATTGTTGGGAAACCAATAGAAAAAGTATTAATGTCAGATAATTTGCTCCTAGCTGCCATTGCAACAATCAAACTAGAATCTAATCCTCCAGACAGCAAGACACCTACGTCAACATCAGCTGTGTAGAACCTTTTACCAATTGACTTTATAAGTAATCTCTCTGATTCTTCTAAGATTTCATTTTCCTGGATTTTTTTATTAAGTGCAATGTCATTCAATGAGTAATACTGTTTCTTTGAAATCTGGCCTTTAGAACTAATTGTCATCGAATGCCCTGGCTCTAATTTATATATATTTTTGAATATTGTATTTGGTGCTGGAACAACTGAATGTAAAGTAAATTGATAGTGAAGGCTTTTATGATTAATTTGATTATCATTCTTATCAATTAGTGCTCTCGTATTAGATGAAAAAGAAAAATATTTTTTATTAATTTTATAATATAGAGGCTTAATACCTAATCTATCTCGCGCTAAAAATAATTCTTTTGTTTCTGAATCAAAAATACAAAATGAGAAAACACCGTCAAAAAATTTAACACATTCCCGACCATAGTAATCATAGCTCTTTAAAATTACCTCTGTATCACCATCTGAGGAAAAACTATATCCTTTTTTTATAAGTAATTTTCTTAATTCTTTAAAATTATAAACAACTCCATTAAAAACAATTGCATTACCTGTTTTTTTATCTATCATCGGCTGATGAGATTTACTAGATATATCTATTACTGATAATCTACGATGGCCTAAATAAATATTATCATATTGGTACTCATCTCCATGATCTGGACCTCTTTTTGCTATGCTATCCATCATATTAAGCATTTTTGACTGATTTGGCTTATCACCATCAAATCTCATTTCACCACAAATTCCACACATATATTGTTGTTCCTTAAAAACACTTAAATTTATTAACTTACTGATAGATAAAACAGCTTACATCATTTATTATATCATCCATAATATAATTATTTTTGAGGCATGTATGAACCCACTATTATCAATAAAAGGAACAATTATATCAGGATTTGTATTATCAGCGGTGCTAGTACTAGCTATTGGCGGAAAACTGGTTGATATCGAGCATTACCTTAGATGGTTACACTATCTATCTGGTGTGACTTGGATTGGATTATTGTATTATTTTAATTTTGTGCAAGTCCCAGCTATGGCATCTGCAATAGCAGATAAAGAGCCTGGTCCAGCAGCTATTGGAAAATATGTTGCTCCACTAGCATTGGTTTGGTTTAGATGGGGTGCTGTTGTGACATGGATTACAGGTGCTTTATACCTACAAGATCATGGGATGCTACATGCGGCATTCACGTTATCAGATGGTGCTGCAGGAATTGGTATAGGGGCTTGGTTAGGAACGATAATGTTATTTAATGTATGGGTTCTAATTTGGCCAAACCAAAAGAAAATACTTGGTATGGTGGATGCTACTCCAGAAGAAATTGCTAAAGCAAAGAAAGTTGCATTACTAGCATCTCGAACAAATACATTGCTTAGTATACCAATGTTACTGTTTATGGGTTATAGCCATAATGGATTGGGTATGTAATTAGATAAATTTTGATTTATATCTGGTTTCAAAGCTAGGTATGACCGATTTATCTACAAAATGAATCAAAAGGAGAGAGAATATGTCAGCATTAGATAGAATCAAGAAACAAGTTACAGAAAATACAATTATGTTATACATGAAGGGTACACCCGAAATGCCAATGTGTGGGTTTTCATCAAGAACAGTAGAAGCATTAAAACAATGTGGTAAAGAATTTGGATACTGCAATGTAATTCTTGATCAAGAAGTTATGAGAGATTTACCAAGCTTTAAAGATTGGCCAACCTTTCCGCAACTTTATATTAAAGGTGAACTAATTGGCGGATGTGATATTACTTTAGAACTTTTTGAGTCCGGTGAATTGAAAAAGCTAATTGATGAGGCTGCCGCAGCTTAATAAAATTATTTATTATTAGTTGCATGTATTATATTCCAATAGTCAAATATATTAACTTTGGACATCTCTTGAACATTCAAATCCGCATATTCATTGAATTCGGTAAATGGGAAATATGGTTTCCAGCCTAATAACTTGCTAATGGGCATTAAACCTTTTTCAAACATTTTAACCAATCTGTTATCAGTTTCGTTACTAAAATGATTGACTATATATATATCACCATCACTCTTACAGACTCGTTTCATCTCTTCAATTAGTTTCTTTGGATCCTGAGTAACAGACACAACATACATCCCTACTACTTTATCAAAAGTATTGTCGGCAAAAGTGAGCTCCTCTCCATTCATTAATAAAATATGTTTGTTTTGCACAGAATCTTTAATAATTCTTTTTTTTGCTAAATCTAACATGTCTGGTGATAAGTCAATGCCTACTACTTTAGTCTTATCAGGATAATACTGCAGTGACGAACCTGTCCCTATACCTATTTCTAGCACATTGTCTTTACTGCTACAGTTCATTTTTTTAATAATAGCTTTTTGACCAGGCCTGAAGACTTGCCCAAAGGTTACGTCATAAAATCCGGAGACTCTCTTGTAAGATTTGATTATAGAGTTTTCGTCCAATATGTTATCCTTAGCTTAGTTATGAAGGTATTAATTATAGCATTAATATGATATTAAATTTAAAGATTTTTCTAGATATTCTGATGTTTACTCGTGGGCCCCAAGATCTCCCGTCTACGTCTAACTTCTTAACAACAATAATACTAATTAATATAATTGTTGGCTTAATATCAGTTGATCCTAATATTAGTTATACTATAAATATATTTTTTGCAGTCATATATATAGTTGTAACCCTGTTGTTTATAAAAATATGTCTTGGAATACAAGATAATAATAAAGGAACTCAGAATTTATTTTCTTCGAGGCGCATACAGGTTTCATCTGGCATATTGGGAATACATGCGCTGATAGCTACCTTCACCGGAATAATTTCAATAAGTGGGATCGTAGATGAAAATTCAATAATATTTATTTTTCTAATAATTTCACTTTATGCTTGGTTTGTAAATGGACATGTATTCAAAAATGCTTTTGATACCACAATGTCTATTGGACTAGCAATATCACTATTACATAGTATTGCATGCGTATTTATTATGATGTTATTTATTCAAGTGCTAATATTATGAAAATACATATATTAGGAATTGGTGGAACATTCATGGCTGGCATAGCAATAATTGCCAAACAATTGGGACATCAAGTTACCGGATCAGATAAAAACTTATATGATCCAATGAAATCTGTTTTAGAAAAAGAAAATATCAACTTCACCGAAGGATATAATCCAAAAATCTTGGATAAGAAATTCGATCTAGTAATAGTTGGAAATGTGATGTCACGTGGCATGAGTATAATAGAAAAATTACTTGAAAAAAAAATTAAGCATATATCAGGGCCTCAGTGGTTGTATGAAAATGTATTATGCAAGAAAAGAGTTATAGCCATATCAGGTACACATGGTAAGACAACAACCTCTTCCATTATCACTTGGATATTAAAATATGCAAAACTAAACCCAAGCTATCTTATTGGAGGTCAGCCAGTTAACCTAAATTCACCAGCAAAACTGACAGCATCAGAATTTTTTGTGATTGAAGCTGATGAATATGATACTTCTTTTTTTGATAAACGCTCAAAATATATACATTATCATCCTGACATATTGGTGATAAATAATATTGAGTTCGACCATGCAGATATATTTGAGAATATAGATGCTGTTATTAAAAATTTTCATCATTTAGTTAGGATTGTTCCAAGGAGTGGGAGGATTATTTATAACAGAGATGATAAGAATATTATTAAAATGATTGAAAAAGGTCTCTGGTCAAAAAAAGTTTCTTTGACATCAAAAGGTTATAAAGATTCAGACTGGTCTCTTTCTCATAAAGATAATAGTTTTTATCTTAAAAAAATAAACACAAAGCTAACACATGAAAAAAAAATAGATTCATCACTTATAGGCGTACATAATTATAAAAATATTTCGTTAGCAATCTTAGCTTCTATTCAGACTGGAGTTTCCTTTGCAAAGTGCATTGAAGCTATAAAAGAGTTTAAAGGCGTTAAAAGACGAATGGAGGCAGTTGAGAGTAAAGGAGATATAAAAATATATGATGACTTTGCTCACCATCCAACAGAGATTGAAAGCTCAATTAAATCATTAAAAGAAAATTTTAAGGGTAAGAAAATATTATCAATATGTGAAATAAAGTCGCACTCAATGATTTCTGGTGCACATAAGAAAAACCTCCCTATAGCATTAAATAATTCACATTTTAGTATTTTAATAAAACCTCCGCAATATAAATGGGCTATTCAAAATAAAAATAAAAACTTATATATAGTGAACTCATATTCTAAGGCATTAGAACATATAAGAAATCTTGAAAAGAAAATTGACATTATATTATTAATGAGCAATAAAAGTACAATTGACATCAGGAATTATATTAAAAATGAAAAAAGTTAATAAGTCAGATACTGAATGGAAAGATATGCTTTCTGAATCTGTTTACAATGTTACAAGAAAAAAAGGAACAGAGGCTCCCTTTAGTGGTGCTCTTAATAAAAATATAGAAATAGGTACCTACCATTGCGCCTGTTGCGACAATGTCTTGTTTGAATCTACCCATAAATTTGACTCTGGAACAGGATGGCCTAGCTTCTATGAAGTCGCATCAAATATGTCTCTTTATTTTAAAACCGACACATCACTTGGGATGTCTAGAGTTGAAGCGTTATGCATGGTTTGTGACGCACACCTTGGCCATATTTTTGATGATGGTCCTAAACCCACAGGTAAAAGATATTGTATAAATTCAGTTTCATTAAAATTCAATAAGAAGGATACATGATGATAAAAAAGCTGATACCATTATTTCCTCTTCAAAGCATAGTGTTGCCGGGCGGATTGTTTCCCCTCAGAATTTTTGAAAGAAGATATCTTGATATGGTTAGAGATTGCATAAAAAATAATACTGATTTCTGTATTGTATTAATTAGAAATAATTCTAAAGAAGAATATATAACTGATGTGTATAACTATGGATGTCTTGTAAAGATAACAGATTGGAATCAACTTGATGATGGCTTATTAGGAATAACTGTAGAGGGAATTAATAAAGTCAAGATACTTGATCGCGGTCTAGAAAAAACAAATTTACTTACCGGAACGATAGAAGATATCGAGATTGAAAAAGAATATATGATTCCTCAGAAACATTTATTGTTGTCTAGATTTTATAAAAAAATATATCCAGGAATTAAACATGTCATAAGCTTTAAAAAAGAAAGGTATGCAGATGCTTCATGGGTAGGTTTTAGGTTAATAGAGTGTTTGCCCTTAGATTCATCTACTAAAAATAAATTAATTGCCATGGATCATGCGATTGAGAGATTAAATATATTACATAAGATAATTCAGAAAATATATAAGGCTGAAATAGACGAACTAATGTCTAATCAACAGTAATCGCACCTTTATCAGCTTGACTGACTAATTTAGCATATTTAGATAAAACTCCAGATATAGTTTTTCTGCCTGGTCTCTTCCAATGACTTAATCTTTTTTTGATTTCTATATTAGTAAGTTTAAGAGATAATTGTTGAGTAATTGCATTAATTTCAATAATGTCTCCATTCTTTATAATAGCCAAAGGTCCTCCAATATATGCTTCCGGGGAAATATGGCCAACTACAAAGCCATGACTGCCACCAGAAAATCTTCCATCAGTTATTAATGCAACATCTTTTCCTAATCCTTTTCCCATAACGGCGGACGTAGGTGATAACATTTCCCTCATTCCTGGTCCACCAACTGGGCCTTCATATCTTATAACAATAACTGTTCCCTTCTGAACTTTATCATTCAGTATATCTTTCAAAGCCAATTCTTCTGAATTATAAACTTTAGCTTTTCCAACAAACTTAGTTCCTTCTTTACCTGATATTTTTGCAACGGAACCTTGAGGCGATAGATTACCTTTAAGAATAATTAAATGCCCATTATCTTTAATTGGAGAATTAAATGGCATTATAATTTTCTGATGCTTATTATAGTGCTTTACCTTTTTTAAGTTTTGTTTCAAAGTTTTACCTGTTACAGTTAAACAATCACCATGCAGCAGACCTTCCTCAAGAAGCATTTTCATTAGTGGTGCTACTCCACCGATTTCTACTAACTCGGACATAGAATATTTTCCACTCGGCTTAAGGTCGGCAAGAACTGGAGTTTTCTTACCTACGGAATCAAATTCACTAAGACTGATGTTAACTCCAGCAGAATTAGCTATAGCTAATAAATGAAGCACAGCATTGGTTGATCCTCCTAAAGCCATAACAACTGTTATTGCATTCTCAAGAGATTTTTTGTTTATAATATCTCTAGGTTTAATGTCTTTTTTAACACAAATCATTAATGCCTTGGCAGAATCTTTACAATCAACTTTCTTAGAATTAGATATAGCTACCTGAGCAGAACTATTTGTCAAACTCATTCCCAAAGCCTCAATTGCACATGCCATGGTATTTGCAGTATACATGCCTCCACATGATCCTGGACCAGGTATTGCTTTCTTTTCAATTGCATATAATTCTGAATTAGAAATTTTTTTATTTGCATTTTCACCTACTGCCTCAAATACTGAAACAATATCAATTTTTTTAGACTTATAAATTCCTGGTAGGATTGTCCCACCATATACAAAAATAGAAGGTCTATTTAATCGTGCCATAGCCATAATACATCCAGGCATATTTTTATCACAACCACCAATTGTAACAAAGCCATCAAAACCTTCACAGCCCACGACTGTCTCAATAGAGTCAGCTATGACCTCTCTAGAGACCAATGAGTATTTCATGCCTTCAGTGCCCATTGATATGCCATCTGAAATAGTTATTGTATTGAAAATAATAGACTTTCCTCCACTAGCATCAATTGATTTAGCAGTTACTTCGGCAAGCTCATTTATATGCATATTACATGGTGTAACCATGCTCCAAGTGGAAGCTATTCCTATTTGTGGAAGCTTAAAATCTTTATCTTTAAAACCAACAGCTCTCAACATTGATCTACTTGGAGATCTGTCTTTGCCATCAACTACTTTTGAGGAATATTTACGCATTGTTTATTGTACCAACTTACCAAATATTTTAAATCTCCAACCCTGTAAAAATCTAATATCTTTTCTACCCCTTGCAAACAAATCAATATCTCGCTTATTTGCAATTAATGATGAAGCCACCTTGTACTCATCGCATACTACCTCTAGTGTTTGATGACATATATTAACTCTCTTATTATACATTGAGGCGTCAAAATTCTTAAACTCAACCGGGGCTTCATCATACTTAAGTTCTAAAACAGAAAGAATGTAACTTATATCTTCTTCATTAGGTTGGTGCTTTAAATTGTCTAATATAGACATTATTTTATTCGAACGAGCTAGAGTAATCTTTATTAGTTCACTGTCACTGAAAATCCATCTTTTTGGCATATCGTTCTGAATAGCCTTTTCTTCTCTCCATTTAGATAATATCTTCAAATGGTTTATTTGTGTTTCAGTAATCTTTGAAGGTAAGTTCACTTTTTCCCATGCCATAGCTGGTTCTGTGACTACATTCGACTTTTTAAGCTCGAGATCTTGTTCTTCGAGAAACCAATCATATCGTTCTAATTTTGTTAATTCACTTTTTAATATTTCATGTAGCTTAATTAAATACTTCACATCATTTCCTGCATATTCAAGCTTATCATTCGAAATAGGTCTTTTCAGCCAATCAGTCCTCCATGAACCTTCTTTGAGAAAAACATTAAAGTGTTTTTTTACCAAATTAGAATAACTGATGCTTATTTGTGGATTTAGAAAATTGTCAGCTAGTTGTGTATCAAATATATTTTCTGGATAACAATCATAATAATTATTTAAAACTTCTAGATCCTGCTTAGAGGAATGAATTATTTTAATAATATTCTTATCTTTTAATAAGTTTATAATAGGCTCCTTGTCTTCTAACGCAAGAATATCTATACAATATGTATGATTTTCATCACTTAGCTGCAATAAAGCTAGAATTGGATAATAGGTAGATTCTCTTATGAACTCTGTATCCAAGCCTATCACACTTGAAGACTTGAGATCTTTAATGATATTTTGTAATTTTATATCTGTATTAATTAAAAAATTTGGCATAATTAAGAATAGTTAACATGATATCAGCGAATGATAGGTTCTTGTACAGAAAATGCTTAAAATTAATACGAAATTACACTTAATAGAGGATATTTCTTACCTTCCTTCGGATAATTATGATTTAAGGCCAGATAATATTGATATTGATACAATTATCATACACTGTATAAGCCTTCCAGAAGGCGCTTATGATAATGAAAATGTCAGCGACTTATTTACAAATAAGCTAGATATAGCTAAAGACAAAACATTTCTGTCACTTAAAGGCCTCAGGGTGTCATCACATTTATTTATTAGGAGAAATGGAGTGTTATCTCAGTTTGTACCATTCAATATGAGAGCTTGGCATGCAGGAGTATCACAATATAAAGGCAGAGAAAACTACAATGATTTTTCTATCGGGATAGAGCTCGAGGGTACCTCTAGCTCAATATTTACAGAGGAACAATATAGTAAATTAAGAGAAGTAATTAAAATAATGAAGACTTGTTATCCGAAAATTGTAGAGAATAACATAATAGGTCATAATAAGGTTTCACCAGAAAGAAAAGAGGATCCTGGAAAATTTTTTGAATGGGATAAAATAAAAGGTTAAAAATGATTACAGCACTATTAATATTCTTTGCCTTGGTTCTTGAATATATTTATGATCCAATTTCACAAATGAAAGATACCAAGGTGATAAATGTAACTTTTGAAAGATATAAAACATTCATAAAAGTTTATTTAGATAATAAATATTATGTTTATCTATTATTTCCTATTTCTATAATGATATTTTATTCGCTTTTAACATATATACTCAATAATTACTTACATGGTTTTTTTGCTTTCATTCTAGATCTAATAATTCTTGTTTATTGTTTAAAGCCAAGTGAATTTAATAGAAAAGTAGAAGAATTTAAGTTTTCTTTGGACAATCAAGAAAATAATGAAACCTCCGAAAGATTTAATTATGTTTTATCAAATTATAATAATAAAAATTTAATTGAAAATATATTTTATAACTCAACAAGAAATATATTCACAGTATTATTCTGCTTTCTTCTTTTGGGATCTTCCGGATCACTAGCATTTATTATACTAGATAGCTATATTCATAATAAAGAAATGAAAATTGACCAAAAAACTAAAAAAGAATTAAAAAATATTATATCGATAATAGAGTACATTCCAATCAGACTATGTACTTTTGCATTTGCAGTAGTGGCAAATTATGAATTATGTAGCAAAGTATGGAAATCACCAAAAAAAGAAAAAAGTTTATATGACTCAAATATTTCTCTTATAAATGCTGTTGGTATAGCATCCTATCAAGAATTAGGAAATGATACTAAAGACGACAATGAAGAAAAGTTAACATTTATACAATCAATTATATATAGGGCTTTTCTGTCATGGTTAAGTTTGATAGGTTTTTTAATTATCAGCGGTATCTTTGTCTGAATGTGAATAGAAGTTTTTCCCAATTTCTATTACTGATCTCAGGTTTTTTTTTCTCCAAGCATTGGTATCTCTAAGAGAATATACACAACCACAATACTCTTGCATATAAAAACCTTCGTCTTTGGAAACTTCAATCATACGCTGTGAACCATTTTCTTTTCTCCAATTATAAGTCCAATACTCCATATTTTTGAACTTAGAAGCAGCATAGATTCCGGACTGATTAATTTGATTCATATCTTTCCACCTTGAAATTCCAAGTGTACTAGAAATTATATCAAACCCATTTTTAGAGGCATACTCAGCAGTTTTAATAAATCTCATATCGAAACATATGGAGCACCTTTTACCTCTTTCCGGTTCTGCTTCCATTCCCTTAGTCATATCAAACCAAGCTCTAGGATTATAGTCAGCATCTATAAATGAGATATTATTTTTAATAGAAAAATTCATATTTTCTTCTTTACGGAGAAGATACTCTTCATGAGGATGTATGTTTGGGTTATAGAAAAAAATAGTATAATTTACATTAGATTCTATTAATCTTTCCATGATATCACCGGAACATGGGGCGCAACACGAATGTAGTAATAAGTTATCTTTACCCGTTGGTAATTTTAATTTAGTTTTAATAGTTTTATTCATATAGAAAAGAACCTCTTTGTGTTACTAACTGTAATTTTCTCTACATAGCTAATATCTTTATTTAAACATTCAGCAATACTTTGAGCAACATAATTTAGATATGAAGGTTCATTAACTCCAGTATTCTTGAATGGAATATTTTTAGGGGTTAGATAAGGTGCATCAGTTTCAATCATTAACTTATCTTCTGGAATATATTTAATTAAATCATGTAAATGCTTGCCTCTGTTAAGATCAGATATCCACCCCGTTATACCTATGTAGCAACCCATATCTAGATATATGTCTAATTCCTTTTTTGTTCCTGTAAAACAATGTATTACAACTTTTTCAATTTCAAGAATATATTTTTTTAGCATCATTACAAAGTCATCATGAGCATTTCTTTCATGTAAAAAAATAGGGGAATTAGTATTTTTAGCAATCTTTAGTTGTTCTTCAAAGCAGAACAATTGATCATTCTTTTTTGAATACTCTCTATAGTAATCCAAGCCGCATTCTCCTATGGCCAGAACTTTTTTATTTTCAGAATACTTAATAATTTCATCAATATTTTCATGAGTGAAATCTTTTGCATTATGTGGATGAAAACCAACGGTTGTGTAAAATATTTTTGGATATATTTTTATGATGTCCAAAGCTACCTTAGTATCCTCAAGATTTGAGGAAGTAATTATAGCTTTTTTTATATTTTTAATTTTCATATTCTCAACTACTTTATCTAATTGATTATGTAGTTGAGGATGAGTTAAGTTAGCTCCTATATCAATAAGACCCAATGTATTCATTTTACTATAGAGATTTGAGAACCGAGGCTACTGTATCACCAATAACTGATGGATTTTTCGCAATTGTTATTCCTGCAGCTTCAAGTATTTCTACTTTATCTGCAGCAGACTCTCCTTTAGAACTAACAATTGCTCCAGCATGTCCCATTCTTTTACCTTTAGGTGCTGTTAAGCCAGCTATGTAAGCAATAACAGGTTTAGATACATTGTGTTTTGCATATTCAGCAGCTTCTGCTTCTTGTGGTCCACCTATTTCACCAATCATTAGTATGACTTTTGTATCATCATCATGTTCAAATTTTTCTAGATGGTCTTTAAAGGCACTACCATTTATTGGGTCCCCGCCGATACCTACACTTGTTGATATACCAATTCCTAAATTTTTCATTTGCTCAGCAGCCTCATAGCCAAGTGTACCTGATCTTCCAATAACGCCGACATTACCTTCCTTATAAATATGACCTGGCATAATACCTAACATACATTTTCCTGGACTTATTACTCCTGCGCAATTTGGCCCAACCATCGTCATTCTTTCTTCATTTTTATAACGTCTCATATAACGTTTCACCTTAATCATGTCGTGAGCTGGTATTCCATCAGTAATCGCAACCAAGGTCTTAATTCCTGCATCAGCTGCTTCCATTGCAGAATCTGCTGCAAAAGCGGGTGGTACAAATAATATACTACAGTCTGCCCCAGTTTCTTTTACCGCTTCTTTGACGGTATTGAAAACAGGTCTATCCAAGTGTTTTTGTCCACCTTTGCCGGGTGTTACTCCACCAACAACATTAGTCCCATAAGCAATCATTTCTTCTGCATGAAAACTACCTATTTTTCCTGTAAAACCTTGTACAATTATTTTTGATTCTTTATTAATTAATATAGCCATTATTATTTATTCTCCAAATCTTTGAGTGCTTTAACAGCATTATTAGCAGCCTCTTCTAATGTTGAAGCTTCAATATAATCAATATTACTATCTTTTAAAATTTTCATGCCTTCATCAACATTTGTTCCTGCAAGTCGAATAACCAAAGGTTGTTCTATTGTAATTTGAGCTAGCGCATCAACAATGCCTTGTGCAACCCAATCACATCTATTAATACCTGCAAAGATATTGATCAGAATAACTTTAACTTTTGGATCACTGGATATTAGTTTGAATGCTTTCACAAATTTTTCTGGTGTTGCACCTCCGCCTACATCTAAGAAATTTGCAGGCTTGCCTCCTGCTAGTTGAATCATATCCATTGATGCCATCGCGAGACCAGCACCATTAATAATATTTCCTATATCTCCATCTAGAGCTATATAGTTTAAACCTCTATCATGAGCATATGTCTCTTTAGAGTCTTCTTGAGTTTTGTCTCTAAGTTCAGCAATTTGTGGGATTCTATATAAGGCATTATCATCAAATGACATTTTACAATCCAAAGCTAAAATGTGATCATCTCCAGTTAAAACCAACGGATTGATTTCAACCATAGTTGCATCTGATGTAGTGAATGCTTTATAACATCCTAATATTGCTGATGCACACCTTGATATTGCCTTAGCTTCTAATCCTAATGCAAATGCAATTTCTCTTGCTTGAAAACTTTGCATTCCAACAGCAGCTTCAACTTTCGCACGAATAATTGATTCTGGTTTTTCTTTTGCTATTTCTTCTATACTCATTCCGCCTTCTGACGAAGCCACAACCATAATACTTTCTGTGCTTCTATCGAAAACTAATCCTAAATAATATTCTTTTTTTATATCTGATGCTTCTTCAACATAGATTCTTTGAACTGTTAGGCCATCTGGTCCAGTTTGGTTAGTAACAAGGGTTTTGCCAAGGAGTGTGTTTGCAGCATCTAAAACTTCTTGATGACTTTTACAAACTATAATTCCTCCTGCTTTTCCTCTTGCCCCAGAATGAATTTGAGCTTTAACTACCCACATATCACCGCCAAGTTCTGTAGCTTTATCTTTAGCATTTTCCGGGCTATATGCTATTCCACCTTTAGGTATTGCTACTCCAAATTTAGTTAATATTTCTTTTGCTTGATATTCATGTATATTCATTATTTTTTCGACTGTATTAAATTATTTATATTTATGATATTTTCAGCCATCTTCTCAGATGCCGCATCTATCATTCTTCCATCTAGTTGCGCAGCTCCCTTTCCTTCGGCAGCAGCTTTTGCTAATTCTTCTATAATACGATGAGCTTTTTCAACTTCTTGTGCAGGAGGAGAAAATACCTTATTAGCGTGTTCGATTTGAGAAGGGTGAATTGCCCATTTTCCCTCTATACCAATTGCGGCACCTCTTTTTGCTGCATTAATATAACCATCTGGATCATTAAAATCTCCAAATGGTCCATCAATTGGCCTTAAGCCATATGCTCTGCATGTAGCTACAAGTTTAGCTAGCCCATGATGCCATTGATCGCCAGGATAGTCTGGGTTCAATCCACCAATTACAACAGTCCTTGCTCTTAAGCTTGCCGCATAATCTGCCACTCCAAAATGAAGGGCTTCCAATCTTTTTGATGATTGTGCAATTTCTTCAATATTCACCATACCAAGTGCAGTCTCAATTAAACATTCAAGACCGACTTTGTTTTTTAAACCTCTTTCTTGTTCTATCTGATTAACCATACAATCAACCATGTATACATCTCCTGAGACACCTACCTTAGGTATCAGTAAAGTATCAACAAATTCCCCTGCTTGGCACATTATTTCAACAACATCTCTATACATATAATGAGTATCAAGACCGTTTATCCTGACGGATATAGTTTTACCATTTCCTCTCCAATCTATTTCTTTAAGGGCCTTTATGACGTTCTCACGCGCTGTAACCTTGTCATTTGGAGAGACGGCATCTTCTAAATCTAAGAAAATAAAGTCTGCTGGTGAATTTAATGCTTTTTCAAACATTTTTGGCGAAGATCCTGGAACGGCTAACTCGCTTCGTTGTACTCTTGCTCTTGCGTTTTCATAAGATGTATGGCTCATATTTGTATCTCCATATGCGATTTATCATTATAGACTTGATAAGCATGTTGTTTATCTGTTATAACTCGATAAGTTTACGGAAGTATATAATATTGTCAATGAATTTACGGAAAAAACAGGTTTTTTTAAGTTGTTATTATGGAAAAAGCATTAGAGATTATCGGGCTCAATAAAATTTACAGAAATAATATACAAGCTCTGGATAATATAAATTTAACTATAGAGAAAGGCGACCTATTTGCTTTCTTAGGTCCAAATGGGGCTGGTAAATCTACAGTTATCGGGATAATTTCATCATTAGTTAGAATTACATCTGGCGATGTATATGTTCTGGGTGAAAATATTAAAAATAATCCTGATTTTGCAAAAAGAAATATTGGTCTAGTGCCTCAAGAATATAATTTATGTCAGTTTATTCCAATCGAAGAAACAATGATAAATGTAGCTGGTTACTTTGGTATTAATCGTAAAGATGCTGAAAAAAAAATATATACCCTCTTCAATCAATTAGGTATTTGGCATAAAAGAAAAAATACACCTAGAGAGTTATCCGGAGGAATGAAAAGGAGGCTCATGATTGCAAGAGCGCTTATACATAGTCCTAAAATATTAATTTTAGATGAACCGACTGCAGGTGTAGATACAGAATTACGTTTAACAATGTGGGATTTTTTTCAAGAAATTAATAATCAAGGAGTTACAATCATATTAACAACTCATTATCTTGAAGAAGCTGAAAGATTATGTAAAAACTTAGCGATCATACATAAAGGAAATATTATACAAAATTCTTCAATGGATGAAGTATTCAATATGAAAAAGAAACATACCTACATAATCAAAACATTGGAAGAAATACAGTCTAATATTAAATCAGAAGGCTTGTCCTTTAAAAAAATTGATTCGAATACTTGCGAGATAATAGTTGATGATAGTGTTTCTATTACACATATTATTGAAAAAATGAAAGATAATAATCTTAATGTTATAAATATTATAAGCAAGAGAAATAGGCTTGAGGAATTATTTATGGACCTCACTAAAGAAGAGATATCAGTATGAATCATAATCTGCTTATCGCCTATGAAACCATTGTTCGGAAAGAATTCGTAAGATTTGCTCGCATATGGATACAAACAATACTTCCATCTGTTATTACTATTTTCCTATACATAACTATATTCGGAAATTTTATTGGAGACAGAATTGGAAACATAGATAGCTTTAACTACGTAGACTATATTATTCCGGGTCTAATAATAATGCCTATTATTTCTAACTCATACATGAACGTTGTTGGTTCTTTTTATAGCTCAAGATTTCAAAAAAGTCATGAGGAGCTCCTTGTGTCCCCAGTACCGAACTATATTATTCTTTTAGGTTATGTCACAGGTGGAGTAATGAGAGCTTTTGTAGTTGGGCTTGCTGTTTATTTAGTTACTACATTATTTACAAATATTCCAATAGCTAATATTCCACTAGTTATCTTGGTAACATTTCTAACTGCTTTCTTGTTTTCAATTGCAGGATTCATTAATGCAATATATGCAAAAAGTTTTGATGATATAAATATTGTAACAACTTTTATACTTACTCCTCTAACCTATCTAGGCGGAACATTTTATTCTATTGATGCTCTGCCCCAAGTATGGCAGGATATTTCACTTTTTAATCCTATCGCATACATAATAAGTACTTACAGACTAGCTTTCTTAGGAATAGAAGAGACGAGTTTATTTTTATCATTGACAATTATAGTAGTTCTTATTATTATATTATTTTTTTCAGCTTTAATGATATTATCTAGAGGAACTGGAATAAAAAACTAACAACTTATGAAGTTGGGAAAGTCAGTAAATCAATTCTGACGCTGCCCCCGCAACGGTATAATAGTCCGAATGCCAACTAGATAAGGTCAACCCAAAAAGCGGTGGATGCTTTTACACTGGGTATATTTGCCATCATCTTGGTAATTTACTTCGTAGCTGTGTCCTTAATTGTATAAGGAGTACGAAATGGCTAAGATTAAAAAAATATTCACCATAACTGTATTAATGCTATTGAATAATTCAATTTATGCAGAATCAAATCTAGATCAGGTCTTAGTGAGCCCTGGACAAAGAAGCGTAACTATTTTCGACTCACTTAGTTCAGTCGAGGTTATAACAGCTGATGATATACAGTCTTTAGGATATTCTACTGTTGATGAAATTTTAAGTCATTCAAGCTCTATAAATATAGGAAGTAATGGTGGACATGGTCAGACTAAATCAATATTTATGAGAGGAACTGAAAGTAATCATACTAAAGTTCTAGTGAATGGAGTTGAATTAAACCCTGGAACACTTGGCGTACCATCAATTCAACATATTTCTGTAGAGATGCTGGATAGAATAGAAATATCAAAAGGCAGTATGTCTACACTCTATGGGAAAAGTACAATTGGTGGAGTAATTAATATTATTACAAAAAAAAATACTGGTTCAAATGAAGGAAAAATATATGTTGGGACCGGAAGAGATGAGACTAATAAGATTGGATTTCAAAAGAGCTTTAATTTTAATAATCATAATTTATCAATTAATTTTATGAACATTGAAACTGATGGATATAAAGCTAAAGTTGCCTCAACTAAAAATCATGGTTATGAAAATAAGAATATAGATATTTCTTATAACTTTAGTGCTGGAAAGAATATTTTTGATTTTAATTTTTACCAAAGTGATGGTAATGTTGAATACGATAGTTTTGGAAGTAATTTAAACCAAGATCATAAAGATGCGCATTTAAGATTAGCATGGAATAGAAAATATGATACGTCAGAATCTAAACTAGTTTTTATTCAGAAACAAAATAAAATTAATCAAAGTTCATTTGGTGCGACAGACTATACACACACAGAAAATTATCAAATTAATTTTGAAAAGAATTACTATGATCTGAATGGAACTAATACAATACTTGGTGCATTGTATACGGGTGAAGCTTTATATGAATTATCATATGGAACAAAATTTAATAAAAGTAATGCCATTATAGAATATTATTCTCAATCAGAATATTATACTGGTAACACATTATTCAACATAGGATCAAGGTATGTAAATCATAGTCTATATGGTGGCTTTTTAACTGGTAACTTTAATGTTGGATACAACCTAAGTAATAAATCTAAAATAATTGCTGGTATAGGCAAATCCTTTAGATCACCAGACGGTACGGACTTATATGGTTATGGGGGAAATCCGAATTTAGAGCCTGAAGAATCTGTCTCTAGAGAAATTTCTTTGAAATATAAAATAAACAATACTTCTGGTCTTGTCTTTACCCTGTTCAATAATAATATAACAAACCTTATTGAGTCTGATGGGTCAATAATGCAAAATATAAACCGAGCTAAGGTTGAAGGATTGGAATTTAGTTTTTATGACTCTTATTCAAAATTTAGTTATTCATTGGATTATAGTTTTATAAACTCTAGAGATTTAACAAATAATGTTAGATTATCGAGACGGCCTTCCAACAAATTAGTTGGTAGAATTAACTATAATTATAACTTAAATAATACATTTAGCTTATCAACAATATCTGAGACGAATAGTGATAACTCTATTTATGATTCCAATAGGTTGGGTGGCTATACTGCTATCAATGCAACTTTTTTGAGAAAAATTGATAAGTATGCCCTTCAATTTAAACTCAATAATGTCTTTGATAAAAAGTTTAGAAAAGCGCATAATTACAACAGTGAAGGACGGTCTTACAATGTTAGTATATCTAGGAGCTTTTAATCATGAATAAAAATTTAATAATACCCATCATAATGTTTTCATTACTTGTGATGTCGCGAATGATTGCTGATATTCCTAATTTCACAGCAACAATAGCTCTAGTAATGTTTACTGGTTATCTTATTCGTAATAAGTTATTAAGTGTTTTAGTAATACTGCTATCTCAAATTGTTAGTGATCTCTACATAGGAATATATTCATCTATGGTTTTTGTTTATGCTGCATATGTCGGTATAGGGTTACTGAGTCCTATAATTATGAGTCAATTTAATATTAAATCAGTTCTGGCAACATCGTTAATTTCACCGTCGCTGTTCTTCTTGATAAGTAACTTTGGGGTATGGCTAACAGGTTCTATGTATGCATTAAATACCAAAGGTCTGATTGCATGTTATGTCGCGGGTATACCTTTTTTTGATGAGTCTCTATGGTCAACTTTGTTATTCTCAATTACAATTTTTATGATGATGAAATTAATAGTTAAGAAACCAGAAGAGCTTGTTTTAGTTAAAAAATAAGCTCTTCTAGCTTAATGATTAGAATTTTAATTGTCCGCCAACTTTATATTCTGTGACTCTAGTCTCAAAGAAATTTTTCTCTTTTTTAAGATCCATAATCTCAGACATCCACTCGAATGGATTTTTTGCACCTGGATACTGTTCCGGCAAGCCAATCTGTACAAATCTTCTGTTTGCGATAAATTTTATATACTCTTCACACAAAACAGCATTCATGCCAAGTATAGGTTTTGGCATCGTATCATATGCATATCTTGTTTCAAGCTCCACTCCAGTTTTAACGAGCTCTATCATTTCAGCTTGAAATGACTCTGTCCATAACTCTGGATTCTCTAATTTTATTTGGTTAATAACATCTATTCCAAAATTCATATGCATAGATTCATCTCTAAGAATATACTGAAATTGCTGTGCAACTCCCGTGAGTTTATTTCTTCTACCCATAGACAATATTTGTGTAAAGCCTACATAGAAAAAGATTCCTTCAAACACCACATAAAATGCTATTAAATCTCGGAGAAGTCTTTGGTTATTCTCTTGAGTACCAGTTTTAAATAATGGATCTCCAAGGCTTTGTGTAAATGGTAGCGCCCATTCAGCTTTTGTAGCTACAGCTGGGACCTCTCTATACATATTAAAAATTTTACTTTCATCTAAGCCAAGGGACTGTACACAGTATGTATATGCATGTGTATGTATAGCCTCTTCAAACGCTTGTCTTAATAAATACTGCCTGCATTCAGGGTTAGTGATATGTTTATATACAGCTAATACAAGATTGTTTGCCACCAAAGAATCTGCTGTTGAAAAAAAACCTAAATTCACTTCAACTATTTTTCTTTCATCTTCAGTAAGACCTTTTGGATCTTGCCATAACTTAATATCGTCATGCATTGGTACCTCTTCTGGCATCCAATGGTTTGCTGAGCCATCTAAATATTTTTGCCATGCCCAATCATATTTGAATGGCACTAGCTGATTTAAGTCTGCTCTACAATTAATAATAGCTTTGTCGTCAACTTCTATTCTTCCAGCCCCTATCTCTAAATCCTCTATGCCCGTAGCTCCTTGCTGGGCTACATCTTTATCAGTATTATTTACAACGGATTTTTCTATGACGGGTGGTTTTTCTACCACTACATCAGGTTTCTCTAAAGCTTCTTTTATTGGGTCTTCCCAGTTATACATTATTATCACCTTTATTTTTCATTGAATACTCCCATGATTTCATGGGCATCGAATCTTTTTTAAATTTTAACTCTTCATTATTGCGTCTTATATCCATAAAACTGTATACGGCAAGTAGGCCTATAATGATAAGTGTTGATGCTAAATATATCATTGGCATGCCTCGCAGTCTGGCTCATCAATTAAACACTGTTTAACTTCAGCCGAACTACTGACCGCATTCAGTTTAGAACCAGCATTATCTGATGTACTCTTCTCAACATGTGTTGCGCCCAAAGATCTTAAATAATATGTTGTTTTCAATCCTCTAATCCATGCGAGCTTGTATGCGCTATCAAGTTTTTTCCCATCTGTATCAGGAATATATAGATTTAAAGATTGAGACTGATCTATCCATTTTTGTCGTCTAGCCGCAGCTTCAACCAACCATCTCGTATCTATTTCAAAACATGTTTGATATATGGACTTTAATTCATCAGGTATTCTATTGATTGAACTGAGTTGCCCATCAAAATACTTTAAATCTTTAATCATTACTTCATCCCAGATATTTGCATCTTTAAAATCTTTAATTAGATAAGGATTGATTACAGTAAACTCTCCTGAGAGGTTCGATTTGACATATAAGTTCTGATAGGTTGGCTCAATAGATTGAGCTACACCACATATATTTGAAATTGTTGCAGTGGGTGCAATAGCTAGACTATTAGAATTTCTCATTCCGTTAGTTTTAATTTCTTCTCTCAAAGTATCCCAGTCAAGTGTTTGATCCATATTAACATCAAGGTATTTTCCGCGAACTTCTTTGAAGTTTCTTAAACTATCTATAGGTAATATCCCTTGGCTCCACAATGACCCATCAAATGTCTGGTACGGACCTCTTTCTTTTGAAAGCTCCATAGATGAGCGTAATGCAAAATAACTAATTTGCTCCATACTTTTATCAGCAAACTCTACTGCTTCTTCTGATGCATACGGGATTCTTAGTTTATATAATGCATCTTGAAAACCCATTATTCCCAAACCAACAGGTCTATGTCTAGCATTAGATGTTTGTGCTTTTTCCACGCTATAGTAGTTATAGTCAATCACATTATCTAGCATTCTCATTGCAGTACGAATTGTTTTCTCAAGTTTCTTTACATCAAGATTATTATTTTTATCAATATGAGCTGCAAGATTTACAGAGCCCAAATTACATACAGCAATCTCATCTTTAGATGTATTTAAAGTTATCTCTGTACATAGATTAGACGAATGAACAACCCCAACGTGTTGTTGAGGTGAGCGTAAATTACATGGATCTTTAAATGTAATCCATGGATGCCCAGTTTCAAACAACATGCTTAGTATTTTACGCCACAAATCAACAGCTTTAAGCCTCTTAAAATTACTTATCTTTCCTTCATCAACACGTTTTTCATACTCTTCATATTTCTTTTCAAATTCTAAACCAGTTAAATCATGAAGCTCAGGACAGTCATGCGGAGAAAATAACGTCCACTCTAAATCACTATGAAGTCTTTTCATAAATAAATCTGGTATCCAATTTGCAGTATTCATATCATGGGTTCTTCGTCTGTCATCACCAGTGTTTTTTCTTAATTCCAAGAATTGTTCAATATCTAAATGCCATGTTTCAAGGTAAGCGCACATTGCTCCTTTTCTTTTTCCACCCTGATTAACAGCGACAGCAGTATCATTTGCTACTTTAAGAAAAGGTATTACTCCCTGGCTTTGACCATTAGTTCCCTTAATATGAGAGCCTAATGATCTAACTTGCGACCAGTCATTACCTAAACCACCAGCAAATTTTGATAACATCGCATCATCGCTAATTCCTTCAAAAATTCCCTTGAGATCATCTGGCATTGTTGATAAATAACAGGATGACAGTTGAGGTCTTAAAGTTCCAGAATTAAAGAGTGTCGGTGTACTACACATAAAATCAAAAGATGAAATTAAATTATAAAACTCAACTGTTCTTTCTTCTCTATTCTCTTCATTAATAGCCAAACCCATAGCTACTCTCATAAAGAAAGCTTGAGGCAACTCAAATCTCTTTTCTCTATGGTGAATAAAGTATCTATCATATAGTGTTTGAAGTCCTAGGTATGTAAAAGCTAAATCATTAGAAGGGTTTATATGTTTTGCGATATAATCGATATCGTAATTTAATAGCTCTTTATCTACTAATTCAAGTTCTACTGCTCTTCCTATATATGATTTGAAATATGTAGGATAGTTATTAGACATTTCTTTAATAGTTGGGGTATTTTCATCAATATTTAAAAATGATAAAGCTTCCTCATATAAGTTACTCAAAAGTAATCTTGCAACTACATAAGAATAATTAGGATCTTTTTCAATTAATGGACGTATTGAAATTAGTATTGAGCTTGACAAGTCTTCTCTCTTGATTCCGTCATATATATTTTTATCTATAAGGTCAAATACTGTTTGAGCAGAGACATCTTCCACTCCTGCACAGGCTTCTTCAATAATTAATTTAAGCCTATCAAGATCCAAAGCCTGAGTAGAGCCATCTTCATTTAATACACCTTTAGTTATGGGCATATCTTCTGCTTTTTCAATTTTGTTTTGGCTTCTAGCTTGGCTTCTCTCTTCTCTGTATATCACATAAGCACGCGCAACGTCCTGATAGCCAGCTCGCATAATAGCAAGCTCAACCTGATCCTGAATATCTTCTATATGTATTACTCCGCCTTCAGGAAATCTTCTTTTAATTGCAGAGTTGACCTTAGTTGCTAAAGTTTCAACTTCATTATGTATTCTGGTCGATGCAGCTGCGCTACTTCCCTCTACACTTAGGAATGCTTTTGTCATAGCTAAAGAGATTTTATCTAAATCAAATGACGTGACCTTTCCATTTCTTCTCATTACCCTGTACTTACCAGGTATAGGAGATAAGCTTGATGCGTCTGGCATTATTTTATTTTCATTAATTCCGGAGAGGCTATTGTTCTGTAATTCTTCTTTCATTTTTTATTATTTTCCTTAAATCTTTCTTGTGAGGTTGATAAAATTATAACACTAATTATTGTGGTTGTAATTATAATGAAACACAATATGTTGTGTTTTTTTTGTTTACAAGCTGTGGATAAGATGTTAATTGTTTGTATAAGTTTTTAGCAATATTCTAATATAGGATCTACATTATAAGCGTAGCAATGCCTAGCAGGGAAATGAAACCAACAATGTCTGTTATGGTTGTTAAAATTACACCACCTGCCAGAGCAGGGTCAATTTTAAGTTTAGATAAAATCAGAGGAAGACTAACTCCGCTTATAGCGCCTATAATCAAATTAATCATCAAGGCTGAAGCGATTACAATGCCCAGAAAGATACTGTTAAACCAGAGATAAACAGCAAGAGCAACTACGCTAGACCATAAGATACCATTTAAAACTCCGATAGATGCTTCTTTAATAATTAATAATCTTGAATTTGAACTACCTATTTGGTCAAGAGCTTGTGACCTTATAACTAATGCTAAACTCTGCATTCCAGCAATACCTCCCATGCTTGCAACAATTGGCATTAGTATTGCAAGAGCCACCACTTTCTCAATAGTTGCCTCAAATATACCTATGGCTGCTGCAGCTAAAATTGCCGTTAATAGATTAGCACCTAACCATAAAGATCTTCTTTTTGTGCTTTGAAATATTGGTGCAAAAATATCATCATCTTTATTTAGACCTGCCATATTTAGAACTGAATCATCTGCCTCTTCTCTAATAACATCCACCACATCATCAATCGTTATTCTTCCAAGTAAAATTCCATCGCGATCAACTACAGCAGCTGAAACTAAGTCAGCAGTTTCAAATATTCTTGCAACTTCATGTTGATTTAGATCAGGATCAATAACATTTGTGTCCTTAACCATTATCTCAGATATGAATGTTCCTGTATCCGCAACTAATAAATCTTGAATCAAGACAAAGCCGAAATACTTGTTCATGATATCTGTAACAAAAACAATATCTGTTTGGTCGGGTAACTTTTTAAGCCGTCTTAGATACTTGAGTAAAACCTCAACTGTCACACTTGATCTAATATTAATAGTATCAGTATTCATTAGGCCTCCCGCAGTATCGTCAGGGAAAGATAAAACTTTTGACAGTCTATCTTGATTTTGTTTATCTAGACTTTTAATGGTTTTCTTGATCAAGTTTTTTGGGAGAGATTGTATAATATCAGCCAAATCATCTGTATCAAGATTTTGCGCAATCACTACTAAAGCCTCAGGGCCATCTTGATCAATTAATTCATCTAACAAATAAGTTCTAATCTCTTCAGTAAGTTCTGCTAAAGTCTCACCTTTATTCTCATTAGAAACTAGTTTCCAAATTAACTCACGTCTATTTCGAGGAGAACTTTCTATGACATCAGCAATTTCAGACGGATATAATGAATTTAAGAGATTTTTGGCTTTAATGATTGCTCCACTATCTAATACCTCTGCAAGGTCATCAAGCGTTATATGTTTATCGTTATTTTTATTTTCTGCTTCCATTCATATATTATCTACCCATTAATATGACATTCCAAATTTTATTTAAGTGATAACGATTAATAGCTCAAGAAATATATGATCTGATAAGAGATGATTTTAGAAATCGTGCCGTAGTCCAATCATAGTAGAACTGATGTTGGCATTATTTCCATCACCAGATCCTGCATTACTTGACGAATGTCCTATATATACTCTCGAGGATTCTGATAACTTATATTGCATACCAATATTATAACCATCTCTATCATATGTTGAACCTTCAGATGCATTACTTTCACCATAAGAATATTGAAGCAACATGGGCCCTGATTTGTACTGAATCCCATACCAATCAACTTCACCATCTGAGTTCCCACCAGTAAATAATTTACTATCTAAACCAACATCTTCATGCATGTACCAAAATTTTACTTTGCGTTTATCCCCAAGCTTGAAAGTTTTAGTTAAAGTAAATTTCTCATTATAGTTTTGATTATCAGCACCAGTAACACTGTTATCTTTGTTTCTTGCATAGACAACATCAAATCCTGGGATGAAGAAGTTTTTATACTCAACACCAAATCCAAAGTCTTTATTAGTAACAGTGTTTATTTGCTCTCCTAGTCCATAAATAGCAGCAAATATTAGGTCTCCCGATTTAAACTCGTATAGTATGGACTCTCGCCAGTATGAGCTGTGCGACATGGAACCTTGTGAGATCATTCTTGTATCACGCGCTTGAGAAATAGTGTCATGCAAAATATCATGCTTGGCCATATACTTATAAGGTGATTCTACCGATCCAATTTTGAATTGCCCAAATGGTGTTAGTAATCCTAACCAGCCTTGTTTCAAACTGAAAGTACGGCAGTCCCTAGCGCCACTACAAGAAGTGGAAGAATCTGAGCTAGATGTTCCATCTGCTATATCAATGGCATATTCGATTTTATAATTAACTGCATATCCATTGCCTATTGATGATTTTCCTTTAGCTCCAAATCTACCCATTCCTTCATTATCACGAATAGATTGTACGTCATCATTATTGCTAGTTGAGGCATCAGAATTATCATATTGAACCCAAAGCCTACCATAAAATGAATGATCCGATGAATTTTCCTGATAACTCCTCTTGTCTGCATTTGCTAAATTTATGCCTAAAACTAAATACACAAAGATCGCAAAAAAATGCAATTCATTAGATATTTTGTTAGAAACCATTAGGCAATATCACCTGATGAATTATTAAAACAATTGCAACACTTGCTCCTAGTCCAAACATCATCTTACCAAAATCTTTTGCGATAATTGGAAAGACATATTTAAAACGATAATCTTCAATCACTGACGAGATCGCTAACTCTCGCCCAGTTAATAATCCTACAAAAACCCATGTAGTAGACATTGGCAAATCATTAAGTTCTTTGAAAAAATATAAAATGAACGCATATACTAGATTGATAATTGTTGATGATCTAGCAAATCGTGTTCCATGCTTATTTATGACAACTTCCTGAATTCTACCTCCACCTGTATAAAATACATATCCCAATATAGCTACAGTTGAAAATAGAACCATCATTAAATCACCTAGAGCTAATTGTCTCGGTAAAAAAACTGCAATATTTGCCATATCATGTTGTAACCACGCGAACCAGAGCCAACCACTTGTTACCCATTGCCCCACTCTCCAAAACTTTATATGCTCGGGGTGATCCTTTTTTTCATTTATGTATCTCTCTAATACTACCCAAATTAAATATGCTGCTAGCGCTGCTACACCATAACCAACAATAGATTTCATCAGCATTTTTTCGAGTACAGTAAACGAAGCGAATGCTGAGAGAACTAAAAATGTTGTAGACACAGGGACGCCTTTGCGTGTTAGAAGAAGTAGAACGGCTGGGGCCGCAGCATGATACCATTGGACTTCCTGGAAAGGAATTCTAGTTAACCTCCCATAGGCAATGTCACCATTATAATTTACCCATCCATAAGATATTGTAAAGACCATCATAATAGAGGCTGCTATCCACAATGTATACCATGAAAAATGTTCTTTATTTGATGCTAAAAAAGTACCCAAAGTTTGAATAGAATCATTGGCAATTACTGAATATGCTGCCAAGAGAAAACCGATATACATCCAAATTATAGTAATTTCCATGATACTCCTAATGTGTATAATTTAATCATTGTCTGTTTTTCCTTAATTAGGATAATAATTTATTTCAACATATTGTAAAGTTATTTCGTATTAAGGTTTTGTTAAGGTTATGTTCATAAACATTCACTATTTTGATACTCGATTGAATAACCAAATGATCTGGCTGATCTTATTCTCATCCCACATAAACCATTAGACTTAAGGGCTTTTCTTAATTCACATATATGGACATCTATAGCTCTATGACCTATCTGAATATTATTGCCCCAAACAGAATCGATTATACCTTCTCGTGAAAAGACAACATCTGGATGCTTTATAAGGAATTCTAGGATTTTATAAGCTTTTGGGGATACGCTGATTTCTTTGTTACAACAATAGGTTCTACGAGACTTGTTATCTATCGTAATATCTTTCCACTCAATATATGTTTCAGTATTTTCAATCAAAATACTATGTCCTTTCTACCATGAACATTCTCTTAGTATTGTTGCTCTTATAAGCGCATGTTATCATCTCATAAACTTTAATAAAACAAAAAAATGAAAGAAATCTTAATTCACAAATCAGAATACTATATCGAAGAAGACAGAGACTATTACTACTCTGATACAAGAGATAAGCATGGGATGATACAGCCTAGCGATGATATGGTTAGTGTTACATGTGATTCTAAAATATTTAAACATAACCCAACAAATGATGAAATTTGCTCTATCTATTATCCATTCGAGAAAGGGTCTTTTCATAGGATATACATAGGTATTAGTTTTCCTCTATTCGCAAATAATTGGGGTGCATCCTTTCTAAGACATTTAATGTATTTGATAGAACCAGATGGAGGAGTAATCCTGCCCGTCTATGCTGAACGCCAAGGGGTTGAAAAAAACTACTGGTCAAGAAGCTCTTTAGAAGTAATTTTCCAGAGCAGACAAAAATGGTGGGGTATGAGTAATATTTGGGCTGAGAATGATGGGGTCATGTCAATGCGCATTGGTAAAAAACAACCTCCTAAAAAAAATAGCTCGCTGAATTATTTTCTAGAAAACATGTCTAGCAGTGATCCAAAGATAGGAGATGTTATTAAACATCATGCTAATGGAGTTATAAGCGCGATAGTTGAACAGATTATAATAAACTATTTTGGCCGAACCAAAGCGGTATCCTTTTGTGATATGGGAGGAGATGGCTTACTATCCTCTGAAATATTAATGAGCGATTATATTAATGTAACTCAATCAACTGAGATTATTAGTGAAGTTGTTGATATAAATGACATTAAGAAATATTTGCCAAATAATTTAAAAAATAAACTAAATATAAATTCTTATCAGGGTAATCAAATAGAATTTAATGTTCATTATGATGCGATTAGTATGATAAACATTTTCAGAGAAACTTCAGATAAAGATAAAATAGATTTCATTATTAAAGCATTTAATGGTCTGAATAATAATGGGGTATTAATTATCAAAGATGAGTCATTTAATGATGCAAATTTTATGCAAGACTTGCTAAGTAGCCTACCTAATAAATCTGAGCATAAACAGTATTCATCAATAGTTGCCACCGAGCATAATGAGAAAGTAAATATAGCCCACTATTCTGACATTATTTTTAATGAACTAAGGTCTGAAAATAGCACAAGAGATAACGTAATAAATGTTTTACAAAAAAAATGAATAACCAAATTTCTTCACTCGAAAATACCTTAAATATAATGAGTGGTATTATATGGGGACCAATAACTCTTATTTTGTTATTAGTGGTAGGCATCTATTTGACTTTCGGTCTAAAAGGGTTCCCTTTTTTTAACCTAGGATATGGATTTAAATCCTTATTTAAAAAATCAAAGAAAGAAGATGATGGAGAAATATCCTCTTTTGACTCCCTAATGACGGCATTGTCTGCAACTGTAGGTACAGGAAATATTGCAGGAGTAGCAACAGCTATTTTTTTAGGTGGACCTGGAGCTATTTTTTGGATGTGGATTACTGCACTCTTTGGGATGGCAACTAAATATGCAGAGGCATTTCTTGCAATTAAATATAGAGAGAGAAATATATTAGGAAACTATGTCGGTGGACCTATGTACTATATTAAAAATGGTTTAGCAAAAAAATATCATTTCTTATCTTATTTTTTTTCATTTTTTGGAATGATAGCAGCATTCGGAATTGGTAATAGTGTTCAATCTAACTCTGTTGCACAAGTGCTTTCTATTGAGTTTGGAATGTCAAAAATAATTGTAGGTCTAATAATAGCGGTCTTGGTTGCATCAGTAATATTTGGTGGCATTAAAAGCATAGGGAAGACAGCCTCTAAACTTGTACCCACCATGGCACTGATATATATTCTGGGTGGCTTGTTTATAATATTCACAAACATTTCACTTATCCCTGAAATTTTTTTACTGATTGTAAATTCAGCCTTTACATC
>JABHRC010000018.1 GCA_018670435.1 Gammaproteobacteria bacterium
AAGAGAAAAACTAAAGTAACCAAAAAGAAAGTATCTAAGAAAAAAGTTGCTAAAAAGAAAGTAACGACAACACGTAAAAAAGCTGCTAAAAAGAAAGCTAAGAAGAAAGTAGCTAAGAAGAAAGTAACTAAGAAAAAGGCTAAGAAAAAAGTAGCTAAAAAGAAGGTTGCTAAGAAAAAGGCTAAGAAGAAAGTAACTAAGAAAAAGGCTAAGAAGAAAGTAACTAAGAAAAAGGCTAAGAAGAAAGTAGCTAAAAAGAAGGTTGCTAAGAAAAAGGCTAAGAAAAAAGTAGCTAAGCGTAAGAAAAGATAATAATTTTTTCTAATTGATCTAAAAGGGCAACCTGGCAGAGCAACTATTATTAAAAGGCCCATAAAAGGGCCTTTTTTTTAACTTAAAAATAAATTATAGGCTTTATTATAAGTTTCTTCAAAAAACTCATAATTAAGGGTGTTTAAGTGCCTTAGAAGAGATTTAGTCTCTTCTTGTCCAACTTGTATACCCACTAGCACCCTGCCGAAGTCTGCACCATGATTTCTATAATGAAACAAGCTAATATTCCATCTACTTCCAATTGCATTTAGAAAATGGAGGAGCTCGCCGGGTTTTTCGGGGAAAATAAATCTAAAAACTTTCTCATTTTTTGCATTTTTAGAAACACCACCAACCATATGACGTATATGTAATTTAGCCATTTCATTATCAGTAAGATCAATAACTTTATATTTATTTGACTTAAGACTAGATAGGATATTTTTCTTATCCTCTATCCCATTATTCAGCTTGATACCTGCAAATACATGTGCTTTTCTATCATCAGAATATCTATAATTAAATTCTGTAATTGATCTTTTTCCGATAAGTGAACAGAATTTTTTGAAACTACCTGGTTCTTCATGAATTGTTACACCAACTAACATTTCATTTAGCTCACCCAATTCTGCACGTTCTGCAACATGTCTTAACCTATCAAAATTCATATTTGCACCACAAAATATTGAGACAAAACTCTTATTCTGTATTTTATGTAATTTAATAAATTTCTTAATCCCGGCAATTGATAATGCTCCTGCTGGTTCTGCAATAGTTCTAGTTTCTTCATATAAATCTTTTATACCAGCACAAATTTCATCAGTACTAACTAAAATTGAACTAAAGACCTCATTTTTAGTTAAATCAAAAGTATGCTTACCGATTTGCCTCACTGCGACACCATCAGCAAAAATGCCAATAGTTTTTAGTTTTACTCGTTTATTTGCAAGAAATGCCTGATTGAAACAATTAGAATCCATGGGTTCAACAGCAATAACTTTTGTTTTAGGGCTTTCATACTTTAAATATGAAGTGATACCAGCTAATAAACCACCTCCACCAACAGGTACAAAAACATAATCTGGCTTATCTTTGAGTTGATCGATAATTTCTAAAGCAATAGTGCCTTGTCCCGCAATAACATCTAAATCATCATAAGGATGAATAAATTCCAAACTATCATCTTTGGATTTTTTTATGGCGAAGTCATAAGCATCATCATATGTATCCCCATGCAGTATTACTTGTCCTCCTAGAGACTTGACAGCATTTACTTTGATTATAGGTGTAGTTTTTGGCATCACTATAATTGCTTTGATATTAAGTTTTTTTGAAGAAAGAGCAACACCTTGAGCATGATTACCAGCAGATGCGGCTATCAGCTGAGTGATATTTTTAGACTTTTTCAGATGAGAGATTTTATTATATGCTCCTCTTAATTTAAATGAAAACACAGGCTGTAGATCATCTCTCTTTATAAAGATGTCATTCTTGAGTTTTTTTGAGAGATTTTTGGCATAATCTAGAGGTGTCTTAAAAGCCACATCATAGACATGCGAAGTTGTAATTTTTTTATAGACCGATTTTAATTTATTTTCTGCCATTTTGAACCCATATATAATGTATAATAACAGCATATATTAATATAATTTAACTATAAATACTCAATTACATGACTCAACTTGAAAAAAAAAATAAAGTTGCCAAAGCAGCCCTAGAATATATAGAAAATAACCAAGTAGTCGGGATTGGATCAGGATCAACAGTAAATTGCTTTATTAATATGCTAGACAAAGTTAAATCTAAAATAGATGCTGTTGTTTCATCGTCAGAATTAACTACAAAGTTGGTTGAATCAAAAAACATTCGAGTGATAGAGTTAAAAGAGGCAGGAAAGATTCCAATTTATATTGACGGTGCAGATGAATCAAACAAATTTAAACAATTAATCAAAGGCGGAGGTGGTGCACTAACAAGAGAAAAGATAGTTGCTCATTCTAGCTCTAATTTTATTTGTATGATCGATGATAGTAAATATGTTAGGGTTCTGGGTAAATTTCCTCTGCCTATAGAAGTTATTAGAATGGCTCAAAGCTCTGTTGCAATGGAAATGATTAAATTAGGTGGAAGACCTGTTCTCAGAGAAAATTTTATAACAGATAATGGCAACATAATTCTAGATGTCCATGATTTAGAAATTGATGAACCAATTGGGCTTGAAAGCTTTTTAAATAATATTCCTGGTATTGTGACGAATGGCATTTTTGCTATTCGTGGCGCCGATAAACTATTAATAGCTAATGAAAAGAATATTGAAGTAATATAATTATCTTTTAGAAAACTGTGTAGCTTTCCTAGCTTTTCTAAGACCTACTTTCTTTCTCTCAACTTTTCTAGCATCTCTAGTAACAAAACCCTCTCTTCTTAGAATTGGTAGTAAATCACTCTGGTACTTAATTAAAGCTCTAGTTACACCATGGACCATGGCTCCAACTTGTCCACTTGGGCCTCCTCCACAAACACTAATCTTTAAATCTACTTTATTTTCTAATTCTGACTTTTGTAATGGTGCCATTAAATATGACTTCAAAGCTTTTGATTGGACAAAATTATCTACGTCACGAGAATTAATAGTTATCAAACCAGTACCTTCATGCAAATAGACTCTTGCTGTTGACGTTTTTCTTCTTCCTGTTCCATATGTTTTATGCATATTAAATCTCTAGCTTCTTGGGTTTTTGTGCATGGTGATCATGCTCTTCATTATTATAAATCTTTAATTTCTTAATCATGCTTCTTCCTAGGGGATTTTTAGGGAGCATTCCCTTAACAGCGTTCATGATAACAAAAGATGGGTCTCTGGCCATAACAGCTTCTAAATTTGGTTTTTTCATATTACCAATATAGCCTGTATGTTTATAATAAACTTTGTCTTCAAGTTTATTGCCAGTAACAGTTAGGTTTTTAGCATTTACTACTACTATATAGTCTCCATTATCCATATGAGGAAGATATGTAGGCTTATGTTTTCCCTTGAGAACAGAGGCAATCTTTGACGCTAGTCTTCCTAAAACAGCTGCTTTAGCATCTATTATGTACCAGTCTTTGTCATTTGTATTATTGTTCATATTCACAGTATCCATGATTTTACGCATATCATTGCAGGTATACAAGAAATATATAAAAAAAGTTATTTATAGAAAAACTCAATAATGTTTAAATAATACAATGGATAATCAAAACAAATCATTAATCGACTCTTTTTTAGATGAGATTCAATGTGCTCTAAGCACTATCTACGATAATAGTGTTCCTGAGGCCGTTAATAAGGACAATTCAAAGCTTAATAAAGAACAAACGGAAGTATCAACAAGAATAATGAGAATTAATCATATGGGAGAAGTATGCGCACAAGCTCTTTATCGTGGACAAGCTGCGTTTACAAGAAAGGAGAAAATGAAAGATCAGTTATATAAGATATGTGATGAGGAGAATGAGCACTTAAAACTATGCAATCTTAGATTAAGTGAATTAAATGGAGAAAAAAGCGTTCTTAACCCACTATGGTATGCTGCATCATTTGCTCTTGGTGCAATAGCTGGACTGAACGAGAATAGATGGAAACTAGGATTTATTGAAGAAACAGAAAGGCAGGTCAAAGATCATCTCGAAGAATCTATTACCTCATTACCAGCCCAAGATAATAGGAGTAGATTATTTTTAGAAGAAATAGCAAGAGATGAGGAGAAGCATAGGGATACTGTAAAAAATATAGGCTCAGAAGAAGTTCCAAAGTTAGTAAAAAAAAGCATGAATGGGTTATCTAAGATAATGAAAAATATAACATACCACATTTAGTTTTTATATTACTAGACTGAACCCACATCAACTGAACCAGCTATTTGATATTCTTCAGCAAAACTTTTTAGTAAGAATTTTCTCAAAGCTACTATCATCTCTGAAGACATAAAACTATTTTCAGATTGATACTTATCAAACATTGCTTCTTCATTAAGTAATAGCAGTGAAGACTTGGTATGCTGAGATACTTCATTGGAAAAGATATCATAATTAGAATCGATATTAATATCGAATATATCAAATGATTCATTAATTATAATATTTGAATTTTCACCATACTTTGAACCTCTCTTTAAATAATCAACAGTGAATAAATTTGGAAATACTTTGTCCTTATTATTAGTACTTATTATGTCATCAAGTGACTCAAATACATTTGACTCTGAACATGAAGATATATGGAACTCTAGCCTGACGACTAAAAAATTATCAAGTATATCCTCAATATATGTATGAAATGTAATATGGCTTTCTTTCAAATGTAAGCTAGCAGAGTTATATAATCCGAGGTCAGCCTGAAGAAGAAGTGAGCTACTATCTCCAAAGGGCTTAAATCTATGTTTTGACTCATGAAGAATTTCAGTTTTTATAGTTTTTGAAATACTTCGAGCAATATTAGTAAGTTTTTGAGAGCTGTACTTTTTTAATATTTTTTCTTCAAGAACTATATTAGGTTTATTATCAGGGAAATAAAAACCTTCATAAGAATTTACTATTAATGTTGAACTTACATTGCTTATTTTTTTTAACATTATTTATTAAGCTTTGGATGCCATAAAAATTGAACAATATTAAGATCCGGATCATAACAATAAAAACTTCGTGAACCATCTCTATGGTCTTGAATTTTTTTATATATTGTTATGTTATTCGAAGATATAAATTTAAACCATTCATCTACATCATCTTTCTCTTTCATCATAATGCCAAAATGATCAAGCCTATTATGTTTGCTCTTTAAATCTAAACTTTCATCCAAGTGAAGAGCTAGGTTATCCCTACCATTCGTTAAATAAGCATTCTCATTGTCTGGCTGCCAATCAATGGCCATTCCTAATAATTTAGTATAAAAGTTTAAACAATCAGCAAAATTCTTTACTTTTAATGCTATGTGCTTAATACCGAGTGTCTCATTCATATTAATTAACCAACTTTTTAAGTAAAAACTCAGGGTTGTCATTAGTGATTAAACCTTCACCAATTAAAAACGCATGGATATTACTATTATTTAGATTCTTGATTGTTTTTAAGTCTTTTATTCCACTCTCACTAATAACAATAATACTATTATCCATTATTTTTTTTCTGAGCACTTTACTGGTTTCAATAGAAACGTTAAAGTTTTTAAGGTTCCTATTATTAATTCCTATCATATTGCATTTAAAATCTAATGCTATATCTAATTCTTCTTCATCATGCACTTCAACTAGCACATCCAAATCTAGGGATTTGCTAATGTCCAATAAAGATTTAAATTTTTTCCTTGATAGACATGCAATAATCAATAGTATGCAATCTGCCCCAATTACTTTTGATTCAATAACCTGGGATTCATCAATTATAAAATCTTTTCTTAAAATCGGTAAGCTACAAGTATTTTTAGCTAACATCAAATCATTTTTTGTTCCTTTGAAAAATTTCTCATCTGTTAATACAGATATACACGCAGCTCCTGATTTTTCATATAATGAAGCCATTGCTTTAATATCTAATTTTTTATCCAAGTAACCTTTGCTTGGAGAACATCTTTTTAGTTCTGCAATTATAGCATTTTTACCATTTTTAATTTTATCTCTGACTGATTCTACAAAGCTATTTTTAGGTAAATTCATTTTAACAACATCACTTATTGTATGCTCTTGTTCGCCTTTAAGAATTTCCACTTCAAGCAACTTGTTTTTAATGATTTGATCTAGCATTCTTTGAAACTATTGGTTAACTCAATTAATTGGTTTAATTTATCATATGCGCTGTTTGTCTCAAGTGCATTTTTACATATCTCAATCCCATCACTTATGCTCTCAGATTTTCCTGATATATAAACTAGTGTTGCTGCATTTATCAATGAGATCATCCTTGCGGCTGTATCTTCATTTTTTAAGACACTCATCATCATTGCTAAACTTTGATTTGCATCATTGACTACAATAGATGACATAGATGAACTACATGAAAAATAATCACTAGGGTCAATATCATATCTTTTTATCTCAGAATTATTAATCTCTATTACATGAGTTTTGTCATATATACTTATTTCATCCATCCCATCATACGAATGAATAACCATAGCTCTTTCAGTCCCAAGATTTATTAACGTTTCTGCAACTATTTCCATTAAGGATTCTGAGTAAACACCTATCAATTGTTTTTTTGCTCTTGCAGGATTTGTTAAAGGTCCTAATAAATTAAAAATTGTTTTTTGCGGAGCAATTTCACGTCTTGATTCTGCCACATATTTCATGGAAGAATGATGAAGTGGGGCAAACATAAATCCAAAATTCAACTTCTCTAAACAAACTGATACTTGCTGAGGTGTTAATTTAATATTAATTCCAGAAGATTCTAAAATATCAGCACTACCCGAATTACTAGTAATAGCCTTATTTCCATGTTTTGCAACGCACACACCTGAACTAGAAGCTATTAAAGATGCAGTAGTTGAAATATTAAATGTTTTTAATCCATCTCCACCTGTACCACAATTATCTACTATGTCACCATCATAATAAACTTTATTAGAAACTTCTCTCATAGCTTCCGCAAACCCTGTAAGCTCTTTTGCACAGAATCCTTTAGCGTTTAATAACTTCAAAAAATCAGTTAAAATATTTTTTTTTATTTCTCCCTGTAATACAGAATCAATAAAGTTTTTTGCTTCACTTTGAGACAAATTATTTTTAGATTTTAATTTATTGATGAGATCTAAAGCCACTTTATATTTCCAAAAAGTTTTTAAGTAATTGATGACCTGAGCTTGTCAGTATTGATTCTGGATGAAACTGTAAACCATAGATTGGGTATTCATTATGACAAACCCCCATTATCTCTATACCATTTTCTTCATCGGACCATGCGGTAATACTCAGACATTCAGGAAGAGATGACTGTTCAATGACTAATGAATGATACCTAGTCGCATCAAATGGGTTTGATACCATATTATAAATCTTGCTATTATCATGGAGTATCGGAGATGTTTTACCATGCATAATCTTTTTTGATGGAATAATTTTTCCCCCAAAAGCCTGTCCAATACTCTGATGGCCTAAACAGATTCCGAGGATTGGTAAAGATTTATAGAAAGCCTTGATTACTTCTACAGATATTCCAGCTTCATTAGGAGTGCAGGGGCCAGGTGAAATAATAATCTTTTTGGGATTTAATTTCTTTATCTCGTCAACTGTAATTTGATCATTTCTATAAACAACTGGCTCGGCTCCAAGCTCTCCTAGATACTGTACAATGTTGTAAGTAAAAGAATCATAATTATCTATCATTAATATCATGCTTATTTATTCCTTAAGTTCTTGTATGCCTGAACGATTGCTCTTCCTTTGTTCATCGTTTCTTCCCATTCCAATTCTGCAATAGAATCGTTCACTATTCCAGCTCCACACTGAATATTCAGTATGTCATCCTTTATCACACATGTTCTAATAGCTATAGCTGTGTCCATATTACCATTCCAGCCAAGATAACCAATAGCTCCTGCATAGATCCCGCGCTTAACCGGCTCTAATTCATAGATAATATCTATAGCTCTTATCTTTGGAGCACCAGATACAGTCCCAGCAGGGAAAGTAGCTTTAAGTACATCCATCATTCCAAGTTTATCCGCAATATCACCTGTTACATTAGACACCATATGCATTACATGGGAATATTTTTCAATAATCATTTTATCAGTTAATTTAATAGAGCCAATCTTTGAAACCTTTCCAGCATCATTTCTACCAAGATCAATCAGCATCAAATGCTCTGATAACTCTTTAGGATCATTTTTTAATTCTTTTTCAAGTATACTATCCTGACTCTCCGTCTTGCCTCTTGGTCTTGTTCCTGCAATTGGCCTAACTGTAATTTGGTCATCTTCTAAACGTACTAGTATTTCTGGTGATGAACCAACAATATAATAATCTCCCATATTAAGATAATACATGTATGGCGAAGGATTTAATTCTCGTAACTCTCTATAAAAATTTATTGGGTCACTTTTGAAATCCATAGACATCCTTTGTGAGAGAACAACTTGCATAACATCGCCATCTTTAATAAGTTTTTTAATTTTATCTACTGATGAAATAAAGTCTTCTTTCTTAAAATGATAACTTATATTCAGATCAGTTCTTTTCTTTGACGAAGACTGGTTATTAGTTACAATTCTAATATCTTCAAATAAAGATTTTTCTAAGTTTTTAATTTTATCTTGTGATTTCTCAAAACTATCTAAGTCATTGTTTGAATATATTACAATATGAATCTGGTTATTTATCTTATCAAAAACTAGAAATTCTTTTGAGACTATTAAACAAATATCTGGAGTATTCATACTATCTTGTTGAATACTAGGCTTAATGGCTTCCTCGAAGTATTGGACTGTATCAAAACCAAAATATCCTACTAACCCTCCTTGAAATTGTGGCAGATCAGGAACATTCAAAACTTTAAATTTTTTCTGGAACTCTTCTATCCAGCGAATAGGATTATCTGTTTTCACATCGTCAACTAACTTGTTAGAAACATAATATTTGATTTTGCTATCTTTTAGCTCAATATATTCCTCTGACGGTAAGCCTATAATAGTATATCTGCTCCAATCTTTTTTGCCCTCTAGGGATTCAAAGAGATATGACTTTGGCATGTCTGATATTTTTTGATAAACGTCAATTGGGTTGAGACCATTATTATCTAATGTGGATATTAGTGGTATTAAATTATAACCTTGCTCAATATGCTTTATGAAGTCTTGTTCTGTCATTCAGTTATAATTCTTTTTATTTAATTTTACTCAATACTTCTCTCATTAAACTAATAGTCTGATTATAATTATCTGAGTTAAAAATTGCAGACCCAGCAACAAAAGTATCGGCACCTGCTTTTGCAACTTCACCAATATTTTCTAAATTAATCCCACCATCAACCTCAAGTCTTATGTTTTTTTCTGAATTATTTATTAAATTCCTAACCAATGAAATTTTTTTTAGTGTTCCATTAATAAATTTTTGACCTGAAAAACCAGGATTAACAGACATTAAGAGAATCATGTCAAGATCTTCAATGCAATGTTCCAAATAGCTAACTGGTGTTGCAGGATTTAAAACAATTCCTGCTTTACACCCATTGTCTTTTATAAGGTTTATAGTTCGATCAAGATGATCAGTTGCTTCTGGATGAAAAGTAATATAATTTGCCCCAGCTTTAGCAAAATCGGGTATTATCCTGTCAACAGGTTTCACCATTAGATGAACATCTATTAAGCTAGTAATACCATATTCTCTAAGTGATTTACATATCATAGGACCAAATGTCAGATTAGGAACATAATGGTTATCCATTACATCAAAATGGATCATGTCTGCCCCAGCATCTATTACTTTTTCAACATCTTCGCCCAGTCTCGAAAAATCAGCAGATAGTATAGAAGGGGCGATTTTATAATTTTTCATATTAAATTTTTAATATATCTATTAGTTGTCTATATGTTAACAGAGATATTAATTATATTATAATTTTCATGATATTATATGAAGATAATTAATGGAGTAAGAATAATGAACAAATTTAATATATTAGCCTTTACTATATGTTTATTTTTAACAGGGAATGTATATTCAGCTCAGCATGAAGTAAAAATGTTAAGCTCACATGATGGTCAAATGATGGTATTTGAGCCACCAGTTATTAATATTCAACCAGGCGATACTGTAAGATGGTTAAATGCAAACCCTGGCCATAATACTGCATCAATTGATAGTATGATTCCTTCTAACGCAAAAGGATGGAATGGTAAAATGAATGAAGAAATCGTTGTAAAATTTACGGAACAAGGTGTCTATGGTTATAAATGTACACCACATTATATATTAGGCATGGTAGGTTTAGTAATAGTAGGAAGTAGTGATTCAAATTTTGAAAAAGTTAAAGTATTAGCAGAAGAAGAGCAGTCAAAGTTTGCAACAAATAAAAATAGGTTTTCTGAATATTTTTCATTAGTAAAATAATATGGAAAATCCAGATACTTCACTAAGTAAATATAACCTTGCCTTTAAGGGCAAGGTTAGAAATATTTATAATTATGATGATAATAAGTTATTAATATATACGTCAGATAGAATTTCTGCATTTGATTATGTATTCAATGATGAAGTAAAAGGCAAAGGTTTGCTTTTAACTAAGATGGCAAAGTTTTGGTTTAATAAAACAAGACATATTGTTTCAAATCATATCGCTAACGGAGATCTAGATTTACCATCAAATGTTAGAGACAACTGCATGCTCGTAACAAAAACTAAAGTATTGCCAATAGAAGCAATAGTAAGAGGTCATTTAGCTGGGTCAGCATGGAACACATATGAGGCAACACAAAAAATTAATGGGATTCCTGTAACAAAAGAATATAAGAGATATGATAAGTTTGATGCGCCAATTTTCACACCATCTACAAAAGCAAAGTTAGGTGACAAAGATATTAATATTGGTATGAAAGAAATGCAAAATCTTATAGGGAAAGAGCTAACTAATAGTATACAAAAGATTAGTATTGAGCTTTTTGAGTTTGCATATAATTTTGCAAAAGAAAAAGGTGTTATTATAGCTGATACAAAATTTGAATTTGGCCTAGACTCTAATAATAAATTAATACTAATAGATGAAATATTTACACCGGACTGTTCAAGATTCTGGCTATATGATAAAAAACTTAAAAAGTTAAATTATGATGCTTTTGATAAACAGTTTTTTAGAGATTATTTAATTCAAAATAATTGGGATAACGAACAAATCATAATACCTAGTAATGTTAAGGAGAAAATAATCTCTAAGTATAAGACTGCATATGATTTAATCACAAATGAGATATAAAGAAATATTTATAAGTGGTACTAACACGGAAGTAGGTAAAACTTTTATCACTCTCAATATTATTAAATTTCTTGAGTCCAAAGGAACTAGAGTCAATCCTTATAAGCCAGTGGAAACTGGGTGTAAGAAGAAATCTTCAGAACTAATACCTCATGATTCAACGCTTTTTTATAAAGCTATAAATAAACGAATTGACCTTAATCAAATTAACCCATATAGATTTGTAGAACCAATTTCTCCTGCGACAGCAATTAAAAGATCAAGGCGGAAAATATATATACAAAATTATAGTGAAAAATTGAAAGACTTGCCAAGTGGAGATATTACGCTCATTGAAGGCGCAGGAGGATTATGCTCTCCTCTAGCATCCGATGGATATAACATAGACTTGATTAAAAAAATAAATGCTCCAACGATACTAGTTGCTAAAGATGAAATAGGTGTAATTAATAATGTGATATTAAGTGTAAATATGCTGAATAAGTATAAGATTAAATTACTTGCAATAGTTTTGAATAGAAAAGCCAACAGTCAACCAGTTGGGATGGATAATTATAAAGAAATTAAGACTCTATGCAAGACTCCATTAATTCAGATTTTAAACAAACAGCACCATAATCAGAGAGAATTTAATAAATTAATTAAATTGATTACCGCTTAGTTATTACCAACTGAAGCCTCAGAACATAGTTTTGCTCTTTCTGCTAGAATAGTTTGTGCTTTTTCATAATTCTCATCTTTTCCAGACCAAGCATTAAGAGCAGACTGCTGAATAGCCCTAGCATATGAGAAAGTTACTCTCCATGGTAAATCATGTATTCCAGAATTCATGATTTTTAAATGATTAGTAGCTTCATCATTAGTTTGACCACCAGATAAAAATGCCACTCCACCTAAATCCTTAGGACACATATCTTTTAAACATTTAACCGTCATCTCTGCAACTCTATCAAAGTTTGCACGGTTTGAATTTTTATCTCCAGAAATTACCATGCTCGGTTTCAAGATAACGCCTGGGAAATATATATTAATTAATTTTAGTTCATCAAATAAACATTTGAGAGTAGATCTTGTTATTTTATCGCACTCTTCGATGGAGTGTTTACCATTAATTAATACTTCAGGTTCTACAATTGGTACTAAATTATTTTCTTGGCATAAAGATGCATATCTAGCAAGAGCATTGCAATTAGAGCTAATGCATGAGTCACTAGGAATACTCTCACCAATTGTTATAACTGCTCTCCACTTACAGAATTTTGCTCCTAATGATTCATATTTAACTAATCTTTCTCTTAATCCATCTAGGCCTTCAGTTATTTTTTCATTAGGGTGATTAGAGAAATCTTTGGCTCCCGCGTCAACTTTAATTCCAGGAAGAACACCAATTTCTTTCAAATGATCTCTAAACAGTACACCTGTGCTCATTTTTTGATGGAAAGTTTCGTCAAATAATATTGCACCGCTAATATAGTTTGAAAGATTTGGAGTTGATATAATTAGCTCTCTATATCTAATTCTATTTTCTTCTGTTTCAGGAATACTTAAAGCTGCAAACCTTTTGGCACAAGTTGGAGAACTTTCATCCATTGCTAATAATCCTTTAGGTGTTTGCATCATTGCTTCTGCTATTGATTTAAGTATCTCTTTATTCATTTTGACTCCATTTTTTCAATCAGTTTATTCGAAACTGTATATATAATATTACACCTCTATTAAATTGCCAACCTCAACAATCTTTAATGCATTTGTTCCACCACTAGTTCCCATTAGATCTCCTTTAGTAATTATCACATAATCACCTTTTTTAACTGCTCCTTTCTCTAGCATAAGATCGATAACTTGTTTATTTGCTTTGGCATGTACATACTCAATATCATCCAATTTCATCGAGTAAACACCTTTCAAAAGACAAATTCTTCGACTAGTCCTATCATTCTTTGTCATTGCATATATTGGTATAGTAGACTCAATTCTAGACATCCAAAGTGGAGTAGATCCTGTCTCGGTAAGTGTTGCAATTGCTTTGATGTTTGACTTATCTGCACAATATACTGCTGCCATCGCAATTGTTTGGTCAGTTTTCACAAAGCTCTTATCTTTTCTGGTAATTTTTAGATTTTTTCTATTTGTTTTTTCAGCTACTTCACATATTCTACTAACTTCTTCAATAACATCTACTGGGTAGCTTCCTATAGCAGTCTCAGCAGATAACATGACGGCGTCAACTCCAGAAGTAACAGCATTGGCAACATCAAATACTTCAGCTCTGGTAGGAACTCTATTGTTTATCATCGACTCCATCATCTGAGTAGCAACTATAACAATTTTATCAAATGAAATAGCTTTCCTAATTAACATATCCTGCACAGCTGGTAGCTGTTCAATACCTATCTCTACACCCAAATCACCTCTAGCAACTAAAAGTCCATCACTAATTTTAGCAATTTCATCTATATTATCTAGCGCTTCACTTCTTTCAATTTTTGCAATAATACCAATTTGTTTTTTTCCAATAATTTTTTTAACGGCTTTAATATCGTTAGCATCTTTTACGAATGAAACCGCAATATAATCAATATCTAGTTTTGCAGCACTGGTTAAATCTTTTTTATCTTTTTCAGTAATTCCCTTTAAAGATAGACCTCCACCTTTTTTATTTACACCTTGGTAAGGCTTAAGTTTTCCACCACGAATAACTTTGGTATAAATCTTAGATTTCTGGATATTAGTAACCTCCAGTTTGATTAATGCATCACTCAATAATAATTCATCTCCAATATCTAATTGTTTAGGCAAATCCTTGTAGGTTAGTCCTACTGATAAATCCGTTCCTTTATTATCTGCAAGAGCTGCATCAAGAATAAACTCACTTTTCGCCTTCAATAATATATATTCTTTATTGTCAAAGCCTTTGATCCTTATTTTTTGACCTTGAAGATCTATTAAAGTAGCTACTGGTCTTTTTAGCTCCATTGATGCATCTTTCAGTATTTTAATAACATTTTTGATCTCACTTACATTCGAATGGGATAAATTTATTCTAAATACATCGGTTCCTTCTTTAATTAAATTAGAAATTATTTTTGGGGATGACGATGATGGCCCTAACGTTGCTATTATCTTTGTTCTTTTTCTCATAATCTATGCATGCCTAGTTTCTTTAAAATTGGTAAATCTTCACCCTCAATAAATTTTAATAGCGAACCGCCGCCAGTAGAGAGACATGAAAATTCATCTTGAAGGCTTAAACCCTCAATAATAGGAATTGTATCTCCCCCGCCTACAACTGAGTATGCCTTTGAAGAGGCTATAGCTTGAGAAATCTTAATGGTACCGTTATCAAATGGTGATTTTTCTACATAACCTAAAGGGCCATTCCAAAAAATTATTGATGATTCAGAAATTACTTTAATATACCGATCTATTGTTTTTTCACCTATATCTAATATTTTATCATTAGATTGTACCACAGATATGTCTCTGTTTTGAGGGTTATCAAAAGCTGCATTGGATGATACCATGACATCCACTGGTATTATTAATTTAGGTGCATCACTAGAATTTAATATTTCCTGCGCTTCTTCAATAAAGCTTTTCTCAACAAGCGAATTACCAATTTCATGACCCATTGCCATTAAAAATGTATTTAATATGCCTCCACCAAGGATAATATTATCAGACTTAGAGATTAGTTTTTTAATGAGCGTTAACTTTGTGGAGATCTTAGCTCCAGATATAATTGTAGTCATTGGCCTTTTATCAGATGTTAGAAGTTTATTAGCATTCATGATTTCATTTTTTAATAAATCACCAGAGAATGTTTCCAGATAATCTGAAATACCATATGTAGATGCTTCTTTTCGATGTGAGACACCAAAAGCATCAAAAACAAAAACATCTCCCAATGTAGACATTTGTTTAGCTAGTGATGGCAAATTTTGTTTTTCCCCAAGTTGAAATCTTACATTTTCACAAAGCACAATATTATTGCCATTAAAATTAACACCATTAATCCAATCCTTAGAAAAGGTAATCTTTTCCCCAACTAGATTTTCTAAATTATTTATAATTATTTCGAGACTTAAAGAATCGTCATGACAACCTTCTTTAGGTCTACCAAAATGAGAAATTATTATAACTTTATTGTTATTTTTCAGGAGTTTTTTAATTGTAGGGACAGATTTTAAGATTCTAAAATCACTAAGTATTCTTCCCTTAAAAACTGGTACATTTAAATCCAAACGTAATAATACATTTTTATTTTTTATTTCAAATTGACTAGACTCTTTAATCATTAATTATTGGCTAAAATCTTAGCTACATCTAGCATTCTATTTGAAAATCCCCACTCATTATCATACCAAGAACATATTTTAAAAAACTTATTATTCATAACTCTAGATAAGCTTTCATCGTATACAGATGAGTAAGATGAGTGATTAAAGTCTATTGATACTAAAGGTTCCGAGTTATATCCAAGTATTCCTGATAGTTCATTTTCAGATGCTTTTTTTATTATAGAATTAATTTCATCAAGAGATGATTCTCGTTTTACATTAATACATAAATCAACTAGGGATACATTAATTGTTGGAACTCGGATAGCAAAACCATCAAGCTTGCCATTTAATTCTGGGAGTACTAAACCTACCGCAGATGCTGCTCCAGTTTTTGCAGGTATCATTGATTGAGTGGCTGATCTTGCTCTCCTCAAATCAGTATGATAAACATCTGTTAGAACCTGATCATTTGTATAAGAATGAATAGTTGTCATTATGCCGCTTTCAACAGTTAATTCAGTATGAATATTTTTAATTAGCGGAGCCAAACAATTAGTTGTACATGAGGCATTGGAAACAATCTTGTGTGAATCATTTAATATTTCATGATTAACACCATATACAATT
>JABHRC010000023.1 GCA_018670435.1 Gammaproteobacteria bacterium
AGCTTTTATAATCAAGTAATAATGTATTAATGATAATACAAGTATTAAATAAATTAATCTATGTATTGATAGCCATTTACTACCAAGTTTCTTCTGCAATGCATCTGAAGATGTAACGAAGAGTGGAATAAATAGTAACAAAGCTAAATAACCTATTTGTATATACCTTAATGAAATTAAGTCTTCCAATATAAAATCTAAACTTAGATTATTATCAATCAGATAAAGGGAAAGATGAAGCAATGATGCAACAAAAGTCATTATGCCAAGTATCCTTCTATCTATATAGTTTTTTATGCCAAACATAACTGGAATTGCTAGCACCATTATTATCATGCTAATTGAAATATATCCCGATGAGATTATCAGATAAGAATATGGGTTTATTATTTCTTCGTTAAAAATTGATTCATAAAATATATATAAAAATGCTAATAAAGATAGAGAATATGTGATGATTTTATTCAAAATAATAAATTAAATTAAAATTCCTTTTCCAAATCCATCCCGGTGTAAAGATTACTGACAAACTTACTATAGCCATTGAATAGTAAAGTGTCTCTTTTACCAAACTCGCCAATTCTCCTTTCTCTCTTCTGACTCCATCTCGGATGGTCTACATAGGGATTTACATTAGAATAAAAGCCATATTCATTTGGTGCCTGTTCATTCCAAGTACATACTGGTATTTCTTCAACGAAGGATATTTTAACAATTGACTTGATGCTCTTAAATCCATATTTCCATGGAACAATTAGTCTTACTGGTGAACCATTTTGATTCGGTAAAACTTTTCCATAAAGCCCAACAGCAATCATTGTCAAAGGATTTATTGCCTCATCCATTCTTAAGCCTTCTCTGTATGGCCAGTTTAAAATATCTCTCTTTTGTCCCGGAAGGTTTTCTGAGTCTAATATCGATTCGAAAGAAACATACTTAGCATTATGGAAGGGCTTAGCAAGATTAATCAAGCTTCTTAGTTCAAAACCAATCCATGGAACAACCATAGACCATGCTTCAACACATCTTAACCGATATATCCTCTCCTCTAACTGAAATTTTTTTATCAAGTCTTCGCTATCAAGCGTTAAAGGGTTTTCCACTAAACCATCTATTGTTAAGTTCCAGTCATCAGACTTAAGTCTTGAAGCATTAAGCATAGGATCTCGCTTGCCAGTGCCTAATTCATAAAAATTATTATATGAGGTGATTTGTTTGATAGTATTTGTTTTTTCGTTAGTGCTGTAATCAAGATCTTTGTTAAAAGATAGTTTTTTTTGTGATGATGAATGAGCGTTTGAATTAATTAAAAAAGGAAATGCTAAAGCTGATGCCATGATTTTTCTACGATTATTGAAAAAATTTTCATCAGTAACTTTATTCTCTTTATCTAGATTGTACTTGTTTATTTTTTTCACTTTAACCAATTTCTCGCATTAATAAATATTTTTGACCATGGTGAAATTTTCCAATCATCTGGATGATAAGAGTACTGGTTTAGAGTGAACAACCTTTCTGGATGAGGCATCATAATAGTTATCCTTCCATCATTATTTGTAAAACCATTTGATCCGTTAACGGACCCATTTGGATTAAATGGATATTTTGTAGTTTTTTTATTTTTAGCATCAACATAGCTTATTATAGCATTGCTTTTATTTCTTTTGTCTGAGAAAACAGCTCTTCCTTCGCCATGTGAAACTATAATTGGCAATATCGAGCCCTCCATTCCAGTCATAAATAATGATTTAGATTTATTTATCTTAACTCTAGATAACCTTGCTTCGAATTGTTTAGACTTATTTTGATTAAATAAAGGCCAATTATTAGTGCCAGGTATAATTGAACGAAGCTGTGATAACATCTGACAGCCATTACATATACCAAGCCCAAACTTATTTTTATCATTAAAGAATATTTGAAGATCGTCTTTCACTTTATCATTAAAAAGTATTTTGCTTGCCCAGCCTTTTCCTGCACCCAGTACATCACCATATGAAAATCCACCGCAAGCAATAAGCCCTTCATAAGACTGCATCTTTATATTACCTTTCAAAATATCATTGATATGCACATCATGAGCTTCAAACCCTGACATCATAAATGCATGTGCCATCTCTTTGTGCCCGTTTACACCCTGTTCTCTTAGAATTGCAACTTTTGGTTTCCTATTTAACTTTATTTTTTTAATCTTTATGCTACTTAACGGGAAAGTTATCTTGTCTACCAAAGGTTTAAATTTCTCATGAGAGATAATTTTATTATTATATTCCTCTTTAGCTGTTGAAGGGTTGTCACGTAGTTCCTGAATATTATAAGATAATTTACTCCAGTACTTTCTTAATGTTGTTAGAGGATAAATAATATCTTTATATGATTTTATGGAAAAATTAGGAATTGATGATTTTATAGATTTTCCTAAAGGTATGACAAATGATTCAACTTTATTTTTTTCAACTAATTTATTAAAGATATTCATATATTTTTTAGGCACCTCTACTACAGCTCCTAGTTCTTCATTGAAGAAAAACTTCTTCATATGAATTTCATCATAATACTTTTCTAAGCTCTTAAAGATATCTATAGAGATGTTGCCTGCAAAAGCCATTTCAGATAATGTAGTAAATAATCCTCCATCAGATTTATCATGATACGCAGAAATAGTTTTTGATTTCACAAGAGTTTGGATAAAGTTAAAGAATAAAGAAATATTTTCAGTGTTATCTATTTTTGGTACATCAGGATCAATTATATTGTGTATTTGATGGAAGGATGAACCACCCATGCGCTCTTTACCTTCAGATAAATCAATTAAGAATAGTTCTCCATCACCTTTTAGCTCTGGGGTAACAATTTCATTTACATTATCTATTGAACAAAATGCTGACAAGATAAGACTTACAGGGCTTTCCACATTATGTGATAACTTATTAGTTTTCCAAGATGTATTCATAGATAGAGAGTCTTTTCCAACCGGAATAGTGATATTGTTTTGAACACATAAGGATGATATTTTTTTAACAGCTAAGTAAAGACTTTCAATTTCATTACTATTTTTAGATGACGCCATCCAGTTTGCTGATAATTTTATTTTAGATAAATCTTTCACATATGAACAAGCAATATTAGTTATAACTTCACCAAATGCAATTTCAACTGATGCTTCTGGATTTGTAATGGCAATAGCAGGTCTTTCTCCCATTGTAATAACTTGACCGCTTGATGATCCTAAATCAGACATTGTGATTCCTACATTAGAAACTGGGGTCTGATTCGCTCCAATCATTTGATCACGTGCGACTAGACCAGTCACTGATCTATCGCCAATCGTAATAAGAAAGCCTTTATCTGATACTGAAGGTAGTGACATAATGTCATGAACACATTTATCAAAACTTGCATAGGAATTTTTCTTCTTGAGATTTATTTTATTATAACCATTAATATTGATAGGTTTAATTGGTGGTTTTCCTAAAAGATAACTCATGGGCAAATCTATTGCTTTTGTTTTATCATCTGTATCATATACAACAAGATCCTTGGCCGCAGTTACATTGCCAATTACAGAATAAGGACAATTTTCTCTATCACATATAGAGTCAAACAGCGACAAGTCCTTACTGTCAATTACTATTACGTATCTTTCTTGTGATTCGTTGCACCATATCTCCAAAGGTTTCATCGATGATTCGCCCACAGGGATTTTAGACATAAATATCTTCGCACCTCTGCCTGAATCATTTACAATTTCTGGGACAGCATTACAGAGTCCACCAGCTCCAATATCATGTATGCTTTTTATAGGCGTTTGCTTGTCTAAAAATACACATTGACTAATAACTTCCTGACATCTTCTTTCAACCTCTGGATTATCCCTTTGCACAGAAGAGAAATCTAAACTCTCGCTACTTGATCCTGATGATAATGATGATGCAGCTCCTCCTCCAAGACCAATGAGGTAGGAAGGTCCGCCTAAAATTATAATTAAATCATCCTGTCTTAACTTGTTCTTATATATATGAGAATTACGTATAACCCCAACACCACCAGCAATCATTATTGGTTTATGGTAGCCAATACTTTTTATATTAGATTTTATAGGTATTAGATTGAACTCACATGTTCTAAAATAACCAAATATATTAGGTCTCCCAAATTCATTATTATAAGATGCTGCACCAATTGGTGCTTCAATTATAATTTCCAAAGGTGTTTTAATTCTCCCAGGTGTACCTATAGATTTTTTTTCCCACTGGTTATTATTTTTTGGTATGCATAAATTTGATAATGTATAACCAGTAAAACCTACCTTGGGTATTGACCCTCTACCTGTTGCACCTTCATCTCTCAATTCTCCACCAGATCCAGTAGCTGCACCAGCATGAGGAGCAATTGCTGTTGGATGATTATGAGTTTCAGCCTTAACAATATATAAACCATCTTCTTTCTTGTATTTATACTTTTTTGTCACAATATCCGTATATAAAGAATTCATTTTATTAGATTTTATAATCGAACAGTTATCAGTATATGCAGAGACCACATCTGTATTTTTTTTCTTAAAAGTTTTTTTAATTAACTTAAATAAAGAGGTTTCTTTCTTAGATTTATTAGTATTTATTTTTGAATTAAATATCTTATGTCTACAGTGCTCAGAATTAATTTGAGCGAACATCATCAACTCTATATCTCTAGGCGACCTTTTAAGCTTAGTATACATTTCCTTTAAATAATCAATCTCTAGTTCGCTAAGAGCTAAACCCATTTTTTTGTTATATTTAGTTATTTTTGATAATGGAATGGTTTCTAATCTTTTGCCTTTTTTAGATGATATTTCTTTTTTAAAATATTCATGGATATCAGGCTTAGTAACAAGGCAATATTGAGTCATTTTGTCATATATTAAATCTAAATTTTCTCCTACCTCATTAAATGATAGTTTTCCATTAAACTTATACAACTTAATCTGTTCAATACTGAAACTAGTATTAAATCCACAATTAATAATTACCTCTTTAGCTTTTTCAGCCCATGGAGATAAGTTGCCAGATCTGGCTGCTATCAATATACTAGTATTAGTTATATCGCTATTTTTCAATACTTTAGTTGTATTCAATAAATGATTTAATGTTTGTAATCCTTCCAAGGTTATCTCTTTCTCATATTGGATTTTATAAATAAAGAAATAGTGAAACGAGTCTTTAGCGTGATTCTTTCGTTTTGTTGTATCTAAAAGTATATTTTCATATTGAAGCATAATAGAGTTTATATTTTAATACAGTTTTAGGAGTATTGGTATTGCTTAGTTATAATAAAAGATACTGATAATAATAGCCTTGCAAGTATATGTGTAGTAGTAATGGTAATTATGAATAAATTTAAACTTATATTGCTTTTAATAATTGTTACATCTACTATTTTTGTAATAAGCATAGAAGCTAACATTGCCCATGTCTTTAATAATAATTTAAAGAATGTTGAACATCTAGTTATTGAAAGGCCACTTTTATCTAAAGTTTACTATTTTGTGGCTTATATAATTTTCACAGCATTTTCATTGCCTGTGGCTGGCCTAATGGGTCTCTTAGGCGGGATGATCTTTGATGTAATTGATGCAGTGATTATTGTGTCATTTGCCTCATCTATAGGAGCTCTTCTATCTTTTTGGCTTTCCAGGTATTTACTTAGAGATTATCTAAAAAATAAATATAGTCATTATTATCTTTTAATTAACAAGGGGTTTACAAAAAATGGTGGGTCATATTTATTCGCAATAAGAATGTGCATGATCTTTCCTTATTTTATTATTAACTCTCTTGCAGGCCTCACAACAATAAAATCTTGGCTTTATTATATAATTTCACAAATTGGAATGTTACCTGGAACAATCATAATAATTATTCTTGGTAGTAAACTTGAGGAATCCTTGACTACAGGTATTAATATTGACCTTATGACAATATTCATACTGACAGCACTAGGAATACTCCCAATAATTTCTAGGTATTACTTCAAGTCTTATATAAAAAAATAAATTAATTCTAGTCAATATCAATTGCGTATGTGTATCATAAGATATAGGATATAAAACTAATTTTAGGGGACGACCTGGCTTCGACGTGGGGTTGCAATTCCTGAAGTGCATGTCGAGCTCTTCGGTAACTCGTTAAACTGCTGATAAACTATAAACGCTGAAAATAAACCTTTAGCCCTAGCAGCCTAACTGCCGCTAGCTTCACTAAGAGTAGGCTTATATGCTCTTTACTGAAGTCATAATGATAAGACCGCAGTACAT
>JABHRC010000017.1 GCA_018670435.1 Gammaproteobacteria bacterium
ATATATTGTGGAAGTATGCGGGAGGGGTTACTGGATATATTAATAAACATAAATTTATTACTCTGTATAATGGAGGTAAAAAAGATGGCCTCTGTATGCGTCTCATGCGTCATCTAGATCATGATTATAAAATACCCAAACTAGAATACGTTGAAACTAGTTGTGTAAGAGAATTTCAAGTAGGTAAGCCTTCTACTGGTTTTGAATCTTATAACTATAATATGCAATTACGTACACTAGAAGCATATGAAAAAGATAAAGAAAAGATAATGGGTTTAGTTAATAAGTCTGTTGATATGTGTGTAAATCATTATTCAGATAAACTTAGTATAAGATCTGGAAAGCCAGAAGCTACCTGTAAAGACATTAAAATCAAACAACGAGGGAAAGTTGAAGAGATGGGTCTTAAGTATCTAAATAATGAATATACATATGATGTCAAATAATGTTAAAAAAATATAACGATCAGGTTATTATTTACATTTAATTAACATGCTACGGTATTCTTTGGTTGTAGAATTTGTAAATGAGCTGAATACAACAGGTATGCCTGTAGACTCTGTGTTAACAGTGGTTAGATCTTCTAAAATGTTATAACCTGTTGCCCCACATGCTTCACTGGCTTGAGCGTAACATGAAGACATTTTAGCTTTCTCACACTGAAATGCAAAACCTGTTTCACCTGAAGGTAAATGTACTAATGTTGCTTTTGCGCAGCTGGCTAAAATTATTAATGGCAAGTATTTAAATATATTCATCGATTAAGCCTTTAATCTTAATTGTAAGATTATTCTTATGATATCAATTCTAATACTTTATTATGATAAATGTCTATGTAATATTAAAGATAATGGTGGAGATGGCGAGAAATAAGCTTACCGAAAAAATCAGTCACATTGGCTTCTAAGCCAAAATAATAGTACCTACGTAAACACTCACACGTTATAATATATTCGAATCTAAAGTTAAGAATTTCTCAGTAATTTTAGGTTGTTATGGGTATATGCATGGGTATTGAGACACTTTAACACTAGAAAGCGATAATATCACTAGGAATGAGGGGAGATGTTAAGTTCACCCTTGACCATTCATACATAATTAGTGTAGTTTTTGTTTGATGATTTATAGGTTAATATCATACTATGAACAATTATTTTATTTATATCTTTTCATCATATGCAATAGTGATTACTTTTATGATCATTAATTTATTCTTGCTATATAGACAATTTAATAATATTAAGACTAATCTGAAGAAGATAAATTGATTATATGAAAAAGAGAACTCTTAGAATTTATTATGTATCTTTTATCCTAGTAGCTTTAAGTATTATTTTTTTCTTATTCATTAAAACTTTCAATGAAAATTTATTGTTTTATAGAAGCCCGTCCCAGATTACTGCTGGTGAATTTCCACAAGATTATATATTTAGAGTCGGCGGTGTTGTATTAGATGGCACTTTAGTAAAAAGTAAAACCTCAACAAATGTAAAATTTGCTATAACTGATTATGAAAAAAAAGTTGATATTAGCTATAATGGAATACTTCCAGATCTATTTAGAGAAGGCCAGGGTGTAGTAATCAGAGGAAGACTTGGTGCAGATGGTGTTTTTTATGCAGAAGAGGTGTTAGCAAAGCATGATGAAACATATATGCCTCCAGAAGTTGCAGATAGTTTAAAAATGAAGAAAAAAACTATAGAAGATACTACTAAATCTATGAGTATTTATTAATGACATGATTTCTTATATAGGATCTTTTCTAATATTGTTGGCTCTTTTAAATGCAAGTTTATTAGTTTTATCTAAACCTGTGTTATCAAAAATAACTTCTGGTTATGATGCACTTATTCTATCAACATCAAAACTCCAATTCCCATTAGTCCTAATAGCTTTTATTTGTTTAATTATATCTTTTGTAGATGATGATTTTTCATTGAAATACATTTCTTCTAATTCAAATTCCGCTCTACCTTTTTTTTATAAAATATCAGCCACTTGGGCAGGACATGAAGGCTCAATGCTTCTATGGTGTTTGATATTAAGTTTCTGGACATTTATGGCAAGCATATATAGTAAATCCCTAGATATACAGTTTAGGATTAAATTTTTATCTGTGATGGGTTTTCTTAATTTAGGATTTTTACTTTTTTTAGTATTTACCTCAAACCCTTTTGAAAAAAACATTTCTATACCAATTGACGGCAAAGATTTAAATCCTTTATTACAAGACTTTGGTTTAATTGTCCATCCTCCAATGCTTTATATGGGATATGTAGGTTTATCTGTTGTCTTCAGTTTTGCTGTTACTTGTCTATTGCAAAATGATTTTAAAAAAGAATGGGCAAGATGGATAAGACCTTGGGCATTAATGTCATGGAGCTTCTTAACGCTAGGTATAGCACTAGGTAGTTGGTGGGCATACTATGAATTGGGTTGGGGCGGTTGGTGGTTCTGGGATCCTGTTGAAAACGCATCATTTATGCCATGGCTTATAACTACCGCATTAATCCATTCATTAATAACATGTGAACAAAAATCAATGTTCAAAAATTGGACAATACTGCTTTCAATAATGGCATTTTCATTAAGTTTGTTGGGGACGTTTTTGGTAAGATCTGGAATTCTTATTTCTGTACATTCATTTGCAAATGATCCAGCAAGAGGTGCCTTCATATTATTATTCTTGACCATAGTTGTTGGTGGTTCACTTTTAATTTATTTTAGAAACTCACCCAAGATTAAAGATAATATTTCATTTGATTTTTTTTCGAGAGAGAGTTTCTTTTTAATAAATAATATCTTACTTGTAACGGCAACATTTACAATATTATTGGGAACCATGTACCCATTATTTCTAGATTTGCTTGGTCTAGAAAAGATATCTGTTGGAGTTCCATATTATAATGCAGTTTTTCTTCCAATCATGACACCGCTAGCTCTTCTTGCAGGTTATATACCTATACTTTTTCTTTCTAAAAATAAAGATAAAAAATATTTAATCAACCACTTATTTATGAGCTTATTAGTTATATTATTCTTATCTTTTTTTAGTATGATATTTTTTGATAATTTTAACTTTAGTACATTATTAGGAGTATTTATATTTATTTGGATATCATTCAATATTATATATGATTTGATTAAAAGATATTATGTTTCTAATACAAGAAATGTATTTTTTATAAATATAGGCATGACGCTTGCCCATCTTGGATTAGCAGTTTTTATTTTAGGTGCAACAATTGTCGAAAATAATAAGATTGAAAAAGAAATTGTTGCAAAGATTGGTGAAACAATAAAAATTAAAAACTATGCATTTAAATTTACAAATTTAAGTCAATATGAAGGACCTAATTATACAGGTATAAAAGCTCAATTTTTAGTATATGAAAACAATACATTGATCACGGAGCTTTATCCTGAAAAAAGAATATATGCTTCTAACGACATGCCAATGACAGAAGCTGGTATAGATCCAGGTTTAAGCAGAGACTTATATATTACCCTGGGGAGCTTGATAAATGATGATGTATGGTCTATCAGAATATATCACAAGCCTTTTATTAGATTGATATGGTTGGGTGCTTTGATGATGGTTTTGGGTGGAGTTTTAAGTGTTCTTTCTAAAAGAAAAAGAATGAAGATAGCTCCTTTAAGGTGAAAAGAGTGAAGATTAAAATACCCTTGATTATTTTTATTTTTTTTATATCTATCCTTTTTTTTGGACTATTTATAGAAACTAAACTTATTCAGTCACCCTTAATAGGTAAAAAATTACCAAATTATGAATTAGTGGAACTTAACACTGGCTATAAATCTGATATACGCATGCTTCCTAGAGAGACATTCTTATTAAATATATGGGCTAGTTGGTGTTTGGAATGTATTCGAGAACATAATACATTGACAATTATTAATGAAGATAAGAAATTAAAGATAGTTGGTGTAAATTATAAAGATAAGAGAGAGGATGCTCTTGGCTGGTTATCAATTTATGGTAATCCATATATTTACAATATTTATGATTATACTGGTGAGCTTGGTTTAGACTTAGGAGTATATGGAGTACCAGAAACATTTTTAGTAGATAAAAATAGAGTAATTAGAGCAAAGTACATTGGTGCTATCACTAATGATATTTATCAACAAGAAATAATTCCAATGATTGAGAAAATAAATGAAGATGATTAAGTATTTTATATATTCTGGAATATGCCTATTATTCATGCAATCAATAGCAACAGCTGATACAAAGTTAAATGATGCACTTTATAATCAAATGATAACCGAAATAAGATGTATGGTCTGTCAGAATCAAAATATTGCTGAGTCTGAAGCCCCGCTTGCAATTGATCTAAGAAATAAGGTAAGAGAGATGGTGGATGAAGGAAAGGACGAAGATTATATTAAAAAGTATATGTCAGAGAGATATAGTGATTTCATATTATATGAGCCTTCATTCTCTCCTAGAAATTTAATATTATGGATTGGCCCATTTTTATTCTTAGCGATTATTAGTTATTATTTTTTCCGGAGAAGTTTTAAGAAATGATTTATTTAATTTTATTATTCATATCATTTTTATATTTTTTACTCTTATATAAAAATATTGGTGAAAAAATCACGCTGTCAAAAAAAACTATAGGCATGAATCTAATTTTCATAGGGTTGTTTATTATATCAACTATACTTTTTTTTAAAGACTCAGGGGTATTAAATAAACAAGAGTATGATGAAATACTAACCAAGCATTTAAAAATTAGAAATAATATTCTGACCATTAAAAAAAATATACCTGTTCTTAAAACAAAGTTATCAAAAGATCCAGATTATTATCAAGGCTGGGTTATGCTAGCTAAGTCTTATATTATTATAGATAAACTTTTATTATCTGCTGATGCCTATGAGAAGGCGATACTAATTAAACCTAATGATAATTTAATTTTAGAAGAATATATAAGTGTCTTAAGAAGAATTGACCCTAAGTCAAATAGAATTAAAATAATAAAAACTTTTGATAAGCTCATCTTATTAAATTCATCAGATATCACTATTTATAATATGAAATTAAATTATTCAATAGAAATTAATGATGCCAGTCTAACAAAAGAAATTTTAAATAATGTTATTGATAACAAATTAATTAAAGACAAGGATCCTTACATCCAGGCATTAAAACAGTTAAATGCATCGTCAAATAAATTCTCTTTTGAAATAATGTTATCTGATAAAATGTTTGTGTATTTAAAATCAATGCCTCATACATTTTTTATTCTTAGAGACAAGATGAGCGGACCACCTTTTGCAGTGAAAAAAATTATATCATCTGATCTTAGTAGGAAAATAATTATATCATCTGAAAATAAAATGATTAAGGGTATGAATCTCCCAGGAAATGTTACATTAGTAATCAAAGGCAGCAAGGATGACTTTGTTAATGATAATATGGATGAGTTATATAGATCAGAAGTTTTAAACCTTCTGTCTAGTACGTATTACGAGGTCAATTAAAAGGTTATCCTATCATCAAAAACGAAACAATCGCCTTCCCATTTCCCCTTATTCTTATTTTTATCTAAATAATTAATGATTCCTCCTTTGAGTTGAAAAATATTTTTAAAACCAAGTTTATTTAGAGCTATGCTTGCTTTTTCGCATCTAATTCCTCCAGTGCAAAAAATAGCAACATTTTTTTCTTTATCAAGATCCTTTGCATCTTCTAGTGACTGTTCTAGATCACTAAAGTTGACGAGGTTAAGACTCTCTGAATCTTTAAATGTGCCCATTAGATATTCAAATCTATTTCTCATATCAATTATAAGAGGTTTATTTTCCAATAATTCATCCCATTCTTTCGGCTCAAGCGATCTATTCTTGGAAATGTCTTGCTCTGATGCACAAAAGCCTACTTTAATGATTTCATCTTTTACTTTAACTTTTAATTTAGTAAATGCTTTGGCATTAACTTTTGACTCATTAATATGTATATCTTTTATATCTAGTAGTTTAAATACATATTTTTTGGCTAACTCAATATTATTTTTTGAACCACATATATTTACATTAATTCCTTCATTGGCTATGAGTATCGTTCCTAATATATTTAAATTATCAAGATAATTAAATATATCAAATCTAATTCTTTCAGTATTCTTAATCTGAGTGAACTTATAAAAACTAATTATTCTATCTATTTTTTCATGCATAATGTCATTCCATCATAAATTGATATAAGACAGTGATCTACTCTGATATCTTTCGATATAAAATCATTAAGTGACTTAATAGATTTAGTGCTTGATGAATTATCATTTGTATTGAGTACCTTGCCTTTCCAAATTGTATTGTCAATAATTATAATCCCACCTGACCTAATTAGTTTCAAAGATTTTTCATAATAATCTAAATAGTTATTTTTGTCAGCATCTATGAATACTAAATCAAAAGTATTTTCAAGATTATTGGAAATAAAGCCATCTAATGTATCTATCGCATCTCCCAAAACTAGATCAATTTTATTATTTAGTTTAGATTTATTCCAATATTTTTCTGCAATACTTGTAAACTCTCTAGATTTATCTAGGGCAAATAATTTCCCATTTTTAGACATACCCTCGGCTATGCATATTGAGCTATAACCCGTAAACACACCTATTTCAATACATTTGGTGAATTGCCCTATTGAGCATATCATTTGAATTAGTGCACCTTGCGCTGCACCAATTTGCATTATAGAAATATCTCCAAGTTTAGCCGTCTCATCTCGTAATTCTCTTAAGATAGCAGATTCTTTATATCCGACTAAATCTAAATATGATCGTAGTTTATTCGGATCTAGCTGAGTATCTTTATGCTTCATCTATTGCTTGATTGCTTCAAATTCTATTATTAAATCTATTTGATTACCAACCCCATTTTCACCTACCGCATAATCCATACCAAAATCTGTACGATTAAAGCTAGCTGTTGCAGACACGCCCATAACGATTGGTTTTATGAATCCAAATGGATATTTTTCAATTTTATTAATAACAGCATGCAGAGTAATTTTTTTTGATATACCTAGCAATGTTAATTCTCCAGTAACCTTATTAGGGTTCATATTTAAATTATTATTATCTGCGATAAATCTCATTGTAGGAAATTTAACTACATCAAGGAAATCAGGACTTCTTAAATGTGCATCTCTTTTCTCATGATTTGTAAATACGCTTGAGGTATCAATAATAATCTCTACATTTGAAAGTAAATTTTTACCTTTATCATAGTTAAATGAGCCGCTTACTTTTTTAAACATACCGAGTGTTTTTGCATAGCCAGCATGTTCCACCATGAACCCTAAGCTAAAATGAGATTCATCTATTACATAATTATTATTTTCAGCATTCACAACTTGCATGAAGACCATACTTATAATTAAAATTAATATATTATATTTTTTCATATTTATCTCTGTTATATAACCAAAGTATATCCTTTGCAAATGAAAAAGTAATGACAAATAGTGATGACAATACTAAATAATCTAATGATATGTCTTTGATATAATGACTGTGGCAGACTATTAATAAGCAAGTTGATACTACGCAGCTAAGTTTTCTATAATAACTCTCGGGAAGTTTATATTTAACCCATGCATATTTTATTGATAGCAATATAAATATATACCTATAAAGAGGGATAAAGAAAACTAAAAGATTAATATCTTTATTTAGATATAGAGAAATACATAGTACAAGTATCAAGAATGTATCAGCATCTTGATCAAATAACTCACCAAAATTACTTTGCTCATTAAGTTTTCTTGCAATGTAACCATCTATACCATCAAAACATAGGGATATAAAAGCTAATAAAATAAAATAGTCCTCAAGATAAAACTTATTAAAAATACCTTGATTGAATGGAGAATTTATTGCTATAGATAGAAGAATTATTGATATAATTACCCTTAAATAAGTCACTCCAGATGCATATGTAAATTTATTTTCTTTAAAAGAATTAAATATATAAAATATAAGAGCTGAAATAAGTGAAAACATTAAAGTATTTTGTAGTACTATTAATAGTGTTAGATCTTTACCCAAAATAAAACTAAGTAGTATTAGTAGAGATAAATATGCTTTCAAGATAACTTTTAGCGTATAAGTATTAATCATAATTGATATTTAAGTGTAATATGAAAAAAATAAACACACAATCATTCTGGATAAAGAAGAAAAATGATAGCTATATCAAAAATCATAATATTGATCTGCCTAATGGAAAAGAGCTACTGATTAAGACGGTATATAGTGGCATAAGTTATGGCACGGAGAAAATTGTTTATGCTGGATCCGTCCCTAAAAGTCAGAAGGAATTAATGAGATGTCCATACCAAGAAGGAAGCTTTGGCTCAGATGTTAAATATGGGTATATGAATATTGGTATGGTCATGGATGGATCACCTGATTTTAAAGGTAAATATGTTTATACATTATTCCCTCATCAAAAAGACTATGTGCTGGATGAGTCTGAGGTGACTTTGATCCCAGAATCAATTCCATTAAAAAGATGTTTATTAACAGCGAACATGGAGACTGTAATTAATGGCATGTGGGATACACTTCCATCATGTGGTGATAAAATATTAGTAGTAGGTTCAGGGGTTGTCGGTTTTTTAATGGCCTATTTACTAAAAACTATTCCTGGTTGCGAAATATTACTAGTTGATAGTGATGCAAAAAAAAGTAAATTTTCTAAAATGTTTGATATTAATTTTAAAACTACAATTCCAAGCAATTATAAAGCAAATATTATTTACGAATGTTCGGGCAATGCTGATATTATAAATAGTTTGAGCAAGCATGTAATGGATGAGGCAACCATATGCATATTAAGCTGGTATGGAGATAACACATCTAAAGTCAAGTTTGGTGAAGAATTTCTTTCAAAGAGGATAAAATTTATTTTTTCTCAAGTTTCCAAAGTTTCTCATAATAGAAATAAATACTGGGATAATATAAAGAGAAGAGAATTAGCAATTAGCATGTTAAATGATGATAGATTAGATCATCTAATAGAACAAAAGATGATAGATTTTAGCAAGCTTCCTACGTTTTTTTCTAAGACAGTAAAGGATAAGGGCTTTTTTTGTAAAGTTGTAAATTATGGAAGTAAATAACTATGTATGAAGTAACTGTAAGAGATAATTTATTTATTGCTCATAGCCTGAAAGATGATTTTTTTGGACCCGCAAAAAATCTTCATGGCGCAACTTATGTTATTGATTTAATTATAAGAAGCCATCAAATGACAGACAAGAATGTTGTTATAGATATCGGGCTTGCATCAGACTTGTTAAGTAAATGTATCAAGGTCTATAATTATAAAAATCTTGATGATTTTGAATTATTTTCTGGAATTATAACAACGACAGAGTTTATGGCTAAACAATTAACTACAGATTTTATAGACTCATTGAATGAAGAGAAATTTGATATAACTAAATTATATTCTATCAAGATGATTTTAAATGAGTCTCACATTGCTTCAGCATCTTATGAACAAAAAATTAATGAATGAGAAAGATATATTTCATTTATCCTGAGTTTGGTAGTACTATTACTGGTGGTACATTATATGATGTTCAGTTATGCAAATATTTAAAAAAGATATTTATCTATCATCATAGTATTGCTGTTAATTGTGATATATCTAACATTAAACTTTATAGTAAGATTAAATCAATACCAAAAAATTCTATTATAGTAGTAGATGGATATTTAGCTAATAGAATCAAAGATATACTAAAAAAATATAAAAATATCAACCTCTTGGTACATCATCCATGCTCTCTTGAAGATCCTTATAGCAGATCATCTAATCTTAGATTATTCTTCAATGAAAGATTAGCTTTTAGTCAAGCTAATAAAATTACGACTGTAAGTAAATATATGAAATCTAAAATTAGTAAATATTTAAATAACTACTCTAATGTAAGCGTAGTTTATCCTGGTATAAGGGAATGTTTTTTTAACTCTAAAGACATAACTAAATCAAAAAATATTCTCTCGATTGGTAATATAATTCCAAGAAAAGGTTATGAGTGGTTAATCAATTCATTAAGTATCCTAGAATTTGACTGGCATTTAAATATTATAGGTAGTTATAATATTGATAACGATTACTTTCAGAGTCTAACTGCTTTAATTAAGAAAAAAAATCTGGAAAAAAAAATTACATTTTTAGGATCAGTTGAAACAGACATAATGTTGGATTATTTACATAAATCAAAACTATTTATACTTTCAACTCATTATGAAGGTTTTGGTATGGCATTACTTGAATCGTCTATTTTTGGTATTAAAGTAATTACAACAGACTTGCCAGTATTGAGGGAGATATTAAGAAATAGAGATGCTGATTTTATTGAAGAGGGTAATATTCATTCATTAGCAGAAAGCATAGAGTATAATTTTAATAATACTTACCCTCAGCCTATGATATCTAGCATAGATAAATATGGCTGGAAGAGGGCAGCTAGAAATTTTAAAACGGTGTTATATGGAAAAAGATAGATTCTCATTATCATGGATCAAGATGCGAGAAAATTATGATATAAAATCTCGTAGTGACTTATTGCAGAATCAATATAAAAAAGATAAGTCGTTTTTTAAAAATATTATAGACTTAGGATCTGGTAATGGATCCTTTTTAAGATATTGCCATAAGAAGAAACTTATTTTTGATAAAATGGTCCTACTAGACTATGACCCTAAGCTTTTAAGAAACTTTTATGCTACCACTTATAAGTACTTAGGTGGATCAAAGTATAGTCTTCTAAAAATAAATCCTACAAGGTATGAATTAAAAAAAAAGGATGTCATTAAGGCTGAAAGTATTCGATTAATTAATGCAAATATCTTAGAATCATTGGATATCCTTGATAAATATGATCTCATTAGCTTATCTGCTATATCTGATATTCTGCCAATATCTTTTATTAAAAAATTTTTAAATAATATTGGTAAAAATAAGATTATATATCTATCTATATGTTTCGATGGTGATATTAAATGGCACATTAAGCATAGGTATGATAAATATATCATTTCAATGTTTAATAGAAATCAGGAAGCAGATAAAGGCTCTGGTTATGCCATAGGCTCCAAAAGTATTAAACTTATAAAAGAATATTGCATTAAAAATAAATATACAGTAGCCATAAAAGATTCATCATGGAGATTAAACTCTTACAATGATGAAAATAAAAAATTTCAAAGAATGTATTTAGATACAATTTACAGGCCTTTGAAAAACGATAATACTACTGATAAAGATATGCTTCTTGAATGGAAAAAGGTGAAGTTAAAAGAAATTATGGCTGGTAAATCTAAAGTCACTGTAGGACATAAAGACATTCTGATTGAAACATAATGAATATTAAGGACGCCCTTAAATATCTTCTTTCTATGATAATAATTTATTATATTGTAACCAATTACGGTATAAATATATTTAATATCTTATCTATCATTGATATATGGTACATTATCTTGATTATATTAATAAGCATTGTCCAGCATTTATTATCTGCATATAGGTGGATGTATATTTCCAAGATTACTAATCATGATATCAGTTTTAGTAACTCTATAAGGTTTTACTATATCTCTACATTTATGAATAATATTCTTCCAAGTGGCATTATGGGTGATATGTTTCGCATATACCATACAACTGAGAATAAAAGTGAAATATTAAAAATGGGAAAGTCAGTACAATCTGTTGTATTTGAAAGATTATCTGGACAAATAATGTTACTTGCTTTTTTTATAGTCTCCTTAACACTTTATTTTTTTATTAACCAAAAATATGTGGCTTTCTTTTACTTATTATTTCCCTCCATCTTAATATTTTTTTTATTTAAATATTTTCTTAATAAAAAAATTAAACAAATATTTGATGGAAAAAATATAGCTCATAATCTTACTGCAGTTTTTTCAGGCATGGTTTTTTGGAGACATTTAACTCTTTCTTTTTTTGTTGTATGCTCCTATATATTGATATATGTTATATCTGCAATATCGTTAGGGTTGAATATAGATTATTTTGCATTCATGGTTTTTTCTCCTATAATTCTTTTTTCCATGACTTTGCCTATTAGTATTGGTGGTTGGGGTATACGGGAATTAACAGCCCTTTTACTTTCATTGCTTCTTGGCCTATCTGCATCTGCAAGTATAAGTGTGTCAATAATATATGGGATTTTGAATTTATTATGTTCTCTGCCAGGACTATATTTCTTTCTGAAGATTAAATTAACATAGATCAATATCACACAAAATATCACAACCCATTTTATGATAAGATACCTTATGCTCAATCAGTTCATTCAAAGAATCCTTCTTAGGAATTATAAAGCTACTAATCCCTTTACCTAGTATTATAGGGCTAATACATAAATGTAACTTATTAAGCAGATTTTTTTCATAAAAACTTGAAATGGTTTTTCCTCCACCCTCTATAAATATTACCTTTTTATTCAATTTAGTCACTAATGATACTATATCTTTCTCATCAAACTGATTATCTGTCATTGGTAATTGAAATATATTATGATCACTTGATCTTAAATTATCATTTATTATTTTATAAGCATTTTCATCTTGATTGGTAAATACATTATATTTTTTACCTAGTTTATTATTTTTATCTAAAATAATTCTCATAGGACTCTTACCTTTAACTAATCTTGTTGTCAGAAAAGGATTATCTAGTCTAACAGTATTGTATCCTACGATAATTACATCTGAAATAGCTCTTAATGCATGTATATGAAAAAGGTTTTCCTTAGAACTTATATATTTTGATTCACCTGATTGGGTTGCTATAAAGCCATCAAGAGTTTGCGCCAGATGTCCTAGCAAATAAGTCTTTTTATTATTGAATATTATAGGAAGGTAGAGCTTAAAAAGATTGTTAGCATAATCATCTATTTTAAAATTATTATTAATTACCTTTTTTTCCTGAATATCATACTCAAATCTATATTTAATCCCATTCAGGGATTTCTCTATAGATACCTGGGACTTATCATCAAGAAAATTAGCTTTAAAGTATTTAGCTTGTAAAATTAGTGACCATACAGATTTTTTTGTTATACTGAATTTATTAGATTTATTATGCATAAAATTATGGGTTATTTAAAAAGTACTATTATCAACATAATACACGGAGCATTAATCATTACTCCAGTAATAATATTTATTCATTTTACATATTACTATTTCTCTAATTATAGCCCAATTCCTTCAATATATTATTTCTATGCATCAATGGAATTAGGTCCTTTATATCTAGCTATAAATTTTTATATCATAGGTTTGCTAGGGAGATTCTTCAGCCAAAATCTTAGTTTTAATAATTTATAATATAGTAGGATTTGGAGCATCTCCATATACATCGTCAGGATTAAATACTTTTTCTTTTTCAGTAAAGGTTAACTTTGCTTTTTTACCATCATATGTTATCTCTCGATAAAAGCATGAAAAATATCCAACATGGCAACTAGCATTAGCATCACCTGCAACAGTCACTTTAATCCATATGCAGTCTTGATCATCATCAATAAGTATATTGTCAACTTTTTGAACAAAACCACTAGTAGCGCCCTTATGCCAAATACATTTTCTGCTTCTACTATAGTAGTGAGCCTCACCTTTCTCAATTGTGAGTGTAAGAGCTTCAGCATTCATAAAAGCATGCATCAGTAAGATTCCTGTTTTGCTATCGGTGGTCACAACTGGTATAAAGCCATCAGAGTTAAACTTTGGGCTGAGACTAGTTCCTTCTTCTACTTCTTTAACTGATACTCTATCTTCAAACATAATTATTTTTTCTTAACCATTGATTCTTGTATAAATCTTTTACCGCAATAATAACATTCTACGGCTCCATCTTCATCATTAACTTTTAAAAATATTTGTGGGTGTCTACCACTAACAGCATCTCCTGAACAAGTTATTGTTGTTATATTATCTTTTACTATCTTAATATTTGATATTTTCATTTTATTACAGAGAGCTATAGTCTCCTAGTTTCATTAACCTTTCCCTAAACCTTTCTTTAATTTCTTCTGTTAAATACTTTAAGTCTAATGCATGTTTCATTTTATCAATATTGCCTACATCTTTAAATAATATTTCTGAAACTTCATATATCGATAAACTATTACTTTCTTTTCTTATATGTTTTACATCATCATTTTTAGATATTTTTCCTGTTTCTAGTACTCGCATATATGAGCCTAACAAACCACTTTGAGAAAACTTTTTTGGAAAATCTCTACTATTCATTTTTATGCCTATTTTATAACAAGGTATTCTTGGCTGAGAGATCTGAAAAACACAATCACCAATCATTAATTCATCACCAATATATATTTCTCTCTCATTGAAATCATCAATCGTAAGATTTTCTCCAACTAATCCAAATTCATCATATTCTTGATTCATTTCTTTTGACCAAGTTTGGTAATGTTTGTATGAGTAAGCATATACTGCTTTATCATATCCTCCATGCACCTTCATGTCAGCTTGTCTATCACCAACTAAACCAACATCAGTAACCTCAATAGAACCTTCTATTGGTTTTTTATATATACTGGTGATAAGCTCTTTGCCATTAAAGATAATTTTTTTTGGCTCCGAAATATTTATAGATAAAACTTTCATATTTTAGGTAAAGTAATTATATAATCTCATTATAGAAAAAGGATAACTTAAGATGAACCTATATACAACGAATTGGATATTATTAATGCTTCTATCTGCTATTTGGGGAGGTGCGTTTACTCTTAATAAATTTGCCCTAGAAGCCTATAGTCCAGAGATATTAGTGACTGCACGTTTACTCATCGCCAGCATAATATTAGTTGGTTTTGTTTTAATAATTTCAAAAAAGATCAATATAGAATTTTCGAATTGGCGTTATTACTTCTTCATGAGCTTAGTAGGCATCGTGGCACCTTTCCTATTAATTTCACATGGACAAATTGGTATAGATAGTTCTTTAGCTGGCATCTTGATGTCAACAATGCCTATCTCTACATTGATATTATCACATTTTTTCTTAGATGATGAAAATATGACAAAGAAAAAAATGATTGGTTTTTTAGTTGCATTTACAGGAATAATCATCTTAATAATGCCAGATAAAAACGTAGTGGAAGATAATTTTATTGATGGAATTTATTCTGAATTAATGGTCATAGGAGGAGCCGTACTTTATTCATTTGCTGCGGTCTATGGAAAGAGATTCAAAATTACTAATCCGTTGAATGCGTCTACCGGTGTAATACTTTATTCAGCAATTATTATGGGCATATATATAATGTTAAACTTTGATTTAACACCAAGTTCTTATGGTAACTCAGAACATTTAGCGGCAGTGATAATACTAGGAGTTTTTTGCACAGCTATCGCTACAATAATATACTTTCAAATACTACAATCATCTGGAGCAACATTCATTTCTATAATGAACTATTTAATTCCTATTTGGGCAATATTATTTGGTGTGATTTTCTTCGAAGAAGATGTTTCATGGAATTACTTTTTGGGTCTAATTATTGTGATATTTGGGATACAGTTAAGTCAAAATACAAGAAATCATGATGAATTTAAACCATGAAGGCTTTGGTTCATCTAATTTCATGTTATATTTAAATCATAAACATAGTGAGGTGAAACATGTTATATGATGACAAGCTTGCGCTAGCTAAAAAGTTAAAAATAGAGTCTGCAACATTTCAGAAAATTCTTGATCACTTAAGAAATAATCCTGATGTGCAGAATATTGATATGATGAATCTGGCAAACTTTTGCCGTAATTGCATATCCAAATGGTATATGTCAGAAGCAGAAAAATTAGGTGAGAAATTAACTTATGATGAAGCTAGAGAATTAATTTATGGTATGCCTTATTCTGAATACAAAAAGAAGTATCAAAAGGAAGCAACCAAAGAACAACTTAAAAAATTTAATGAAGGTAAAAAAAATAAATAAATATAGATTATCAAATAGTGACCTACTTAGGTATAACAAGCATATCCTTTTAGAAGAAATTGAAACAGATGGGCTTGAAATCTTGAAACAAAAGCATGTGGCGATAATTGGCCTTGGAGGACTCGGTTGTCCTCTTGCTCAATATCTATCAACGTCAGGCATTGGTAAAATTACATTAATAGATAATGATAGAGTAGAGGAAACAAATCTTCAAAGACAGATATTATATACATCAACTGATATAGGTCTTTATAAAACTGATGTAGCGAGGAAAAGACTAGTCATAATGAACCCTGATTTGAATGTAGATAGCCAAAATGTAAACTTTTCAAGCGAATCAATTAATTTAGTAAAAGACGCAGATATTATTATTGATGCTACAGATAATTTTAAGTCAAGATCTACTATCAATCGGATATCACTAATTCTAAAAAAACCATTAGTTATGGGTGCTGCTATAAAAATGCAAGGACAAGTAGCAGTTTTCAGGAATGATTTATCTAATATGCCCTGCTATAATTGTCTTTATGATGATATAGACGATGAGATAAACTCTTGCATAGATTTAGGAGTATTATCCATGCTAACTGGTGTTATAGGTTCCCTTCAAGCAACTGAAGTTATAAAAACCTTGTTGAATTTTGGTGAATCTTTGGAAAGTAAATTATTATTAGTAGATTTGAAACATATGGGGTTTAGAACGATCAAGATTACTAAAGATAAGAAGTGCAAGATTTGTAATTAAAATGATTAAAGATAAACTACATAGACAATTTGAATACTTAAGAATCTCTGTTACTGATAAATGTAATTACAGATGTATATATTGCATGCCTAAAGATATCTTTGGAAGCAAGCATAAGTTTTTACAGAAAAATGAGTTGTTAACATATGAAGAAATAATAGAAGTTGCAAAAACTTTAAAACCATTTGGCTTGAAGAAAATTAGACTTACTGGAGGTGAACCACTTCTTAGAAAAAACTTAGAAGCTTTAGTTGGAGGTTTGAAAAAAGATGCTGAGATCGAAAAAGTTATGATTACAACGAATGGATCTCTCTTAACCAAACAAAAAATAATTTCTTTGAAAAATAATGGTTTAGATTCAGTTACCCTAAGTTTAGATGCCTCATCACAAAAAATAGGTAATATAATGAATCCTATTAACAGTAACCATGCTTTAGTATCGGAGGCCATAGACAATGTTATTAGTGTATTTAATGAAATTAAAATAAACATGGTTGTCATAAAAGGGATTAATGACGGAGAAATAATTCCTATGCTTGATAAATTTCTAGATAAAAATATTGAATTAAGATTCATCGAGTATATGGATGTAGGAGAATCCAATAATTGGTTATTAGGCAATGTATTTACTTCAAAAGAAACGATAGCTCTTATTAACAAACATTATTGTTTGACAAAGCTTACAGACTCCATAGATTCGACATCTACAAAATGGACTATAAATGATCATGCTTTAAATATTGCTTTTATATCATCTATATCTAAACCGTTTTGCTCAGAATGTAACCGAGGTAGATTGTCAGCTAATGGAAATTTTTATACATGTCTATTTTCAAACAAACCTTATAGTTTCTCTAAATATTTTAAAAATAAAGATGGTGCTTTATCTTTTAATGATTATTTTACCAAAATCTGGTCAAATAGAGATGATCAATATTCTCAGCTCAGATTTATTAGTAAACTTGATAAAAGCAAAAGAAATAAAGTAGAAATGTCATATATTGGAGGATAATATATTATATTTTTAGTTTGTTGAGTTGTAATATTAATTTTAGGAAGCTAATATTGCTATATGTATACAGCCATGAGTTATCTTTTTTATCTAGTAGCAATTATTGCTGGTTATATGGCTGCTTTTGATTTACTTGTCCAAGTGTTCCCAGATTATGGCTTTTTAGAACTAACTGCTGGATTTTTTGTTACTGCCATGTTTTTTCCTTTGGTCCCACTTTACCCAGGAGTAAACAGTGGGGAATGGTTTTTGGCTATCATTTGTTATGTCTCTATAATGTTTGGAGTAATAGCGGGGAATCAAGCAAGAAAATCTAAGGCTTGAGCATAATATTTGATGATTTTTGACTTTTTCAAAGCAAATTGTTAATTTTGTTGATAATAAGTGTTTTTATAACTATGATACATAGGCAAATTATGAAAATTTATGTTAAATATTTTGCCAGTGTTAGAGATATGATGGGTAAAGATTCAGAAGATCTTGAAATTGAGAGTAGCACCTCAGCTAATGAATTGTGGAAAAGCTTAACAGTTGATAAAAAAACTCCAGTCAGAGTATTAGTCGCTGTAAACCATGAGTATGTTGACAAAAACTTTAATTTAAAAGATGGAGATGAAATTGCTTTTTTCCCTCCAGTTACAGGTGGTTAATAATGAAAATTGAAATTATGAATGAAAAGTTCGACCCTTGGGAAGCATTGGTTGATTATAAAAAAAATGTTTTACTAAATGATTCTAGAATTGGAGCTACATCTGTTTTTGTAGGAACTGTGCGAGATTTTAATGATAATGAAGAAGTTGAAAATATGGAGTTAGAGCATTATCCGGGAATGACGGAAAAGTATCTTGAAGATATGGTTAACAGTGCAATTAAAAAATATAATATTATTGATGGATTAGTTATTCATAGAGTCGGTTTACTAGAACCAACCGATCCTATAGTTGTTGTCGCTACATGGTCAGAACATAGAGAAAATGCGTTTAATGCAACCCGTGATATTATGGAGGCATTAAAAGCGCAGGCTCCTTTTTGGAAAAAAGAATCAACAAACAATGGTTTCAGATGGGTAAAACCTTCTGTTGAGCAAGAAGATACCGCTAATGAAGTTTAAGAAAGTTGTCCTAGCATATTCTGGAGGATTAGATACTTCAGTGATTGCAAAATGGTTAATGGAAAAGTATGAGTGCGAAGTCATTACATTTACCGCTGATATAGGACAAGGTTCAGAAACAAAAGATGCAAAAATCAAAGCTAAAAAGCTCGGAATTAAAAAAATATATATAGAAGATTTACAAGAAATATTTGTTAAGGATTATGTATATCCAATGTTTAGATCTAATGCTATATATGAAGGCGAATATTTTTTGGGAACGTCAATCGCTAGACCTCTAATTAGTAAAAGATTAATAGAAATTGCTAAAAAAGAAGGAGCTGATGCAATATGTCATGGAGCTACTGGAAAAGGTAACGATCAAGTAAGATTTGAGCTATCCGCATATGCATTGAATCCAAAAATTAAAATCATAGCGCCTTGGAGAGAGTGGGCCTATAACTCAAGAAAAGACTTAGTCAGATATGCTAGATTAAACAAAATAGCTATAGATTTTGATTTAGGAAAAAAAAGTCCATACTCCATGGATGCAAATGTATTGCATACTTCATATGAGGGTGGTGTTTTAGAAGACCCATGGAAAAGCCCAGAAGAGTCAATGTGGTTAAGAACTAAATCAATAGAGAAAGCAGCTAATAAGGCAGATATTTTAGAGCTGGAGTTTAAGGATGGAGATATTATTAAGGTTAACAAGAAAGCTTTATCACCATTTAAAGTATTGAAGAAATTAAATGATTTAGCCGGTAAGCATGGGATTGGAAGAATAGATATTGTGGAAAATCGATATGTTGGCATCAAATCAAGAGGTTGTTATGAAACGCCCGGGGGTACAATTTACCATAAAGCACATAAGGCAATGGAGTCTATAACAATAGATCGTGAACTTTTGCACTTAAAAGAAGATTTGTCTAATAGGTATACTAGACTTATATATAATGGCTATTGGTTTAGCCCGGAAAGAGAAAGTTTGCAAAAGTTGATTAATGATTCACAGAAAAGAGTCACAGGCACAGTTAGGATCAAGATCTTAAAGGGTAACGTAATGGTGCTTGGGAGAAAATCACCTTTTTCGATATATAGTGAAGATTTATCTACTTTTGAGACTGATTCAGGTAACTATGATCAGAGAGATGCAGAGGGTTTTATTAAAGTTAATTCACTTAGATTAAGAAATAGACAGAAATAATTTATTTATTAATTTCATTTAGTGTTGCGGTAAATTTTAAAGATTTCTTCCTATATTGCTCGACCTTTACTGGAATATAATTATAATCAACAGCATACCATGTTAAAGTACTTCTTTTATTGTTCTCTATTAGTTTTTTAATAACTATTGTATTTGTCTGACCAAAAATTGTTTCAATGACATCATCTGAATGTAAGATAAAAGAATATTTTCTTACTCTTCCTTTATCAATAATACTATACTCATGTTCAAATATTCCTGATTTCATTTTATCTTGAAAATCAATTTGAACAGACAATCTATCAAATGAATAAGGTATTTTAGCATGCTCATATTTCTCATTATTATTTACTGTATAAGCATATTTATTGTCTAAATCAAAAAATGTCTCTATAACATTAATACTATCTTTTTTTTCTCTTACATATTTATAGGATATTGGCTTTATAACACCATTATTTTTTATATACTTTGTTGTTTCCAACCTATTATCCTTTTTGAGCTTAAAGATACCTGCTGAATTGCTCTTTATAGTAAATCTATAATCAAGACCCTCTTTAACTAGTGTTTGTTCGCTTACACCGAACTGTATATCACCTTTATGTAAATTATATTTATGCTTTGAGATTATCAATCTTTCAGCATTCGCCATATTAGTAAATAGAAAAAAAGCAAATACTATATGTATATAATCAATTAGTCTGATAGATGTTCTATAGGACATTCTAGTACCTCATTATCAAAAAAGCATTTATTATCAATTTGCTTGATATGATTTTCTACAAACCATTTTATAGCTAGTGGAAAGATATTATATTCAATTTGATGAACTCTACTTTTTAGTGCATCTTCGTTATCATTTTCTTGTATTTCTGTTTTGCCTTGCACTATAACCGGACCACCATCTAATTCTGATGTAACAAAATGAACTGATGCACCATGATATCTTTCTTTCGAGGCCAAAGCTTTTTTATGAGTATTTAGACCTTTAAACTTTGGTAGTAATGATGGGTGAATATTAATAATTTTCCCATAATACTTTTCTACGAAAACTTTTGGCAATATTTTCATAAATCCCGACAGTATGATTAGATCAACTTTATAATTATTCATTAGATGTAATAACTCATCAATATACTTATCTGATGTATTAATGACCAAGGTCTCTATTCCATTTTCTTTTGCCTTCTTAAGGCCTTTAGCTTCGTAATTATCTGATATAACCAAAACTATATCCATTTTTAAGTAATCAGATTTTATGTTATCAATTATATTCTGGAGATTACTTCCATTTCCAGATATAAATATTATTGATCTAAATCTACTCATAAACTATATCTTGTGTATCCTCACGTTTATCAATGTAACCTATGATTCTTGGCTTATATTTTGTTTTCTTAAATATTTTACTAAATTTATTAACATCATTTTTATTAACTATGAGGACCATACCTATACCACAATTGAAAGTTTTCAACATTTCCTGCTCACTTAACATAGATTTTTCTTGTACTAATTTAAATAGATCTGGAATTTTTATACTATCTTTGATTACATGAGCTGCATATTTATCTGGTATAACCCTGGGTAAATTTTCTGTTAAACCACCACCTGTTATATGAGCAGCCCCATGAATATTCAACTTATCTCTTAATAATTCAAATACATCAACATATAGCTTAGTAGGTTTTATTAGAGCTTTTCCTAAACTAGATTTTTTGAAACTCTGTTTTAATGATAACGATTTATTTTCTATCAATTTGTTTATTAGTGAAAACCCATTTGAGTGGAACCCAGTTGACTCAAAACCAATCAAGATATCACCTTTCTTAACTTTATTTTTTTGAATAATATCTTTTTTATCAACAACTCCAACACAGAAACCTGCTAAATCATAATCTTTCTTATTATACATTCCAGGCATTTCAGCAGTTTCACCACCAATTAACGGAATCTTTATCGAATCACAAGACTTTTTAATTCCATTGATAACTTGAGTATGCAAATTTATATCAACTTTACTTGTTGCTAAATAATCTAAAAAAAATAAAGGTGTTGCTCCTGAAGTGATTACATCATTAACACACATTGCTAGTAAGTCTTGGCCTATATAACGATGCTCATTAAGTTTAGATGCTAATTTTAACTTAGTTCCAACACCATCTGTTCCACATACAATCACAGGATTTTTATATTTCTTAATGTCTAAGGCATACAAGCTTGCAAACCCACCTATGCCAGCCAAGACATTAGAATCCTTATTTTTAGTCTTTTTAGAGATATTACCTATGAGTTTATCGGCATTTTTGATACTCACACCCGATTTTTCATAAGTTAGTTTGTTAATTTTTTTTTTCATGTTTAAATGATTTTGATTTGATTATATATTAATGTATTAATTATATACTTTTATGAAAGAAACTAAACTCAATAAAGAACAAATACCAATAAATTTCAGCTTTATTAATAACAAGAGCTTTGAAAATTTTGTTATTGGTAAGGATAGTATTACCGTCAAGATCTTGCGGGAATTAACTATTTCTGATAGAGCTAGTATTATTTTTATTAGAGGAAATCATTCTAGTGGAAAGACTCATCTTTGTTTGGCAATGAATAATGCAACTAATAAAAATAGTTTCATCCTAAATAAAAAAATAATGCCATCAATAAACATTCAAAATATATCAAAATATAATTTTCTTATAATTGATGATATAGATTGTTTGCTTGAAAATTTTTCTGATGAGGAAAGTATATTTACATTGATAAATGAATTTATTTTGATGAAAAAAATCATAATTATAACCTCAACTAAAAAGGTTGATAAGATTATTTTTAAGATACCTGATTTAGCATCTAGGCTTAAATGGGATCAAATTCTTGAGATACCTGAGCTGAATGATGATGATAAAATAAAAGTTTTGCAAAAAAATGCATATGAAAGAGGTTGGAATCTCGAACCTAAAGTTTGCGACTACATAATGAATCATTATAAGAGAGATTTATATTTTTTATGCAATTGTGTAAAATTTATTGATGAGGCTTCATTATCTCTAAAGAAAAATGTAACTATACCATTCATTAAGAGAATTATGGAATATCGGTAATCTTATTGACTTAATTTCTTTGTTAACGTTGCTATTCTCTTACCAAAGCTTATACAGATTTCTTTTTCATCATCAGTTATCTCTTCATCTGAATTAAACGAAACATGACTTGGACCATATGGCGTGCCCCCGCGCAACGTGCTATTGAGTTTTTTCTCACTGTATGGAACACCTGTTATAATTGCCCCATGATGAAGCAGGGGAAGCATCATACTCAGTAGTGTAGATTCCTGACCACCATGCATGCTAGACGTAGATGTGAATACCCCCGCAGGTTTTCCAGTTAACGATCCATTAAACCATTCTGCTGTTGTTGTATCAATAAACGCCTTCATAGAGGCCGCCATGTTACCAAAATGTGTTGGGCTTCCAATTATAATACCTTTACATTCATTAAGGTCTGACTTATCCACAACTACATCAGCATTTTTAATGTTATTACTGGATATATCAGTGACAGTACGAATTACAGATGTAACTCCATCTACCATTTCCACTCCTCTAGCTATCAACCTGGCCATTTTTTTCGTTGAGCCATTTGTAGAATAATATATAATAAGAACATTCATTATAGTTCAGGATATTCTATATGAATGATAAAATAAAACCTTTTAAGAAGAATATTATGAATAGATTTTTAATTTTTTTGGTACTGATAATTTTTATTAGCCCAATACAAGCATCAAATGATACAGAGCAATCATCAAAGCAATATATTTCCCAAGCCAAAAAAACATATAAGCAGGCTTTAAGGCTTAATAATGCCTGGAGAGATACAAGTAAAATAATTAAAAAAGCCGAGAAAGCGCATTCTAAGAAGAATTATAAAATGTCAGTAGAACTTGCTAAAAAAGCTTTAAATCAGGCAAAGATGGCTATAGAGCAATATAATAAGCAAAAGGACTCTTATAGGTTTCTAGATAATTGAAAATCTTACTTAGTTATCTTACCTAAGATATCTTCGACGTTAATTTCTGATTTATCTTTTTCTGTTCTAGACTTGTAAGTGACAGTTTTATTTTTAGCTTCTTTTTTACCGATAATAATACTCTTCGGTATACCAATTAATTCCCAGTCTTTCATTTTATTACCAAAGCTAGCATCTCTATCATCATAAATAATATTTAATTTAGAGCTTCTTAATGTTTCATATATTTCATTTGCATGAGATCTAACCTCATTATTTTTATGTCCATCTATTTCTACAATAACTGCTTCAAAAGGACTTATTGATTTTGGCCATATAATACCATTTGAGTCATGACTTTGTTCAATTGCAGCTGCAACTATCCTTGTAACCCCAATCCCATAACATCCCATAAACATATCTACTGACTTTGATTCTTTCGTGGTTATCTTAGCTTTCATTTTTTCCGAATACTTTTGACCTAGTTTGAATATATGACCAACCTCTATACCTTTTTTATGCATCAAGCCTGTCTTTTTTATTATTGATTCTAAACTATCTTCTGAGTATTTGATTTTTGCAATTTCTAAATTCATTCCATTTAACTTTTCATCTAATAGAAGATCATCTTCCCCGGTATCAGCTATTACATGAAACTCATTAGACTTATTACCTCCAATATTTCCACTGTCAGCATCCACCATTGTATAATCGAGCGTTAGTCTTTCAAAAATTTTTCTATAAGCCGCTTTATAAGATTCATATGTTATATCTAGACAGTCTTGAGTTTCATGAAATGAATAAGCATCTTTCATTATAAATTCCCTTGCTCTCATCACACCAAACCGTGGCCTAATTTCATCCCTAAATTTTGATGAAATTTGAAAAAGATTTATTGGTAATTGCTTGTAACTAGATACATCTTTTTTAACTAAATCTGTAATTACTTCTTCAAATGTCGGGCCTAAGCAAAATTCTCTATCATGTCTATCCTTAAACCTTAATAGTTCCGGACCATAATCATCCCATCTTCCAGATTCTTTCCATAATTCTGCAGGTTGTACAGATGGCATTAATATTTCCGAACACCCAATATCATTAAGTTCTTCACGTATAATTTGTTCTATTTTTTGAATTACTCTTAAGCCCATAGGGAGCCAAGAATATTGACCGGATGATAATTTTCTAATCATTCCTGCCTTTATCATTAATTGATGACTTGTTACCTCTGCCTCAGATGGAATGTCTTTTTGGGTAAAAATTGGGAAATTAGATACTTTCATCTTTAGATAGCTATATTATAAATTGATGTTTTAGTTTAACATGAATATTAGTATTATATATAAAGCAATTTAAATAGGTCTAGATTTAACAGGGTATGTTCAGATTTTTCAAAGAGTGGTATGACAGTCATTTAACTGACCCAAACCAAGTAGCTCTAGCTCTAATTATATTATTTATTTCTCTGACTACTTATATATTGTTGGCTACAGTAGCACCTATTTTAGTGGCTATTATACTTGCATATATGCTCGAAGGAATTGTACATCGTTTTACTGAAAATTATAGAATCAGAAGAAATATTATAGTGTTATTTGTATATCTCTCTTTTCTTGCTGTCTCAATGATCATACTATTTTTAATATTCCCACTTATGATTGAGCAGCTTACCTTGTTTATAAAATCATTACCCTCAATATTAGAAAAAGGAAAAACTTTTTTACTTAGTTTCACATCAACAGATAAAGGACTTATTAGCGCTAACCAATTAACAAATATTTTTTCAGTGTTAAACTCTGAAATAACTATGATGAGTGGCTCAATTGTATCCTATTCTTTGTCGTCAGCTGGAAGTATCATAGAAATAGTTATCTATATGCTTATCGTCCCTATATTGATATTTTTCTTACTTTTTGATAAAAAGGAAATTAATGCTTGGTTTAAAAAATTCTTTCCTGAAAAATTGGATTTATCAAAAAAAGCCTATGCAGAATTAGATTTAAAAATAGGAAACTATATTAGATGTAAGTTTATAGAAATCATTATTGTCTGGATAGCATCAACTTTGCTTTTTACAATTTTGGGGCTCAACTACTCCTTGATACTTGGTTTTCTCTGCGGCATATCGGTAATTATTCCATATGTTGGAGCTATCGCAGTGACTATACCAATATTGTTTGTTGGCTATTTTCAATGGGGAACATCTTCGGAGTTTTGGTATATCGTTTTTGCCCATATTTTAATACAAATTTTAGATGGAAACGTCGTAGTCCCTATATTATTTTCTGATGCAGTAAACCTTCATCCACTTGCGATCCTAGTCTCAATTTTGTTTTTTGGTACAATATGGGGAATTTGGGGTGTCTTTTTTGCAATACCTTTGGCAGTATTAGTGAATACATTATTAAACATTTGGCCAAAAACTGAATATAAATCTTGAATTAGAAGGAGTATGTATGTTTAAAGGAAGTATGGTGGCTATAGCAACGCCAATGAATGATGATGGCTCTCTGGATCATGAGTCCCTAGAAGGACTTATTGAATTTCATATTGAGAACAAAACGGATGCCATTATTTCTGTAGGTACTACTGGCGAATCTGCTACTTTGAATTTCAAAGAACACTCAGAAGTAATTAAATCAACTTTATCGATTGTTAACAAAAGAATACCGGTAATTGCTGGCTCTGGTGCTAACTCTACTAGCGAAGCTATTGAGCTAACTGAGAGGTCAAAAGAGCTCGGCGCAGATGGATGCTTGCTTGTTACCCCATATTATAATAAACCTACTCAAAATGGTCTATATGAGCATTATAAAACTATAGCTGATGAGGTCAGTATTCCACAAATCTTATATAATGTGCCAGGTAGAACGTCAGTTGATATGTTGCCAGATACAGTTTACAGATTATCGTCCCACCCTAATATTGTTGCTATTAAAGAGGCCTCTGGAAACCTCGAAAGATCAAAAGATCTTATTGAGAAATGTGCTGATAACATATCTATCTTTACTGGTGATGATAAAACATCAGTTAGAGATCTTTTGTTAGGATTTAAGGGTAATATTTCTGTCACAGCAAATGTTGCACCGCTAGATATGCATAACATGTGTAAATTTGCTATGGAAGGTAATGCCGATGAAGCAAATATAATAAATTCTAAATTGGATACATTACATGATAATCTTTTTATTGAATCTAATCCTATACCTGTAAAATGGGCTCTTCATAGAATGGGTTTAATTAAAAAAGGTATAAGATTGCCATTAACATGGTTAGATGAAAAATATGAAAATATTCTAGAAAAATCTTTGTACAATGCTGGTATAATAGCTAGAAATTAAAAAAAAATGAAATCAAAATTACTACCTATATTAATAATTCTTCCGCTATTTACCATAAATGGCTGTTCTTCTATGACCGACTACGTTGGAAATATAATGTCTCCAGAGAGGGAAGACTTAGTTGTATACAAAACAGATAAGATTTATGATGACACGCAATTTGATTTGATAACTCCTCCAGATTTAATCAATCCAGGTTCCGGGGAAATTCTTGACATACCGAGTTATGCTGGGGAAAAGGGGATAGATGTTTTCACTGTAGATACCGAGCTTGATGGGATAAGTATTTTAAGATCTGGGAGAGATTCATTTATAAATGTTAATTCAACTGATAAAGAATATATCTGGAAGAAACTCTCTGACTTTTGGTCCGAAGAGGGTTTTAGATTGACTAAAAAAGACTATACTCTTGGGATTATGAAAACAGGGTATTTAGAAAATTTAAGTGAAGCTCAATTAGGCACTGTGCAGAGAATTGTTGGTAGGTATGTTCCCCTTCTTGTAGCTCCTGAAACACGAGATAGTTATAGCACGAGAGTTTTGTCAAAAGGTGATTCGTTGAATATTCTAATCACACATTATGGAAAAGAATTCATGTCTGATGGAGACACAGAGTTTAGGTGGCAAAATAGGGCTAGAGATCCCGAGTTTGAGAGTGAAATGATATCTAGGCTATATATATATCTTGGTGGTGATGAAGCTAAATCAAAAGGATATGCAGTAATTAAGTCTACAGGAGTCAGAAGTAAAGCCAGACTAAGTATAGATGAAAATGGATTTCATACTTTGTATGTTAACGATATTTATGAGAGAGTTTGGCCAGCTATTATAAAATCTTTGGATACCTATGGAATAAATATTTTAGATTCTAATCAAGAAGGAGGGGTTATCACGGTAGCTATTGGAAAAGAGGATACTAGTGAATCTTCAATATTAGATTACTTGGCTTTCTGGAAATCTTCAACAAAAGCTAATTCATTCAATATAGTCATGGTTACCAAACAAGATGGCACCATGATTGAAATTCAAAATAATATGTTTGCGAATATCACTAATACTGCGACAGAAGAAGTAATCCGGGCGTTATATACAGATTTAAGATAAGTTAGTCTTTTATTTGGTGTATTTGAGCATATGCTGAATGATTATGTATAGATTCAAAGTTTTCAGACTCAACAGTATATTCACTTATCCTATCGTCATTAGAAAAATGTGCCGCAATGTCTCTAACCATGTCTTCTACAAATTTAGGATTATCATAAGCTAGTTCAGTCACATGCTTTTCATCTGGTCTTTTAAGTAAAGCATATAGCTCGGACGAAGCCTCCTTTTCCACAATATCTATAATTTCTTCAATCCAGATAAAGTCTTTAATACTTATGGTAACCGTTACATGAGATCTTTGATTATGAGCGCCATAGGCTGATATTTTTTTTGAGCATGGACACAAACTGGTCACAGGTACGAGAACTCTTACTTTCAGGTTTGAAACCTCATCTTTAACTTCACCAATAAAAGTTACAGTATAATCTAACAGACTTTTTACTTTAGATGCTGGCGCAGTCTTATTTATAAAATAAGGGAATGTCATTTCAACATGACCTGACTCTGCTTCTAAAAGCACTAGCATTTCTGCTATCATTTTTTTAAACGTATCCACAGTTATATGCTCATCATGATTATTTAGGATATGCACAAATCTGGACATATGAGTCCCTTTTAGATTATGAGGCAAGTTCACATACATATTAAAATTAGCAACAGTTGTCTGCTCCTTTCCCGATCTCTGTTTAATGACCATTGGATGAAGTATGTCCTTTATACCAACTTTATTAATTGGTAAATTCCTTGTATCTTCTAGACCTTGAGTATCAGGTAAGTTTGATTTATTTAATTCTTTAATAGATTTTTTATTAGTAGCCATTATTTATCCCGTGAAAGTTACTGCTGATTTATCCGTTTCCCATAGTTTTATTGATCTAACCTTTATTTGCTTATCATTCATTACTACAGTCAATTCTTTATGGATATACTGAGCAATATTTTCAGCTGTTGGGTTGATTTCTTTAAATGGTTTCAAGTCATTCAAAAATTGGTGATCTAATTGATCCACAACACTTTTTGTCAAATTTCTTATTTCCTTGAAATCTATTACCATTCCAATATTATCTAGTTTATTTCCACAAACTTCAACTTCAACTTTCCAATTATGTCCATGCATTCTCTTACAGGCACCTTTATGACCATTTAGGACATGTGCTGATGAAAATTCAACAAAAGTTGTTAAAGTGTAAATATCTATTTCTCCAGTTTATTTTTTATTAGTCATTTCTACCATGTTATGAACATGGTCATTAGTAGTTTTTTCAATGCCTAACTGATCGAGTCCTAATTCTGATAATATCTCTTCTTGACTGCCATGGGGTATTATCTTATCCGGAACACCTATCGTTATAAGGTTATTTTTTAATGAATACTTGACCATTACTTCATTAACAGCAGTTCCAGCGCCTCCTAGTATAACATTGTCTTCTACTGTAAATATATAATCATGAGTGTTGGAAATATCTATAATCATCTTTTCATCAAGAGGCTTTACAAATCTCATATCAACCACAGTTGCACCATTCTTTTTAGCTACTTTTTTTACAATATTCAACAGTGTTCCAAAAACAAGATAAGCTATTTTATTTCCCTTCTGGACAATTTTAGCTTTTCCTATCTCTATGGTTGAATGGTCTAGGTTAATGTCTTGACCTTGACTATAACCTCTTGGATATCTAACTGCAGCTAAGCCATCATGCTTGAAACCTGTTGATAACATTTTCCACATTTCTAGTTCATTAGATGGAGTCATCAGAACTATTTTTGGAAGAATTCTTAGGAATGAAATATCATATATTCCTTGATGCGTCTCGCCATCTGCTCCTACTATGCCTGCTCTATCAATTGCTAGAAGTATATTTAAATCTTGTACAACAATATCATGTATTAATTGATCGTAAGCTCTTTGAAGAAAAGTTGAATATATTGCGATAATTGGTTTCAAACCTCCACAAGTCATCCCTCCAGCTAATGTAATTGCATGCTGTTCTGCAATACCTACATCAAAATATCTTTCGGGGTATTTCTTTTCAACCTCAACAAGCCCAGATCCTTCTCTCATTGCTGGTGTAATAACCACAAGTTTTTCATCTATGCTTGCAGCTTGATCTATCCATCTACTGAAAATTTGAGTATATGTTAATTTATTATCAACTTTTTTACTTCTTGGTTTTCCAGTTTTAATATCAAATGGAGTTACGCCATGATATGAAATTGGATTTTGTTCAGCTAACTTATATCCTTTTCCTTTCTTTGTAATCACATGTAGAATTCTAGGACCTGTTTTATTTTTAAGATTTTTCAATACATCTATTAGCCCGTTAACATCATGCCCATCTGTTGGACCATAGTATTTAAAACCTAGTTCTTCAAATAATAACCCCGGAGTTATGAGACCTTTTGCCTGATTTTCTACTTTTTTAGCTATATCTTCAATTGCTTTTACCTTACTTAAAACTTTTTTACCACTTTCTTTGAAAGAGGAGAATGTTTTACCAGTTAGTATTTTAGTGAGATATTTATGAATAGCCCCAACATTTGGGGAAATAGACATTTCGTTGTCATTTAGTATTACCAATATATCGGATTTAATTCCACCAGCATGACCAAGTGCTTCAAACGCCATTCCAGCCGTTAAACCTCCATCCCCAATTATTGCGATAATTTTATTATTTTGTTTATTTATTTTAGAGGCAATCTCATATCCTACTGCAGCACTGATAGATGTGCTTGAATGCCCTGCTCCAAAAGAATCATACTCGCTTTCATTGCGTTTTAAGAAACCTGATATGCCATCTTTTTTCCTAAGGGATGACATTAAATTTTTTCTACCTGTCAATATCTTATGTGGATAACATTGATGGCCAATATCCCATACTAAAATATCTCTTGGTGTATCATATACATAATGTAAAGCTATTGTGATATCAACTGTTCCAAGACCAGCAGCTAAGTGACCTCCTGTCTTGGAAACAGATTCAATAATAAATTCTCTCAGCTCCTCTGATAGTACTAATATTTCATTTCTAGTGAGACTTTTTAAGTTAGCAGGACTAGAAATCATATCGAGTATTTTATAATCTTCATTCATTATTATTTTTCTATATCATCCGTAACTTGTTTAATTTTCTGCTCTGCTTCTTCTAAGGCTTTTTGACATTTCTTAGATAATTCAACACCTAATTTATATTTATCAATAACTTCCTCTAAACTGAGATCTTTTGATTCAATTTCTTCTAATATTAACTGCATTGACTTTAAATCTTTTTCAAATGTTGATAAATTGCTTTTTAATTTTTTATTCATGACTATATAGTACTATTTTTTTGTTACCTTTACATTGTTTACGAAATTATTGCTGACTACAACCATTTCATATATAAAACCATCTTTTTCAAATATAATACCTTTAGATGGAATATCTTCTAAGCATTCCAATATATAACCATTGATTGTTTTTGCGATATTTTCGGAAATCTTCCATCCCAAAAGTTTATTTATTTCTCTAATCTGGATAGTACCATCTATGATATATACATTATTCTTAATTTTTATAATTCCCTTATATAGATCTTCATCTCTGTATTCACCTACAATCTCTTCAAGAATATCATCTAGTGTTACAACGCCTTTTACATCACCATATTCATCTATAACGAAGCCAATTCTCTTTCTTTTTCTCTTAAACTCAATTAGTTGGCTTGTCAGAGATGTATCTTCTGGAATAAAGTAAGGAGGAGTAATATTACTTATTATTTTTTCTTTCGTAATACCTTCATCTGTAAGCATTTTAATTACATCTCTTTTATGAAGAAAACCTAAAAGCTTATTAAACTCATTTTTATAAATTGGTATTCTTGAGTATTTACAATTTAGAATCTCGCTAGAAATTTTTTTAATATCATCATCAATATCAACTGCAACGAGAATATTTCTAGGTATCATAGCATCTTCGATTTTTACTTTCTCTAAATCGAGCATATTTACAATCATGTCTTCATGACTTTTTGGAATTCTTTTGCTTGATTCTTTTACGATTAGCTTTATTTCATCCTTAGTTAATAACTCATGATTAGTATTTTCAGGTTTTATGCCAAATATCCTTAAAAGTACTTTCGCGATTAAATTAATAATTAAAACTATTGGGCTGAATAATTTCATTAGCGGATAAACTATCCATGATATAGGATATGCTATCTTGTCTGGATAAAGTGCAGCAAATGTTTTTGGAGTAACTTCTGCAAAAATTAAGATCACTATTGTTAGCATCACAACTGATATAGCTACTCCTGCTTCCCCATATAACTGTATTGCTATTAATGTGCTTATTGCAGATGCTAAAATATTAACAAAATTATTCATTAATAAAATTAAACCTAAAGTTTTATCCGGATTTGCAACTAAGAAGTGAACCCTGGCAGCAGATTTGTCTCCTGTCTTAAATTTATGTTTGAGTCTATATCTGTTGACACTCATTAATGATGTTTCTGCACCAGAAAAAAAAGCGGAAAGAATAAGCAGCATGAAGAGAATTATAAATAGATTTTCAATTGTAATGTTAGTCATAATAAGTTGATTAGATTATATATTAGTAAAGTTCAAAAAATAGTTTCGTTCCAAGATATGCTATAAGCAAGAAAGACATCCCGCTCAAAGTAAGGTTTGTAGCTTTCTTGCCCCTAACACCTTTGGAGAATCTACTATAGATTAGATATGAATATGTCATCCATGCAATAATAGAAAACAATATCTTTTCTAGTAATCCAGGATGTTTATTCATGGTTACAAATGGAGCGCCGCTCAGTAATGACAATGTCAGCAGAATGAATCCAAAAATTATTAAGTCAAACATTACTTTCTCCATCTTTTCTATTGATGGTAGTATCGTTATAAACAGTGAGCCTGAAACATCTTTGAGCTTCTTTTCTTGATAGCGTAATAATATTGCTTGTATAGCTCCTAGACCAAGGAAACCATAAGAGGTAATAGAAACTATAATATGTATTCTTAGGTCTGGATCTATGAGACCTAGGTTACTACTGTCGTGATATATCATGGATATTAATATTACAATAGCAGTCAATGGTAGTAAGACTAACCCAAGATGTTTGATTGGTTTTGAAAACATGAACAAAAAAAACAAATAATTAACTATAAGAAAAGTTATCTCAAGTGAGGTGATAAAGTTAAATTTTTGGTAAACATTGTTGATGAGAGAGTAGGCATAGATACTAAATAATAATAGACTTAAGAAGAAAATTACATCAAAAGAAGTTTTTTTGTAAAAGCTATACTCCTCATCAATCAGCACATATCTGATGCTTAGAGCTGATAATGTATAACCAATTATAGTTAATATGCCTATTAGTTCCATTTTATTATAGTCTGATCGATATATTATATTAGCTCATGCCTAGTAATTAGATAGCTAAAATATATTTTCATAATGAGATTAGTGGTCATTTATAAGATGATAGCAAATTTAATACATAAAAATAGCTTGATATATGATTATTGGCATATTTTCAATAAAATAACTAACTAGTTACTATAAGTAATGATATAATTTGGCTGTTTCTAATAAAGGAGATATTTAAAGATTATGGTTAGAATTAGGTTATCAAGGGGCGGAGCTAGGAAAAGACCTTATTATCATATAGTGGTAATGGATCAGAGAGACAGGCGCGATGGGAGAAGCCTTGAGAGAATAGGTAGTTATGATCCTGCTCTAGAAACACAAGATAGAATCAAAATTGATATCGAAAGACTAGATTATTGGGTTTCAAAAGGAGCTCAAATTAGTGAGCGAGTAAAATACCTCAAGAAATATTCCCTAGATCCTGAAAATGTTAAAACACGTCAAAAAGTAAAGGCTTTGCAATTAGAAAAAGCTAAACAAAAACGATTATCTAAAAAACAAGCAGAAGCTGCACCAGTTGAAGAAACTGTAGAAGCTGCACCAGTTGAAGAAACTGTAGAA
>JABHRC010000039.1 GCA_018670435.1 Gammaproteobacteria bacterium
TTATAATCAAGGTGGTATCAAGCAGTCCGGTAAAATGAAAAATGAGAACTTAAGTCCTTTAATGTTTCCTTTGAATTTATCTGAAAGCGAGGTTGATAATATTGTTGAGTTCCTTAAAACTTTGACAGGATCTAATGTAAACGAACTTATCTTGGATGCTAAAGCTGCTCCTATTGGTGAGATTTCGTTAGATGACCCTAACTGGTTTCATGAAAATAAGCCTAAGTACTAAAATTATATGAAAAAAATATTATCACTATTCATCTTATTACCGTTACTTTTTGTCTCTTATAACGTAAAAGCTTCAGGATATCTGATGGACCCTATGCCTAGTCATGATAGAGCACCTGAATTTAGTTTAATAGGTATGGATGAAAAAGTTCATACTTTAAAAAGTCTTGAGGGAAAATTTCTATTAGTAAACTTTTGGGCTACATGGTGCAATCCTTGCAAGGCTGAGATGCCTACCTTAGAAGCAATTCATAATAGGATTGATAATGATAAGTTTACCGTAATTGGTATTCATGTAGGACCTGGACCTGAAAATATCCGTAATTATTTAGATATAAGCCCTGTCTCTTTTCCAATTTTTATTGATATGGATTTAGAATATGATTGGGGAGTACCAGGATTACCTACTACTTTTTTGATTAGCCCAAATGGTGAAATGCTTTATAGAGCTGTCGGAAAGAGAGATTTTTCATCTCCAGAAATGGAGCTATTTTTTACTAAATTAGTTAACGAACACTTCGATAAATAATATTTCATTATTTATATAAAAATATTTCCGAAAGATTGTCGTCGTCTTGATGACCACAATATCTAGTTAGTGTTTTATTGGTAAGAAAAATATTTTTAGAGATAATTTTAGATATTTCTTTAAACATAAAACCAGTAAAGTTGAATTCTGCGTTATTAGATTTATTGTATTTTTGAATGATTTTTTTGTCTTTAGTAAAAATTGTTCCACGCTTTATACCTTCTGCAAAAGATTTTCCGACTCTACCTTTAATTATAACGGTACCAGATAACATCTCATGACAGGCATCATCTCCTAGGTTTCCCTCTATAATGACATTACCTCTTCTCATTCTCTCTATTGAGTTATTCCCTACATTTCCTTTGATATATATAAAACCATCAACCACTCCTTCATTTGAAGAGTTTGGTTTTCCTGCAGTATATTCTCCAGTATTACCATACACAAATAATGATCCACCTTTTATCCCAGCTGCAGCATAATCTAGTGTATTACCATGTAACTCAAGTTTTCCAGAATACATTTTTTCACCAAAGGAATATCCTACATCTCCATACACTTTGATATTCATACCCCTTAACTCTCTTCCAATATTATCCATCAAATTCACAGAAGATTTTATAATAATATTATTCAAGTCATTACCTTTAATACTGAAGAAATCTTTAAACTTAAACTGTTTGTTTCCATAAAGTATTTTATAAGATTGTAAAGAAGATATATTCTTAAATTGAGTAGATAAAAATGACATATCAAGTCTATATTTTAATTTCTTTTTAAGCTGTAATATAATCGGTTTCACTTTAATACCTTTCTTAGATGAAAATGATATTGACCTAGTTTTCCGCCATAATTCCCTGCTGAAATAGCAACTATATCTTTTTTTATTTTTAATTTAGAAATACTTTGAATACTATTTTTTATTGCTTCATTAATATCATCAAAGGTTAAACCATTAATTACTATTTCCATAACACAATTCACATCAGAAGGGAGATTGCTTTTCGTAACACTTTTTAAGGTAGGGCAAAAAGCATCATTAGTTGATGCAATCAAAGCCTTATATTTTGACCCTACTTTTGAACCTGATCTCACAACACCACCCGGAAAAGGAGTTATCACGTTAGGTTGATTTTTGATTGAATCTATAGCTGCTTCACAGGCAGATAAACATGATTTTCTATTATTACTTAATACTAAGAAATTACCGCCACCTATTGCAGGCGCTCTTCCTGTTGATTCCTCACACAAGAACTCTCCATCCATGACAGGTATGCGCCAGAATCTTCTATTGAGTATTTTTTTTGAAATCTGATGACCATCTCCAAAATATCTTAAATTTTTTCCTAATGGAATCATATCGTCATTAAACATTCCAGAAAATATTGCTGTTGTAGGACAAGTAAGAATACATTGTCCAACTCTAGTCTCTAATTGCTTTTCTAATTGACTTCTAGACATCGAGAATAATAAAATTGAATAACCTGGTCTATTATCCGGAGTTTCAGAAGGTTTTAATTGCCTTTCTATTCCAGCTTCTATGCCACATGCAATTACAGAAGTAGCAAAACCTGTAAAGGAATCACATGCGTTTTTTGCCCACCTTAAATTATCAGCTGTAACAATTATTCGACTTGCTTTCATATTGAAAGCTTCTGCAAATGTATTGTCTATTTTTATACCTTTATATATCATTGTTTTCTTTTACGTAAGCAATCATTGACATAAACAGGGCTACCTACGAGCCTGTTCATTTCATCATCACTTATAATATAGTTCTCTAATTTCATTGTATGATATTTGTCAAAAAATTTACTTAAATCTTTTTCTATTGCCTTGTCATACTCTGGGGTAACAGTATGTGTTTTACCCCATATATATTCTTTTATTTGACCATTCTCTACAGCAATTTTTCCATCTTTAATCACTAAAGTCGGGTGAGCAAACATTTCTTCGATATCATTTATTTTTTTATCATAAACGGTTATGTCTGCATCAGAACCTTCTGAGAAATTCCCTTTTTTGTTAAGTCCTAAAATTTTTGCTGGTGCGGATCTTGTCATAATTGCAATTTCATTAAGAGTATATTCTCTATTCAATGTATGCAAAATAGTATGACTAAGAATTTCTTTAGGTAATTGATTTAAAATGTCATTTCGGAAAGTTTTATCCATTAATAGTTTAATCAAATGAGGATAAGAGGTGAATGGAGCACCATTAGGATGGTCAGTAGTGAGAAAAACTTTCCAAGGATCTTCAGCTAGTAAAAATATTTCTAGACCTATCGCCCACTGGAGAGCATTTACAAAACTTTTATCTTTATATTTGAAAGGTACAACTCCGCACCCAGCATCACATTCGATGTCCATGCACATCCACTTTTTCGGGTGAGCATGTTTATGATTTCTATGCTGAGACATACTATCACCTGACATGGTAACAGTTTGACCAAACATTATTTGTCCTACATCACATGTAAGATTATCAATTTTATTCAGATAGTTTGAAATTTCTACAGCTGCTGATGAGAACCCTTTATCTCCATTATTCCCATAGCTTTGAAATTGAATATGAGTTAAATGAATTGGTAATCCATTTGCAGCCTTAATAGTTTCTATTGTAGATAAAAAGTTACCAGGTATACCTAGATTACTACAGTGTACATGTAATGGGTGTGGTACCCCAAGATCATATAAAGCTCTTGTAAGTTTTTGCACTATTTCACGTGGCGTAATATCATAATATTTTGATTTTTCATCAACATTGAGGGCTCTTTGGTTGAATTTAAATGCATTGATCCCCCCTGGATTTACAACTTTTATGCCTATGGATTGAGTTGCTTTTAAAATAAATGCTACATAATCATTTATTGTGGATTGGCTTGATTTATTTTTAAGTAAGTTTAAAAAATAATCATCATTTCCTAATAATGCATAACCACCTTTATCAATAAATGGGATATCTGCCATTTCTGCATGAGCCTGTCTTGCATTAATTGGTAATAGCGCAGGTTCAAAACAAGTCGTATAACCCATCTCAATATACTTTAATCCTGTCTTAAGAGTAGATGGAGCAATGATAGCTGACGAATCATAACTAGGATCTTTTTCATTATGAAATTCTTCTAGCATTAGTCTTGCAATATTTACTTTTCCACCACCAATATGTGTATGCAAATCTATAGCTCCAGGCATTACTATTTTATCCATACAATTAATAACTTTATCAATTTTAGATTTAATATTTTTTTTATTAATAATTTTTCCATCTTGAATAAAAATATCTTTTTTTAAATTAAATACTTTATTATGAGGGTCGTATACATTTCCAGATTTTAGTTGTGTTATCAAAATGACTTCCTATGCTAATTTATCTAATATATTTTGTGTAGTTGGTAATTTTATATTTCTAATATCCTTTAATGCAACAGAGACCACATTATCTGTTCTAAACATTATTCCTTCATAGTCAATTCCTGGTATTCCAACTGGTATGAAAATATCAGGCATCGAAGTAAAAGATGTATTTGGATGTCCTAGTACTATATTTTTAACATTCTTATTCATTTTTAATTTCTCAGCATTTATAGTTGAGACATGAATTACTACATCTATATTTTTATTGGCAAGTAAAATTTCACTATTAAAAGCGTTTCTATCATGTTTGAATGTTTCTTCGATATGTTTTATTCTAGACGGAAATCCTGTCATCCATGTTAGAGCTTGCGTAGAAGTTGCATCTGCGAGTACTCCTGATATTGGCATACATCCTGCTCTAGAAAATTTATTATGATTGACAATAAATTTAGAAATAGAGGAGATTATTTTCTTTGGATTTTTTGTTTTTATAAAATCTGAGGTTGTCCATGTGGCAACAAGATATTTTGATTTACCGATGATTCTTTTTATTTTGGAGAGGCTATTTTTACTTAACCCTTTGACATTTTTTAAATCACTAGAAAGGGTTGCATTTAATAGATCATTTATCATGTTTAGGTCAAATTTAATATTAGTTACATTACATCTACCTTTCATGCTTTTTACTATCTTTTCAGTAAAATCTCCGATTAGGAGAATCTCTTTTTTGCTTTTTGAACACAAGCTATTTTTCGGAGCTATGACCTTATCAAGTAATCTTGGACTTTTATCTAATATTTTATTCCCGAAAATTATAATAGTATCTGCACGGTTCTTTGTTTCAGTTAACGAAGTAGCCATGTATCCTGTTCTTTGAACTACACCTATGTTTTGATATAAAAATTTTGAGTTTACATGGTCTATTATACAGTTTCTTTGAGATGCAAAGTTTAACATTGACCTTACTCCAGATAAATCCACACCATGATTAATAATTAATGTCTCGTTATGACCTTTTATGAGATCATGTATACCTTTAAGAGCGTCTGATAGAGTAATAAATTTTGCTCCTTTTTTAGGTAGAGTTACACTCTTTTTATTTAAATTATACGAGTCAATTTTTTTAGAGCATACATTATTTTTTTCATTAACTTTATAGCTATTATTGTCTGTTGTTACACTAATATCATCACAATGTAATGAGCAAAAGGGACATACTAAATTCTTATTATCATTTCGGCTAGTCATATGGATATATTCTACATTATAACCATGTCACTTTGTACATAAAAGGTATAAAATATGGACGTAAATATATTATATCTAATACTATGAGCATGATTAAATCTGCCACTATGAAGAAGAACAGAAAAGAATTGAGTATTACTAGCCCATCGAGGTTGCATCTTGGCTTTTATGGTTTTGATGATAACTATGGATACAAGTATGGAAGTATGGGACTTGCTATTAATGCATATAAAACATCCCTATCTATCAAAAAGTCAAAATCATTTGTCAGTAATGTACCAAAAAGATTTATAACTCCGATTTTGAAATATTTAAAACTGAATAAAGTAGATAGTAATTTTGAAATCAATCTACAAAGTAATCCGCCAAGTCATATAGGCCTCGGATCCGGATCTCAATTATCTTTATGTGTTGGGAAATCTATATTCTCGCATCTAGGAATCAAGTCGAGCATTAATGATATTGCTAATATCTATAATAGAGGCGAAAGATCTGGAACTGGTATACGAATATTTGATAGAGGAGGGTTTGTCGTTGATGCTTGTAAAAAAAATAACACATTACCAGAGACGATGTTTAATTCTAAATTTCCTACTGAATGGAAAATCATCCTTATTAATGACAATTCTCTCAAAGGAACATCTGGGAACAAAGAGATTAAGTTTTTTAATCAGAATATAAATTTATCAAAGCATTATAAGTCTGAATTATCTCATATAGCACTCAGAGGCATATTGCCTTCAATAATCTACAAAGATTTCAGTAATTTTTCAAAGAATATCTCGGAATTTCAAAGGATTACCTCTTTATTTTATAAAGATAAGCAGAGCGGTGTCTTTTTGAGCCGCAATATCTCTGAGATAATGAAATACATAGGAAATTATGATAATTTGGGCATAGGACAGAGTTCTTGGGGACCAATGTCTTATATAATCGTCGAATCTAATCTACATGCTAAAGAGCTCATAAGTATTATCCAAAATAAATTTAATGTGTATAATAACTTAACATTTAAAATTGCAAGCCCATGGAATTCGGGTTTCAAAATTAGCTATAAATAAACAAGTAATGGAGACCTAATCATGGAAAAACCTTTTTTATTGCATATGATAACGCCTGAAAAGAATATTAGTCCTTTTGATGCAAACATGGCTTTTGACGCAGGATGGGACTCTGTAATCCCTTATACAAATATAGGGATGGATGAAATTCAAGGAATTGTTCAGGATACAATATTTTCAAGATCTCCGTCAGCGTTAAAAAGAACGGGGATTTTTATTGGTGGTAGAGATACACATACAGCCATGGATATGATAGAAGAAGCAAAAAAACATATGGTGCCTCCATTTGAAGTACCTGTCTTTGCAGATCCTAGCGGTGCATTTACAACTGCTGCAGGGATGGTAGCTATAACTGAAAAAGCCCTTAAAGATAAATTCTCTGAAAGTTTTACCGGTAAAAAGGTAGTGATATTAGGAGGGACAGGTCCTGTAGGGGTTGCATCAGCAGTTATTAGCGCTAAAGCCGGTAATAGCGTGTTATTGGTAGGAAGAAGTCTGGATAAAGCGGAAAGCATTGCTAAGATATGCAATGAGAAATATGGATCAAAATCAGTTGAGGGAGCTGTTGATTCAGACAAAGCATCTTTCTTGATTGATGCTGATATCGTCTTTAATACCGGAGCAGCTGGTATTCAGTTAATGAATGACGAGCTTATTAAGAATGCAGTTAATTTAAAGATATGTGCAGATGTGAATGCCGTGCCTCCAGCTGGAATATCAGGTATCGATGCAATGGATAATGTTGTTGCGATGAAGAATTCAAAATCCGGTTGTTTTGGGATAGGTGCTTTAGCTATTGGTAACATTAAATACAAGTCTCAGCATGATTGTCTTAAACTTATGTATAACTGTGATAAACCAGTATATTTGCATTTTGAACATGCATTCGAATTTGCACAAAAAAATGTCTAATGATTGATGCTGTTGTTGTTATAAATTCAGACTCATCATATTTAGAAGACAAGTTTATATCATTGGGAATTAAAGTTTTTGCTTTTGATTATTATAATCATAATAATCTGGGTAAAATTAAAGATATTGCATACCTAAAATCCTTTATAGATAAAATTTTCATAGATCATCAGAGTGTCGGTCTACTTTATGGATCTGGACTTGAAGATAAGTCTGAAGTTTATGATTATTTAAATACTAAATTAAAAATCTTAGGAAATGACCCACATATTCTTTCTAGATGCAATGACTTAAGGCTCCTTAAAGAGGTGCTAGGTGAATGTAGTCTTGAGCTACCAAATCATACAGAAAATCCTATATCTTTAAAAAAAAGATACTTGTCAAAACCGTTTAATAGTTCGGGAGGACATAATATAACCTTCGAAAAGAATTTTAAAAAAAATTTTTATTTCCAAGAATATTTACCAGGAATAACATATTCGATATCATTCTTTAATCATGAAGGTAATTTTATTTTTTTAGGTTTCAATAAGTTATTTAATCTTATAAATTATCAACCACACCCTTTTATACATGCTGGAGGAACTATGACAGATGAGTTGAAAAATTTTGATAATATAATTTCTTCATTTAAGAAGTTATCCAATAAGCTCTCAATGAATGGTTATAACAGCATTGATTTCAAAGTAATAAATGAAAAGGTGTTTATACTTGATATTAATCCAAGAATCACATCTACTTTCAATATGTATAATGATATTTATAATAATGATCTACTTCGCCTCATGGTAAATTATGATCATTATAAAGAACATGAGCCTAGTAATAAGATAGGTGCTTTTGTCCACATGTTTATTAAACAAAAATATATATTTAAGAATATCTTCGAGAATGATTCTTCATTTGTAAACCTCCCTGTTGAGGGGCAGCTTATTGATGAAAATGAGCCCTTATTATCAATATATGTAAATTCACTATCTAAATTAGAACTAATGACGAAATTAAAAGAAAAAATATCAATGACAACAAATCTTTATAACTGTTATGATATAGATATCTAAATTATGACTGAAAAAATAAGTATAAATAAGGTTGTTAAGCCACTAGTTGAGAAGCTCATCGAAACTGCAGATCAATTAAATGTTGGCGTGCATATTTCTGAAGGTGGAGCAAAGATTGTTGATGCTGGTATTAATTATTCTGGCTGCTTAGAATCAGGGCGACTAATCACAGAGATCTGTATGGGCGGATTGGGCAGAGTATCCTTATCAATGACATCTAATGCGCCTAATTGGCCTCTATCTATTCATGTCCATAGTACTAATCCAGTATTAAGTTGTTTGGCAAGCCAATATGCTGGATGGAATCTTTCTTTTGTGAAGGAGGAGGATAATTTTAATGCGCTTGGATCAGGTCCATGCAGGGCACTCGCATTAAAAGAGGATTTATTCAAAGATTTAGATTATTCAGATAAATTTTATTCAACAGTAGTAGTGTTGGAAGTTGATAGAAATCCTCCGCAAGAAATTATTGATAAAATAGCCAATGATTGTGGTATCAGCGAGAAGAACTTAACAATTATACTGACACCTACAAAATCATTATCTGGATCTGTACAGGTTGTTGGAAGAGTTCTTGAGGTAGGCATGCATAAATTACATGAAATAGGATTTCCCTTAGACAAGGTTATCGATGGGTTTGGATCAGCTCCCATACCTCCACCTGCCCCTGATTTTTTAATTGGAATGGGAAGAACAAATGACGCTATATTATATGGTGGATTAGTACACCTTTTTGTTGATGTGGATGATGATGAAGCATATGAACTTGCAAAGAGACTCCCAAGCTCAACATCATCAGATTATGGAAAGCCATTTGCAGATGTCTTCAAAGAATATAAATATGATTTTTACAAGATTGATAAACTTCTTTTTAGTCCTGCAAAAGTCATAGTTACAACAATTAAAACAGGAAAGACTTTCACAGAAGGGTTAATCGATTTAGAGTTAGTCGATAAATCATTTAATAAATGAGAAAAGTTCTTATCTTAACTGATCAAAAAGGTTGGCATTATAGACAATTAAAAAAATCTTTCGAAAATAAAAATATCTCTGTCGAATCAGCTAACCTAGATGATCTTTCGATAACGATTAATAATAATAAAAATCAAATAGTAAAAAATAATGGTGAGATTTTATCAGATATTACGGATGTTTTCGTTCGTCATATACCTGGTGGATCACTAGAAGAAGTGATTATTAATCTTAATATACTTAAAGTTTTTGAATATCATGGCATCAATATAATGAATACGTCTACAAATATTGAAACTACGGTTGATAAATCACTTACATCTATTAAATTAAGAGAAGCAGGCATTTTAACACCAGATACTTGGGTGGTAAGAGGAAAAGATAATTGTAGAAAAATCGTTGCAAACCTGCTTTTAAAACATCCTTTAATATATAAGCCATTATTTGGTTCCCAGGGTGATAATATAGTAAAGATTGTAGAAGTATCTGATTTTAATAACATCAGGAATGATACCAATATATATTACATCCAAGAGTTTCTTGAAACTGAGCCATCTCATGATTACAGAGTGTTAATAGCAAAAAATAAGAATAGAGAAATGATCTACGCTATGATGAGATATAGTGATTCTTATATAAACAATATATCAAAAGGAGCTAAGTGTATTCCTTTAAAAACGGATAAAGACATAATCAAAACAGGGATTCAAGCAGCATCTGTAATTAATATCCCTTTTTGTGGTGTTGATATAATTAGATGTGATAAGAAAAATTATGTGATCGAGTTAAATAGTATACCTGCATGGAAAGGAATGCAGTCCATAGTTAAAAACAATTTATCTGACCAGATCACTGATATATTTATTGAAAACATGACGGATAAGTCACGTTTGTCTATTCAAAAATAAATTCTATGTCAGATAATTTTAAAAAAATAACTTTAAATAAAAATTTTGATGAATCTTTAATCAGGGATGCTTATCTATATGCATGCCATAAGGACATTGAGGCAATCAAACCGGGCAATGTAAATATTAACTCACCACATCATGACACCACGGCAAGTGATTATCTTATCAGTTCAATTAATAGTGGGTCTGAATTATTTAATGATAGTTATAGTCTTGGCGATAGAATTCTAAGTGCTATTGTTGCCACCAAAAAAGAAACTCAAATGAATACTAATCTAGGAATAATATTGTTATGTGCGCCTATCGCACATGCTCTTTTAAATTATAAGGAAATGAGTTTAAAGGAGGCTATTGCCAAGACTATAGATAGTGCTACTGCCGATGATACTGTAAAAATATGCGAGGCCATAAATATTGCTAATCCTGGTGGATTAGGTAATGTTTCAGATTATGATACTAAATCTATGCCGGTAGTGAAATTAAGAGAAATAATGAGTTATTCTGCTCAATATGACCGTATTTCATATCAGTATCATAATAATTATGAAGATATTCTTGATTTCATTATCCCTAGCCTTGATGAAAACATGATTAAATATAAATCTGATGATATTTCAATATCAATGACATATCTTCAAATCTTGGGCAAAATCCCTGATTCGCATATTTCACGTAAATTAGGTGAAGAAATAGCAAAAAAGACTAGTAATCATGTCAATGATTTGTTAAAAATACAAGACAAGGATTGTAGTCAGGGTTATCTGGTCAAACAGCTAAATGATCTTGATTATGAATACAAGAAAAAAGGAATTAATCCGGGGACTACTGCAGATTTATTAGTCGCAAGTTTGATGATTCATAGGATCTTCAAAAGTGTATAATCTTAGTAAGAACCATTTAATATAAACAAGGAGATAAAAATGGCAGTAATTGATAAAGTATTAGTCGGTGAAGGACTAGTTGTAACCGAAGGCGGTGACAACGAAATAGCTCATATTGACTTAATAATGGGTCCGCGTGGTTCAGCTGTAGAAGATGCATTTTGTAACACACTTTGTAACAACAAAGATGGTTTCACTTCGCTATTAGCTGTATGTGCACCTAATCTACCAACTAAACCAGCTACAGTAATGTTTAACAAGGTTACTATTAAAGGCGCTAAACAAGCTGTTCAAATGTTTGGACCAGCTCAAAGAGCGGTAGCTATGGCTGTTACAGATTCTGTAAAAGACGGAACAATTCCAGCAGCTGAAGCAAATGATATTTTCGTTTGTGTTGGTGTTTTCATCCATTGGGATGCTAATGACGATACTAGAATTTATGACTACAACTATGAAGCTACAATGATGGCTATCAAAGGTGCGGTTTCTGGTAAACCAACAGCTGAAGATGTTGTTGCAGCAGCAGCAGATTCTGCTCACCCATACTCACCTAAGTAGTACTTAGATAAGTAAGATTAACCAGCTCTATTATTAGAGCTGGTTTTTTCTTTTTGGATCATATTTTTTGTAATTCTATTCTGATGAATCATTGTAGATACTAACACGCCGCTTGCTCCAAAATATCTAGCTCTTTTTATATCAAATATAGATTTTATTCCCCCAGCTATATAATATTCATGATTATTTTTGCGTATAAACCGTCTTGCAAGTTTATAGTTAATATTATTTTTTGAACCTACCTGTGACAGATCCATAAGTATGATTTTTGATGGGTTTGCTCTTTGTTGTCTATATATCGCTTTTGATCCTATATATTTTTCCATAAAATCAAATGAACATACACAGTTATTGAATTTATTTGATGTAAACTCATAGCCTCTAGATTTTTCACTGCAAAATACAGGATAATAATTTTTATATTTCTTTTTTAACTTTATTTCTTTTAGACCTGAGTCAATCCAAAAATCAATCTTCGGGAATAAAGATAGTATATTGTCATACAGTTCAGAATTAATTTTATTATGCATAATTGCATCCAAATCAGCAATATATAATATTTTAGGAGAATACTTTCTAATGATCTGATCAATTATATCTCTTGGATCTGTACTATTGTATAATTTATAACTGATAGACTCATAATTACCTCTATCACCTTTAATTGCTTTAACGACTTGGTTATCGAGAATGTCTATAACAGGGATTATGTCCATAGTATGAAAAAAATATTAATATATGAATATATTACAGGAGGAGGCCTTTTAAATGAAGATTTAACTTCTAGTCTTATGAATGAAGCTAATATGATCACCGCATCAATTAACGACTGTTGCCATAAATCTAAGTATTTTACGCATAATTCTTTTAGGGATTATCGTCTTTCAGGTACAAATGACAAGGAATTTATCATCTTGAGAGATAATAGCAAAATCTATGACTTAGAATTTTTAAGAGAATATGATTATGTCTTACCTGTTTTACCAGAAATAGATATGGAACTATATGAATATGTAAAGTATTTAGAGGAACATGGCATTAATGCGGTCATATCTAATTCTGATACGATAAAAATATGTTCGGACAAATTAAAATTTTATAAATATTGTAAAAAATATTCTTTACCTTCTATTAATACATATGAAAAATATAATAATAGTTTAAAAAATAAATTAGTTATGATCAAAGATAGATATGGTGCTGGTTGTTCATACAATGAGGTTGTTAAAAATACTAAAAATAATGGAAAAATTGGAAATAATAAAGTTATTCAACCATATATCAATGGTGATGATTTTAGTATATCAATTTATTTTACTAAAAAAAATTTTAAAGTACTTACTGTCAATAAACAAATAATAGAATATAGAAATAATAAAGCTAGATTACAAAGTATTATTGTAAACATTAAAAATAAATCATATTTAAAAGTATTAAGTCTTATATCTAGTATTAAAAATATATTTCCAGGGTTATATGGTTTTGTGGGTGTTGATATCATAGTCAATGAAGATGCTATTTTTCTTGTTGAGATTAATCCTAGATTGACAACATCATTTATTGGAATTTATGACACAATAGGCATAAATATTATTGATTTAATTTCATCCAAGAAAGTACTAAAAAATATTATAAGCGGAAAAAAATATTACATACATAATTATGATTAAAAGAAATATATATATTGGCTGGGATATAGGGGGAGCGCATACAAAGTATACCGTATCATTTGAAAGTAAAGATGTCGTAGAATGTAGAATTATACATTGTGAGCTATGGAAATCTTTATCAAAGTTAGAAGATATAATCGAAAATGTTAATTTTAAATATAAAAAAAAATTCAATATAATAAATTTAATTACTATGTCTGCCGAAATGTGTGATATTTTTTGTTCTAGAAAAAAAGGCGTAAAATCAATACTCTCTTTATTTGAAAAGAGAGATTTTATTAATCATATATATACAAAAGATAATGAGATATTAAAATTACAAGGTTTTAAGAAATACTCGTCATGCGAGTCAACGAACTGGATGGTTATAGCTGATTATTTAAAAAGTTTTGATAAAAACATAGTCGCTATTGATCTAGGATCCACTACTACCGACTTAGTTCTTATAAAAAATCATATATGTGTAAATACAAGATATGATGATTATTCTGGTTTAAATACAGGAGAGTTACTCTACACAGGAGTGCTAAGAACACCTATTTATTCAGTAACAAATTCTATAGTCTTAAATAAGAAGACTTACAATATAATACCAGAAAACTTTTCAACAATATCAGATATTTATAGATTACTAAATATTATTAAGAATAAATCTGATTATACTAATACAGCTGATGGTAGGTCAAAATCAATTAAAAATACATTACATAGAATTTCAAGGGTTTTTGGATTTGATTATACTGCTGATAATAATGATACTATAATTAAGTTATCTAAAAAAATCATGTCTATGCACTTAGACCAAATAAGTTATACTATAAAAAGTCATATTAAAAATAATTTTTCTAATGCTAAAAATCTAAAGATTATTGGCATGGGTGTCGGGAGAACTCTCATTCAAATCATATGTACAAAAAATAGGTGGAAATATATGTCTTTAGATAGATATATAAATATTAAATATAATGAACGATTGTGTAACCCATCTGATGCAGCGCCGTCTTGTCTGTCGTCTTTATTATTGAAAAAATACTATGAATAAACAACATAAAATTAGTTATGATTATTATGGGGATTCTCGTGATATATTTGCAATAATAAAAGATTTGGAATGGTCAGTTTTTTTATGTAGTAATCATGATAAGTTTCAAGATGAGAGATATGACATTCTTAGTGCAAACCCAGTTGAAAAGATAATATCTTATGAAAAAATAACTACAGTAGAAAACAAAGATGGTATTAATGAATTTAAAGATGATCCAATAGATGTAGTAGGGGTTATCATGAAAAAATATCCTGCTGATGTAAGTGATTTACCATTTACGGGTGGAGCTATCGGTTACCTCTCATATGACTTAGGCAATCATTATGAAGGTATAGAAATAAAAACAACTGATATAAATGTTCCATTAATGGCATTCGGAATTTATGACTGGGCAGTTATAGTTGATCACCATAAAAAAAACACTACCTTGGTTTATAGGAATGAGGATATTTTTATCAAGAAAATAAAGACATGTCTTGAAATGAAAGTGTTTAAGAAGAATAAAGAGAAAAAATTCTATATTAATTCTCCTTGTACATCAAATATCACTCATGATGAATATCTTGAGAGGTTCAATAAGATACAGGCATATATTAAGAATGGAGATTGTTATCAGATAAACTTTTCACAAAGATTTTCTGCCTCTTATACTGGTGATACTTGGGATATTTATAATAAAATAATGCCGGCTTACTCATCACCATACTCAGCATATATTAATATGCCTTTTGTAAATATAATGAGTTTTTCTCCAGAAAGATTTCTTTCATATGATGGTAATATAGTGGAGACTAAGCCAATAAAAGGAACTCGCCCTGTTTCTAGTAATTTAGAAATTAATAAAAATCTTATAGAGGAGTTATCTAGTTCATATAAAGAGAGAGCAGAAAATTTAATGATTGTTGATTTATTAAGAAATGATCTAGGAAAAAACTGTGAATTTGGTTCAGTAAAAGTTAAAGAATTATTCAGTATTGAGACATTTGCAAATGTCCATCATTTGGTTAGTACTATTCAAGGCAAGATATCCGAGAGTAGTAATATTTATAAACTCATCAGGGATTGTTTTCCTGGTGGCTCTATTACTGGTGCTCCAAAAATTAGAGCAATGCAGATAATAAATGAACTTGAGCCACACAATAGAAATGTTTATTGTGGGTCTATAGGTTATATTAGTTTCAGTGGAACAGCGGATTTAAATATTGCGATTAGAACAGTGATGTCGTCTGAAGATAAATTATATTTCTGGGGAGGAGGCGGCATTGTCTATGATTCTGAAATAGAATCTGAGTATAAAGAGACATTTGATAAAATTAAGCCTTTACTAGATTTGCTTAAAAATTAAGCCTAATACTTTTTGAGACTTCTTCTGCGCGGTTAGAATTGAATTTATGTCTAGTTTGGAATGAGTCACACAACTGTCCTCTGAATCCTAAAAAATCAGGCTTTAACTTTTTCAATGTTTCTATATGTGCAATTTTCAAAGATCCAGATAAGCCACAAATCTTATTATGAGATTTAACTATTTTCAAAAATTCTTTTATTTCTTTTTGAGTTAATAGATCCATGATTGATTTACTATTTTTATAGCATGTATCAATCATTATACCGCTATAACCCATAGCAATAAGTTTTTCTACATTATTAAGATTAAAATCTTTATCAGCAAACATCACACAAATGGGCTGTGTATTTTTGAAATTAATATCTTTAAGTATATGTTCATGTTCTGATAAATATGCATTATCAAAGAATCCTATTTTTAAATAATTAATTTCTTTATCTATAACCATTTTCAGATTCTTTATATTCATATTATTATTAGGATTGAGATCATTTCCCATAGTTGCGCTAAGAATGCTATTAGGTAAAAGCCTTTTTACCTTAGAAACTAATTCTATTCCAACAAAACCTAATGCACCATCATCAACATTTTTTAGGTCTATAATATCTATATCTACTGTTGAGGCAATTTTTGCTTCATCAATATCTTTTATGCTTGCGAGAAATCTTGTCATATTATTTAATATTTTCTTCTTGGAATGCTTTAATCTTTTTTTCTATCCAAGCCCAAGCTTCGGATTCTCTTGGACCAGCTGTTTTTAAAATTCCGATTCTAAGGTATTCTATTTCTTGTAAAATCTTTTCTATTGGTAGCATTTTAAGTCTACTTATAAGAACAGAGGCCTCTATCACTGATGATTGAGCTCTATTGAAACCCATGAATGGCTTATTGATTACTTTTTTGCTTATGTCACAAATTATATCTGGTCTCCTCTCATCATCTTTGAATTCCTTAGCTATCACATTATAGTGAGTGTTAGCCAATAGTAATTGTGGGACCATATCTTTATCTCTGATATTTTCTAACTCCCAATCTTTTTTATATTTGGTCACAATTCCTGCAAATACTCTTACATCATCAATAAAGTTTATGGTTGCTAGATTATTATTAGTAATGTTTTCCAATGTCTGGGAAGGGCGAAAAGGTGATATTGTAACTTTATTATCAATTATCTGTATCCCCATAGGTGCTATATGGACTATACTTTTTTCAGATATTGTTGTAACTATAACTTCATGTATCATTTTTTCTTCTTATAAGTTGAGCCTTGCTCTTTAAATGTAAGTTTATCATCAATTTTTTCATCTACTATGCAACCCCATTTTAATTCTTCATCCTGCTCATATGATTTCCCAAGTTGATATGCAATTTGTGCTCTAGCTAATTCTACTCCTAAATAAAAAGCATGCCCTGTATCATCTCCGACATCTATTCTTTTAAAAAAATCAAAGGGATCAATTGCAGTCTGTAAGCTATTTTTATTAAATAAGTGTACTCCATCATCTGTATTCATAATTCTATAGTTAGAATCATTGACTTGTTCATATAATTCCTTTACTTCTTCTTGATTATATTTTACTGGGTCTTCTTCATGAGTTGTAAGCAAACCTGAATTAATATGTTTCGGTGTAGTATTTTCTTGGTTAGCTGCCAAAATAATCCTGCGAGCTAAATCGCTTTCTTTAATTACTGTACTGCAGTGTTTGCTAACTTCTGTAGTTAGAATATGATTAATTTTAAGTTCAGAAATTATACCCATCAGTATCATAGTCATTCCGGTTGTATCCGCATGAGTAAGCTCTGTTACATTGCCTGTACCCATCATAATATGAATATCAGGATATTTTTTTCTTAATTCACTATATCTGATAATGGATTGTGTAAAACCATAATTTATTGGATCTAAAATAGGATCTGCAATAAATATTCGTTTGTCTGCAATACATTTATCAATGCAATCAAATAGACTCATCATATCTCCATCTTTGGGTATCAGAATAGGGTAAGAGTCTACTTCATCTAAAATGTAATAATTATCTGATTTTATACTCAAGAGGTAATCTGCTCCGGATTTACCTCCAAGAATTAATTCTTTATCTAAATGTGAATCTATACTGACATAAAAATCCTGATGTTTTAATTCTTGAATTGTTTCAGCTAAATGTGGAAATGGTTTGTTAGGTAAACATCCAATATCTATCACATCAGCGCCATTATTTCTATAATAACTAGCCATACGAATAATATCTTGTACTTTCATATTAGGGGCATCAGTTATTTCAGAAAATATATGTACCTCATACTTGGAGAGATCATACTTTAGAGGAATACCACCAAACATAACAGGCAGATCTTTTAATTCTTCTGGCCCTCTTTCGATTGCAATATTAAGTTTTTTGGCTAACTCATCTATATCACCTCTAACCTTCCCAGGTAAAATGATCTTGTTAAAGCCATCTATATCACCAATACGTCTATATATCATCTCTGTAGTAAGCAATGCGGCAACATTTACATTAAGATCTCTTGTTTCATAAATAAAATTCTTATCTTTTATAGAATCCAAAATTTTTTTTAAATTCTTTTCAGCTAGCTTTCCAGTGATAAACAAAATTTTATTTTTCATATCCATTCCCCCAAAGCTTTATTTAGACTTACAACATCGTCCACAACATCTACGTTTTTAAATTTTTTTAATTTTTCATAATTTTCTAGCTCTATATCTCTAGGATATAGTGTCACAGATTTTTTTGGCGCTTGTGTAATTACTGTAGGTTCAGTATCACAAGCGAAAACAATTGAATGTATTTTACATTTCCCAGCTTGTGCAAACATATTTGTTATTAGACTATCTGATAAACCATAAGACATTTTTGCAATTGTATTAGATGTTGTTGGAGAAACTATAATCAGTTTATATACGCCTTCATAGAGTAAGCTAACAGGAGCAGAGCTAGAAGTTATATCTTTGAAGACCTTTATTCCTTTTGATTTGAAATCTTCGAGACTATAGTCATACCATTTAAGAACTTCTTCACCCGCTTTACTAAGAAATAAATCAACATTTTTTAGAGTAAGAATTATTTCTATTGATTCTTTTAAGTAGTGACCAGAACCAGTAATACACCATGCTATCCTTTTTTTGTCATTCATAATGTTTTACATTTTCACTTATTATTTTTTTATATTCTATCAAGTCTTTCTGACTGTTTATATTGATAAATATATTTTTCTCATCTGAAAAATCTACTAGTTCTAAATCACATTGATTATACCACTTATCAATTTTCCTCTGACCAGTATCTAGAAATAATTTTAAATTATTCAATAAATCTTTTTTTATTAAGGAATATACTGGTTGTATCCTGTCTCCGTCATGTGCAGCTCTAACATCAAAATTACTATTAATATCAATCATCCTTTCAAAATAGACGTGGTTTACTAATGGTCCATCGCAAGGTAAGGTCATTATATATTTAGTTTTAGCATTCGTAAGTGACGTATACATGCCAGATAAAGGCCCTTGATAATTATCCAATATATCTTTCCAGGCTATCAAACCTATTTCACTATATGCATTAAGATTTCTATTAGCATTGACATAAATTTCATTCGAATATTCTTTACATATATTATTCAAGTATTTAATAATATATTTTTTATTTATCTGTAGTAAGCCCTTATCTTGACCACCCATTCTCTCGGATTTTCCTCCTGCCAATATGACTATTGTTATATCTTCTTTATTTATTTTCATTTTATTAAAAGGTTATCATTAGGTATTAATTATCTTATATAATAGAATAACTCAGCATGAACAATAAGCGTATATATTTAGCCCCTATGGTTGGCAGAACTGATCAATATTATAGGTCATTTGTAAGAATATTATCAAAAAATATCTATTTATATACGGAAATGATCACATGCGACTCTTTTCTTCATACAGATAGAAAAAATTATACAGTCAAGGAAGAAGAAAAAAACCTAACAATACAGCTAGCTGGTTCAGATCCTAAAAAATATGGTCTGTGTGCCAGTATTATTGAGGAGAAAGGTTACAATGAAATTAATCTGAATATTGGATGCCCTAGTTCTAAAGTAGTAAAAGGAGAATTTGGAGCTTGCTTAATGAGAGATCCAGATAAGGTAGCTGATTGTGTTTATGAGATAAAAAAATCATGTAGTTTGCCTATTTCTATAAAAACTAGATTGGGACTAGGCTATGAAGAAAATCTTGATTTACTGTTTAACTTAATTGATAAAACAAAAGATTCGGGATGTAGTAAATATATAATCCATGCAAGAAATGCAATTTTAAATGGCTTGAGCCCAAAAAAGAACAGAAAGATACCATTGCTTAGGTATGCAGATGTAAGTGTCATAAAAAATGCTTACCCTGATCTTAAATTTTATTTGAATGGTGGAGTTGATGATATTTTAGAAATTAGAAAAAATATTAATAAATTTGATGGATTAATGATTGGAAGAAAAATATATGATAACCCGATGTTCTTGAATGAAATTGAAGAAAAAATATATGGTAATGAAGGGGTGCTATCTAGAAAGAGTATTCTAGACAAATATTTAAAATATGCACTGAGTCCAGAAAATAAAGATACAAGTAATTATCTCTTGCTTAGGCATTTGTTTAGTTTATATTATAATACTAGCTCATCTAAGAAATGGAAAAAATTTATACATGATATTATTCAATCAGATAAAAACATAGAACTTATAACTAATTTTGAAGAATCAACATATGACTAAGAAGCTAAAGCTAACAGCTAAAACAGCTAATAAATACGACTTGTATGAACTATCAGTTCAGAATGTAGATTTTGAGGTTGAATTTATCTCAAAAACTTTCAAGAAATATAATAAGTCAGAGTGCAACAGCGTTAGAGAAGATTTTTGTGCTTCAGCAAAAATATCATCTGCTTGGGTGCAAAATAGTTCCAATAATACCGCTTATGCAATTGATTTGGATGAGAATATTCTCCAGTTTGCTAAAAAAGAGTGTTTGAATTCTTTAGGGGAAGATGAGTTTAATAGAATTAAATTAATAAAGGGTAATTCTCAAACTAAGCAGACACCAAAAGTTGACTGTGTTTCTGCCTTCAACTTTAGTTATTGGGTGTTTCATAACAGAAAAGATCTCGTTAAATATTTTAAAAATTCTTATAAGAACCTTAAACCAAAAGGTTTGTTGATGTTAGATGCTTTTGGTGGTTATGAGGCTCATCAAGAACTAGAGGAGAAGACTAAATATAAAGATTTTACCTATTGCTGGGACCAACATAGCTTTAACCCAATAACAAATTATATAACATGTCATATACATTTTGAGTTTAACGATGGTTCTGTCATTAAGAAAGCTTTTGAATATAATTGGAGATTATGGTCTTTGCCTGAAATCAAGGAATGTTTAACTGAGGCAGGGTTCAAGTCTATTGATATATACATGCAACGCTGGGATTATAAAAATAATCAAGAAACTGAAAAATTCTATAGAATGACTAAATGTGATGCGGATCCAGGCTGGATCGCATATATTGTGGCATCCAAATATTAACGATAAATATTTCTATATATATCAAACTTCTCTATACTTATATCGAGAGTCAACTATATGATCGCTGTGTAAACAGAGGAAAGTCCGGGCTCCATAGGCAATAGTGCCAGGTAACACCTGGGAAACGTGAGTTTACGGAAAGTGCTGCAGAAAATAACCGCTAGTATTTAATATTAGTAAGGGTGAAAAGGTGAGGTAAGAGCTCACCACATACAAGGTAACGAGTATGGTTGAGGCAAACCCCACTAGGAGCAAAGCAAATTTATAGCATTTTGTCAGCCTAAGACACGCTATATGGTAAGCTGCTAGAGGTTTTTGGTGACAAAAATCCCAGATTAATGATCATACACGACAGAACCCGGCTTATCGGTTGACTCTCAGAACATTTATTCATTATTTAATCACTATAATCCTATAACTTATTGTTTAATATAAGCATTTTATTAATATGAATCATTTTTAACATATTCTATGTATTTATGTAGCTAAAGACTTGCATGGATCAATAAAAAGTCATATAGTGTTGATATATGGTAATTTATGTAAGATTGTGGGGAATAATGGTAAATGTTTAAAGGCATTCACAATATTAATTTGGACGCAAAAGGTAGATTAACTATACCGACTAAGTATAGAAACACTATTAGTGATCAGTCGAATGGCAATATGGTTGTTACGATTGACTCGGAAGAAAAGTGTTTGCTTCTATATCCGGCGACAGTTTTCTCTAATATTGAAAAGAAAATCAATGATTTACCAAGCTTTACCAAAAACCATAGAAGAATACAGCGTTTGATAATAGGGCACGCAGAAGACTTAGAATTAGATTCTAGTGGAAGAATACTTTTATCCAAACCTCTCAGAATAGTAGCCGAGATGTCAAAAAAAATTACCCTTATAGGGCAAGGCGATAAATTTGAAATATGGAGTGATGATATCTGGAGCAATAGAGTTAATAAGTGGAGGTCTGAAGAAACGGATGAATCAAGTGAGTCTGTTTTATCGGACATAAGAATTTAATGAAATTAGATAGATATTATAGAACTTTAGGTGTAACTGGGACTGAAGATGCCAAGGTCATTAAAAGAGCATTTATGAGGGTTGCTCAAAAATGTCATCCTGACAAGAATCCAGGTGACATGAGATCAACTGAAAAATTTATAGATGCCAGAAATGCATACGAATATATTATGAAATATAAAAAAGGTATCAGATAATGGTTGTATCAAAACACATACCAGTAATGCTTGATCAGTGTATTGAATCCCTTGCAATCTTGCCTAGTGGAACATATATTGATGCAACATTTGGTTTTGGTGGCCATTCAAAGGAAATCTTAGATTCTTTAGATAGCAAAGGTCGGCTGTATGCGGTTGATAAGGATACTTATGCAGTCAGTATGGCCAGAGAAGATATTGCAAGCGACAAAAGATTTACCCTTAAACATGGATGTTTTTCAGATTTAGAAGATTATTCAAAGGAATGGGGTATACATGGGTCAATTAATGGAATTCTATTTGATTTAGGTGTTTCATCTCATCACCTTGATGAAGCTAGTAGAGGTTTTAGTTTCAATAAGAATGGACCTATAGATATGAGATTTGATCAGTCATGCGGTATTTCAGCTTGTGAGTGGCTAGAAACTGTTGATGAACAAACTTTGTCATATGTTATTTGGAAATATGGCGATGAAAGATATTCAAGACGAATTGCTAGAGCAATAGTTTATCAGAGAGATAAGGAAAGAATTTCAGATACAGATCATTTAGCCAAAATAATAGATAAAGCAATGCCTAGAAATGAAAAACATAAGCATAATGCTACCAGAACGTTCCAAGCAATAAGAATATTTATTAATAAAGAATTAGAGGTCTTAAAAGATGTGCTTAGTAATAGCTATAATATCCTAGCGCCTAAAGGACGATTAGTTCTTCTAACATATCATTCTTTAGAAGATAGGGTTATAAAAGATTTTCTTGCAGTAACAGATGAGAATATTTCTACCCCAAGAAATTTACCAATCAAAAGCGAATTTTTAAAAAAGATGTTTAACATAGTTTCAAAATCTATTAAACCTAGTAAAGATGAGGTTAGTTCAAACCCAAGATCTAGATCTGCTAAATTAAATATACTGGAAAAAGCTAATGAGGATTATGTCTAATTTATTAATATTATTTTTCATTACAATATCAGCATTTACTGTTGTTTATTTAAAACATAAAAATAGAACTATGAACATTAATATCGAAAAAACTGAAAAAAAATTAGCATTTGAACTAAATGAACATAAGAGATTGTTAGATATTAAAGCGAAATTAATAAATCAGAAATTAGTTAATATTGATATTGAACAAAGTCTTGGAATGGAAATTCCATCGAAAAAGAAAATAATTTATTTAGATTTGGTTGAATAAACCGGAGGTGTAGTATGTTTGAGTTAGTAAACGAGTATAATCAGAATGCTGTGATTAAGGTGATTGGTGTTGGTGGAGGCGGCGGTAACGCTGTTATGTCAATGCTTGAGTCTAAGATTCATGGCGCAGAATTCATTTTAGCAAATACAGACTCTCAAGCGTTGAGAGATGTCAAAGGCGCAACAATGATACAAATAGGATCAGAAATCACTAAAGGTCTTGGCGCAGGAGCAGACCCAGAAAAAGGAAGACAGGCCGCCTTGGAAGCAAAAGAAGAATTAGCTTCTGCTATCGAAGGTACAGATATGTTATTTATTGCTGCAGGCATGGGTGGTGGCACTGGTACTGGGGCTGCATCAGTCATTGCTCAGATTGCAAGAGATGCAGGTGTATTAACAGTAGCTGTTGTAACAAAACCATATGAGTTTGAAGGAGCAAAAAGAATGTTACATGCTGATCAAGGTATAGAAGCACTAAGTGAATGGGTTGATTCATTGATTGTAATACCTAATGAAAAATTATCAGAGGTATATGGAGGAGAAAATTCTATATTTTCATCTTTTGATAATGCAAATGAAGTTTTAAAAGGTGCTGTTAAAGGTATCGCTGAAATTATAACAATTAGAGGATTCATCAATGTTGATTTTGCAGATGTTAAGACTGTAATGTCAGGCAGAGGGAAAGCAATGATGGGTTCTGGTTGTGCAACTGGTGATAACCGAGCAGAAGAGGCTGTTCAAGGCGCATTAAATAGTCCGCTATTAGATAATATAGACTTGCATGGAGCGAGTGGTGTATTAGTTAATATCACAGCAGGTGCAAACTTAACATCTAATGAGTTCGGTATAATAGGCGAACGAGTTAAAGAAATTGCAAATGAAGATGCAACCGTAATAGTAGGTTGTATAAAAGAAGAGGATAGTCTGGGAGAGTTAAGAGTAACTTTGATAGCAACAGGTTTTGAAGAAACTGCTGAAAGTCAGATTAAAGACAATATTCCTCAGAGTCAAGCAAGTCCATTATCATCAAATGAGACAATGGCAACAGTTAATGTTTCTCCTCAATCACCATCTAGTTATAATAGTAATATAACTAGCAATGTAATTGTGGATAAAGGTGAAATTGACAATGTTGATATACCTGCTTTCTTAAGGCAACAAGCTGACTAGTAAAAATAACAGCTTAAAAAAATATATATGGAGACAATATTTTATATTATTTATTGTCTCCATAGTTCTTCTTCTGATTACCGCAAGAATTATTTTATTACAAGGCTTTAATACAGATTGTTTCTTGTTCAATCAGTCTGCCTGTAAAGCTAATCTAAGCAATGTGGCAGACAAACGTCAAATTGATCATAAAATAATAAGAACTTATAGAGGTATGATTTATGATAGAAATGGTGAAATCTTAGCAATGAGCTTACCAAAAAAAACATTATGTATTAATGTTTTTGAGGTTAAAAAAATGTTAGAAATAGAAAATATTGACTATACTCAATTATTAAAGTTAACTGGTATCTCTAAAAAAAAATTTTCAAAAATACTAAAGAAACAGTCTAATAAAAAAGAATATTACTTGAAAAGAAAAATTAATGATAGTCTTGCATCTAAAATCACAAAGCTAAATTTACCATATATTTATTTTATAGACGAATACCATCGTGTATATCTTGGTGGGTCATACTTTTCAAATATAATTGGATTTACAGACATTGATGATAATGGGCAGTCAGGTATTGAGTATGCAAAAAATAAAGAATTAAGCTCTACTCCTGGAATTAAAAAAGTTAGAAAGGATAATCTTGGACGTTCTGTCGAACTAATAGAGTTAGTTAAAAAACCAATTTCTGGACAGAATATATATCTATCATTGGATAAGAGAGTGCAGTTGATTGGCTATAATATTTTGAAAGATCATGTCAAAAAGAGTAGAGCAGATAGTGCATCTCTTGTTCTTGTAAAAAATACAACTGGGGAAATAATTTCTATGGTTAATTATCCATCATTTAATCCTAAAAATCGAAATGAAATGACCGGGCAAAATATAAGAAATAAATCAGCAACATATATATTCGAACCTGGCTCAACTATGAAACCTTTTGCTGTATACACCGCCTTAGAAACAAAATCTATTACTTATGATTATATGATTGATACATCCTTGGAAGAAATGCAATTAATGAATAAGCCTCTGAAAGATTATAAAGATTTAGGTGTCTTGAATTTAGAGGGAATTATACAAAAGTCTAGTAATATTGGTGCTGCAACAATATCTAGAAAAACTGAAAAAGAAGATATATATAATACCTTAAAGGACCTAGACTTTGGCAATAGTTTGTATATTGATTGGCCAGGTATGCAGGATGGAAATTTACATCATTATAGTAAATGGTCTAATGATGAGCATGCCTCTATTAGTTTTGGGTATGGAATATCTTCAACATTATTACATTTGGCTAATGCTTATGTAACTCTAGCAAATTATGGGAAAAAAATTCAGTTAACATATGAAAAGAAAAATAAGGATAATATTTATTATGATGAAGTTCTGAATGATCAAATTTCTAAAGATATAATTAACATGATGAAGTCTGTAGTAGAAATAGGTGGAACAGGTAACAAAGCTAAGTTAGAAAAATATTCTGTTGCAGGTAAAACTGGTACATCAAGAATCATAGACAATGGTAGATATAGTACTAATAAACATAATGCAATCTTTGTAGGAATCGTCCCAGCATCCAAGCCAGAGTATGTGGCTGCTATCATAGTTCGTAATCCTAAAAAAGGTAATGCATCAGGAGGAAAACAAGCAGCCCCCATATTCAAAGAACTCATGAGCCATTCTTTAAATATATTAAAAGTTTATCCTGATGTTAAATAGAGTATGAATAGAGATATTAATAAAATAATTAATTTTACAAAAAGTATAAATTCTAGAATTATAGATATGAGAAAAGTATATTCTTTTAGTAGTCAAGATATATGTAAGAATAAAATTCTAGTGCTTAACATAAAATCAAAAAGGAATATATATAGATATATAAATGAAGCGATAGATAAAGGCATCATTGGTCTAATTGTAACAGTACCTATCAATGAAGATAGATTAATAAAAAATATCCCTGTCTTACATACAAATTACCTAAAGGATAATTTGAATATTTTTCTTGATTATTTATACGAGAGTCCATTAAAAAGTAAAAAAGTGATTGGAGTAACAGGAACAGATGGTAAGACATCAACATGTCATCTTATTGCTGAGTGTTTGACAGCATTAGGCAAAAGAGTTGGTATTATTTCTACCGAAGGTAATGGAGTTTATCCAAGGCTTAAGCAAAGTAAATACACAACCCCAAGGAGCGACATTCTCTATGAAGAATTTAGTATTTTCAGAGATAAAAATGTAGACACAGTTATCATAGAATGTTCCTCGCAAGGTTTAGATCAAGGTAGATTAAATAACATTATTTTTACTTATTCAGTAATAACAAATATACATAAAGATCATATTGAATATCATAAGACATTTAAGAATTATGTGGAATCTAAAATTAAACTACTGAATATGACAAAGAAACATTTTTTTATAAATGAAGATTGTAAGGACACTATATCGAATTATAGTAATATAAAGCAATCTAAAATTATAGTTTATGGAAAGTATTTGGATGCTGGAAAAATAAATGACTTAGTTAAACCATCAAATATATCTAAAGATTTAATTATACAAACTAACCGTGCCTTACTATATAAATATCTATTAAATGAAGATCAGTCTCTGAAAACTATCAGAGGTATTTTAAATAAAAAATTTAAAGCAATTAAAGGACGTATGAATTATTTTAGTGATAAAAGAAATAGTGCGACATATATAATAGATTATGCGCATACCGAACAAGCTTTAGACCTAGTTTTGAAATATGCAAAAGTAAAATCTGGAAAATCAGTCTTAATAACTTTATTTGGTTGTGGTGGTAACCGTGATAAGGGTAAAAGATCAAGAATGGGTATTATTGCAAAAAAATATTCTGATAAAATTATCCTGACAGATGACAACCCTAGAAATGAGGACTCAATGAATATAATCAATGATATTCATAAGAAAATAAAGGACAAATCTAATATCTATATTATACCAAATAGAAAGAAAGCTATTAAAAAAGCATTTTCTATGTCTAAAAAAGATCATATTGTTGTTTTAGCAGGAAAGGGTAATGAGGATTATATTGTTTATAAAGATAAAAGTATAAGTCATAATGATATAAAGTATTTAAAAAAATTAATAAAATGAATCTATCAATATTAGAATTAGAAGCAATTTTAAAATCAAAAGCTATTAATGTGGATAGCTTAATATCTATTAGTGGAGTTTCTATTGATTCTAGGACAATTAGTAAAAATGAATTATTTATTGCTATTAAGGGTAACAATCATGATGGGTTTTCATTTATTAATGATGCCATTATAAACGGTGCAGCACTAATTATCTCTGAAAAAAAATTAATTGATCATCCATATATTCTTGTGAGTGATACGACTAATGCCTTGGCTCAGATTGCTAAATTTTATGCAAACAAAATTCATCCGATTACAATAGGAATCACAGGTACAAATGGAAAAACTTCAGTAACTAACATGACTTCTTCAATTCTTAAATCATGCATGAAAACTTTAAGTACATATAAAAATTATAACAATGAAATAGGTTTACCTTTATCAATACTAAATGCAGTCGAGGAGGATGAAGTTTTCGTATTAGAAATGGGTGCTAGTAAGGTTGGTGATATACAACAATTAATAGAAATTGCCAGACCAACTATAGTGGCATTACTAAATGTTTCTCCAGCACATTTAGACAGTTTTGGGAATTTAGAAAATATCATTAGAACCAAGGAAGAAATATTATCATACCAAGGATATCCTAAAACAGTAATTTTAGATAAAAATAATGATAACTTTGAAAGATGGTCTCTAAAATCCACAAAAAATAAAATTATAAAAATATCCGTCGATCAGCCTGCTGATTATTATATTCTAAGTTCTAATGGGCATAATATATGTGTTAAAACACCTTATTTCGATATTAATGATCTACATGTGACAAATCTAGAACCTTATTATTTAAATAATATTTTATTTTCAATAGCACTTGCATGTGAGGCAGGTGCTGAGTCAAAAGATGTCCTTGAAGGATTAAATGACTTTGAAGATATAGATGGTAGATTTGGTATTAAGAAAGGACTGCATGGTTCAAAAATCATAGATAGTTCTTATAATGCCAATCCTCAGTCTTTCCTATCATCAATTAACTCACTTATAAGACTAGACAAAGAACCATGGCTTATCATGGGAGAAATGGGTGAATTAGGTGAATATTCTGAGCTATATCATAAGCAAGTAGCTAAACATGCATATGATATGGGTGTTAAAAAACTATTTGTTATAAGTAAGTATTCTAAATCAATCCTTGATGAATTTGGCGACAACTCTTATAGCTTTAACTCAATTGAGACGTTGATAGATTATATAAAGCCACAGCTCAATGATAATGTTAATATCTTAGTAAAAGCATCACGTTTTATGAAATTTGACATTATTGTAGATGCATTACTAGAAGGAAAATATTAATATCTATATATGTTATATTATCTATTTGATTATTTAGCCCAATTTAATTCTGGCTTTGACGTTTTTCATTATCTCACATTGCGGATTATATTGTCTGCTTTAACCGCGCTAGTACTTTCTTTAATGCTCGGACCAATTATTATTAATTATCTCAATAATAAAAAGCTATATCAAAGCATTAGAGAGGATGGCCCCAAGTCACATATTACAAATAAATCTCAAACACCATCTATGGGTGGTCTTATAATAATTATCTCAATTATTTTAAGCACATTGCTTTGGTCCGATATCTTTAATAAAAATATTTGGATATTAGCATTTATATTAATATCATTTGGCATGGTAGGATTTTATGATGACTATCAAAAATTCATTCATTCATCTAGTGACGGCATAAGTGGAAAGAAAAAATTAGCACTACAGATTATTATAGCGGCTTTAGTAGCCTATTTTATATTTATTAATTCAGTTAATTCAATTGAGTTAGAGCTGATGCTTCCTTTTCTTAAAAATTTTTCTTTATATCTAGGTGTATTATTTATACCTTGGTCAATATTAGTTATAATTGGATCTAGTAATGCAGTTAATTTAACTGATGGATTAGATGGGCTTGCTATCTTGCCATGTATACTGATAGCTGCAGCCTTTGTATTATTTGCTTATGTTGAAGGTAACTTTAATATCTCTAATTATCTCTTAATTCCGTACATTCCTGGCGTATCTGAAATTGCAATATTCTCTAGTACTATTGTAGGCGCAGGGCTTGGTTTCCTCTGGTATAACTCTTATCCAGCTGAAATATTTATGGGAGATGTAGGGTCTTTGTCTTTAGGTGCTGTTTTAGCAACAATTGCAATTCTTCTAAGACTGGAGATTGTATACGCTATTATGGGTGGTGTTTTTGTTGTTGAGGCTCTGTCAGTAATGGTTCAGGTAACATCTTATAAGATGTTTGGTAAAAGAGTCTTTAAAATGTCCCCAATTCACCATCATTTTGAATTAAAGGGTTGGCCCGAACCAAAAATCATCGTTCGTTTTTGGATTATAACTTTTGTATTAGTTCTTATAGCACTAGCATCATTAAAAATTAGATAAGATGTTAAATAAAAAATTAATACTAGGTATTGGCATCTCTGGAATGTCATGCATAGAATTTTTTAATAAAAATAACATAACTTATAAGGTTTTTGATACAAGAGATAAAAATTATTTCAATGATTATAACTTTCAAAATACTAGTATAAAATCTTTTTATTTTGGAGAGTACCCTGATAATTTACTAGATGATATTGACGAGGTCATTATTAGTCCTGGTTTAAATAAGAACCATAAAATATTCTCAGATATTGAGAGCAATAAAATTAATATTATTACAGATATTGATATTTTCAAAAGATATTGTAAGAGTAAAATAATATCTATTACAGGAACTAATGGAAAGACAACTGTTGTAACGATGTTAGAACATGCCTTAAAAGCAATAGGTTATAAAGCTGTGGCATGTGGAAATAATGGAATCCCTCCGCTCACTATTATAGATAATACTTATGATTATGTCATATTAGAACTATCTAGTTATCAACTTGATTATATGTCAGACTTTAATTCATTTATCAGTATGATCACTAACATAGATCACGATCATCTAGACAGACATGAAAATATGGAAAGCTATTCACTTATAAAACTTTCAATATTTGATGATTCTTTTTTTAGACTAGCTACTAATTCAATAAAAGAACTAATAGATGATGTTAAGCAGATTAAATATTATGGCCTATGTGATAATGGAAGCTTGATAATTAATGGTCATGTAGTTGAAGGATTATATCGTGATGAAACCACAATATATTATAGAGAAAACAATCTAAAATATAGAGGAAAGCATAACCTTAATAATATTTTGAGTGTAATTTCAGTATTAGATATAATAAATATTGAAATTAAAACTGCTTTAAGTTCTTTGGAAAACTATAATTATTTACCTCATCGATTAGAGCTAATTGATTCAACAAATAATATAAATTGGTATAATGATTCTAAATCAACGAACTGTGCATCTACTAAAGCTGCCTTAGAATGTATTAATAAGAAGATTATTTTAATACTTGGTGGCTCTAAGAAAGAAATGTATTATGAATCTTTAAGCCCTCTTATCAATGAAAAAGTCAAACTGGTAATATTTATTGGTGAGAATAAGGAATATATAAAATCACAGCTGAAAGTAAATATACAGATGATTAATGCTAATAGTATAGAGTCAGCTGTGGAACTATCAAAGTTACACTCTTCAGATAATGATAATATTTTATTATCACCAGCTAGCCCAAGTTTTGATATGTTTGAAAACTATGAAGAAAGGGGGGCTGCATTTGTTTTAGCAGTTCAAAATATTGTTAAGTGATATTATTAAAAAAAATATTTTAATAAGTGAAAGTCATGGCATAGACCATACAATGATCATATGTTTTGTTGCTCTGCTTTCTATAGGGTTAATAATGATCACCTCAGCTACACTTGATTATGCGCTTGATATGAGATCAAATCCTTATTACTTTATAACTAAACATTTAATTTATTTGTCTATGGGATTAATTCTCGCAGCAATTATTAGTAAAATTAAATTGAGTTTTTATTATGATTATGGAAAATATTTCTTACTATTATCTTTTATTATTTCACTTATAATCTTTATCCCTGGATTAGGCAAAGAAATAAATGGAGCAAAAAGATGGCTTGATTTAGGTTTTATAACCATACAGGTTTCTGAAGTTTCAAGACTATTTATTATGTTTTGGATTTCTGGATTTATTGTAAAACATGACGTAAACAAGAGTTTTAATAAGTGTTTATTTATGATTGTTATATTGTCTTTAATTATTCTTTATCAGAGAGACTTTGGTAGTACTGTGTTACTTGTTTTTACCTTCTTTTCTTTAATGTTGGTAGCTGGATTACATTTAAGATACTTATTATCTTATCTCTCCCTAGCTGTTTTAGCTGCAATCCCATTAATACTTTATCAGCCATACAGGCTCAAGAGAATTGTATCATTTATGAATCCTTGGGATGATCAGTCTGGAGGAGGCTATCAACTTATAGCTTCACTTTTGGCTTTTGGTAAAGGTGGTTTTTTTGGTCTAGGTCTAGGTTCCAGCGTTCAGAAATTAAACTATTTGCCTGAGTCTTATAATGACTTTATCTTTGCATTAATTGCTGAAGAACTTGGATTATTTTTTTCCCTAATTATACTCATACTATTTAGTATTATTTTTTTTAGAATTATTAGACTTGCTAATATATCAAGTGATAATAATCTTAGGTTCGCCTCATATTTATGTTTTACATTAGGTTTTTTTATTACTTATCAGGCATTAATACATATAATGGTTAATACAGGTTTAGCTCCAACAAAGGGGATGGGCTTGCCATTCATAAGTTATGGTGGAACTAATCTTTTAATGATGTTTATTTTCATAGGCCTATTGATTAGAATACAAATTGAGAATCGGCAAAAAATTAGTCATGCTGTTAAAAGAGGATTTTAAAATAATATGAAAGTAGTAGCAATTTTTGCAAGTGGAACAGGAGGACATGTATATCCTGCATATACTATGGCACAAGTATATATTAATCTTGGTTATAAGGTCCTATGGATAGGAACTAAGAATGGACTTGAGAATAAAGTTATAGATAATTCATCAGTAATTCTTGAGCATATTAGTTCACAAGGCATACGAGGAAAATCTTTATTGAAAAAATTTTTAGGATTACTTAATTTTATAAAATCAATATATGAGTCGTACAAGTTAATAAAAAAATATAAACCTTCTTTGTCTTTCGGTTTTGGTGGCTATGTGAGCGTAGGTCCTTCTATAGCATCTTATTTGTTATCTGTACCATTAATGGTGCATGAGCAAAATGCAGTCGTTGGAACAGCTAATAGAATTAACTATTATTTTGCAAAACGTATCTATGAGACCTTCCCCTTAAGTTTTAAAAAAAATAATATAAAAATAATACATACTGGGAATCCCGTAAGACCATCATTTGATAAGGTAAGTAATCCTGAATATAAATATAATGATAGCAACACATCTATTAACATTTTAGTTATGGGAGGTAGTCAAGGTGCTGCATTTCTAAATAATACAATGCCTTTTGCTTTTTCTCATTTTCATAATACTAATGTTTCTATCAAACATATCAGTGGACCTAATCATGCAGGATCGGTAAAAAATAAATATTTAAAATATTCTATAGATTCAACTGTAATAACATATTCAAATTCTATAGATAAATTATATGATTGGGCAGATCTAGTTATCTGCAGAGCTGGATCAACATCTATATCTGAACTTGCGAAAATCGGAAGAGCAGTAATATTAGTACCATTTCCATATGCAACAGACAATCATCAGTTCTTCAATGCTAATTACTTGGCTAAAAACTCAGCAGCTATTTTATTAGAAGAGAAAGTTGAATTCATTGAAAACTTTATCACTACTGTAAATATTATTTTGAATGATCAGAAACGGTTGTATATGTTATCAAAAAATATACAAGATATATTCCCACTCAACACCATAAGTCTAATCACAGAGGACTCATTAAAATTTATTAAGTAATTATGATTGTAGAAAATAATATATCTTTAAAAAGATTCACAACTATTCATATTGGTGGAAACTCAGGAAAAATTCATTTCCCTGAATCCTTAGATGATATATTATCTCTTAGTAAAATACTGTTATTACCAAAAACATTAGTTATTGGGAAAGGATCAAATATTGCCTTTTCTGATAATGGATATAAATTTGATATAGTATCATTGAGAAAGTATGTTAAGGGTAAAATTACTTTGTTTGATGATAATAAAATATCTGTTTCAGCAGGTATATCATGCGCTAGATTCGCAAAATACTGTCATAAAAAATCTATATCTGGTTTTGAATTTCTTCATGGTATACCTGGATTGATTGGAGGGGCATTAGCGATGAATGCTGGTGCATTTAATCAGTCAATATGGAATCATGTAGAATCAGTCAATGTAATCAACAAGAAAGGTTTTATAGAGAATATAGCTGGTAATGATATTAATGCGTCATATCGTAGTATTGATAAAGAAAATATTTTATTATTTTTAGATGTTATTCTCAAAATTGACAAAAATAAGATTTTTGATAAAAAAATTCTCATAGATTTTTTAGAATATAGAAATAGAACTCAGCCTATAGGACAATGGTCATCCGGATGTATTTTTAAGAATCCTTCAAAAAAAATATCAGCAAGCTCATTAATTGATTCTCTTAAACTAAAACAGCGTAAATTTGGTGGCATATATATATCGACAAAACATTGTAATTATTTTATTAATGATGGTAATGGTTCATGTGATGACCTTGTTCAATTAATTAATCATGTAACTAAATTAGTCAAGAAAAAGTATAATATAGCTCTAACTAAAGAGATTTGTATATATAGAGACGATCATGAATAACTTATCTGATAAGAATATAGGTATTTTATGTGGAGGATGGTCAGATGAGCGATCAGTTTCCCTAAATAGCGGGAAATCTGCGTACAAATCTCTCATAAGTAATAATTTACATGCCTATCTTTTTGACTATCAAAAAGATGATATTGGTGATCTTTCTAATTTTATTAAAGATAACAAGATAGATATTATTTTTAACTTAATTCATGGTGTCGGAGGAGAAGATGGTCTAGTTCAGAGCTATCTAGATAAGTTATCAGTTAAATACATTGGGTCAAATTCAAAGTCATCAAAAATATCATTCAATAAAGTTCTTACTAAAAAAATTTGGTTAAAAAAAGGTTTGAATACTCCAAAGTATTTAACTCTATCAGACACTATATCTTTTGAAGATATTAAAAAAATATCTGAGGATAAATTTATTTTAAAGCCATGCGCCTCAGGCTCAAGTGTAGGTATTAAAATATTCAATACTTGTGATCTTAATTTGGCCAAATCTTCTAATATCTTAGAAAAACTCTCTATCGATAATCTTGATGCTAATGATTATTTTATTGAAGAATTTATTAGTGCAAATGAATACACTGCTCCAATTATTAATAATCAAGTATTTCCAATTATTCAAATTAAAACAAAAAGAGAGTTTTATAATTATGAAGCAAAATATTTAGATAAAGATACAGTTTTTTCATTTCCTAATTTTACAAAAAATGTTCACGAGCAAATAAATTCTTTATGCATGGAAGCGTTTAATAGCATAGGTTGTTCTGACTGGGGTCGCGTTGATTTCTTTATGGATGATAGTTCATCTATTAATTTAATTGAGATTAACTCGATACCTGGAATGACTGATCATAGTTTAGTACCCAAATCAGCAAAAAAAAATGGTATATCATACTACCAATTACTTTTATCACTTTTAAAAATCTAAAATGAGAATTATCCTTATCTTTCTTGCTTTGTTAATACTATTATTAGGTACATATAACTACCCTGTTTTTTTTGGTTCTAACCCCGTAAAGCATATATATAAAGAAGGTACATTTGATCACAGCAATGAATCTAGGGTGGATACTATTTTAAAAACCTATATCTCTCATGAGATATATGAAATAAATTTGCGAGAATTGAAAAATTTACTAGAAGAGGATCCATGGATAAAGAATGCGCAAATTATACTAAGTCCTCCAGACATGATAAATGCTAGAATATCTGAATTCGAACCCTTATTTTTATGGAATAACTCACTATATATAGATGATACTGGTTCTTCTATTCCAGTAAATAACTATTATGTTAAAGATATTTTGAAAATATCTTCTACTAAAGATGATCAGATAAGTATGTATAATTTGTATTTGAGTATTCAAGAAATATTTACTTCTATAGATATTACTATTATTGAATTATCTAAAGATGATGAAATGCTTATTATACTAACATCAGGGTATAGATTTTTTGTGCGCTATTCAGATTATGATTTAAAACTTAAAGAATTTACATCTGTATATGATCAGTTTTTGCTTACCCAGAAATCAAGAAAAATAAGAAAGAATATTGATTTAAGATACCCTACAGGTTTTGCTGTACAGTAAATAATGATATTATAAAGTATGGCTAATACTACGAATAAAGATGAATTCATTGTTGCCCTAGATATAGGTACCACTAAAGTTCTATGTTTAGTTGCTGACTATGATGATAATGGAGAAATAAGATTAGTAGGCGTTGGTCAAGAAGCCTGTAGCGGGCTGAACAAAGGTGTTATTTCTGAAATTGATGCAACTGTAAATAGTATTCGAAAAGCTAAAGATCAAGCCCGAACGATGACAAATTGTAAATTTACTAAAGTTATCACTGGAATTGCAGGTAATCATATTCAGAGTTATAACGGGAATGCAGCTATAAATATTTTAAATGATGAGGTAACCCAGGAGGATAAGGATAAAGTTATAGCAAGCGCAAGTGATATAAGTATTCCTCCTGACCAAGAAATTCTTCATAGAATACCACAGTACTTTACTATAGATGGACAAATGGGTATAAAAGAGCCTATAGGCATGGCCGGTAAAAGATTAGAAGCTAATGTACATGTTATTACATGCTCAACAACAGCAAAAAAGAATTTAACCAAATGTATAGAAAATAGTTTTTTAGAGGTTGATGAATTTGTTTTACAACCAGTTGCCTCTAGTTATTCTGTTTTAACAGATGAAGAAAAATCTCTAGGTGTTTGTCTTGTTGATATTGGCGGAGGAACCACAGATATCGCTATATTTACAGATGGTGACATTAAACATACCGCTGTAATACCTGCTGCTGGTCAAATGGTCACCAATGATATTCGCATAGGGTTACGAACTTCATTAGAAGCAGCTGAAGATATCAAAAAGAAGTATGGTAGTTTAATCAATGAAGCAAATGATGCTCAAATTAATATACCCGTTCCATCAGTTTCTGATAAACCAGAATCAGAAATAAGTAAGCCATCTCTTACTCATATAATTACTTGTAGAATAGATGAGATATTTCAACAAATTGAAGAGGAAATTAATTCCAGTGGCTGGGCATCTAAGATCAGGGCAGGCATTGTATTCACAGGCGGAGGTTGTAAATTAAATGGACTGGATACATATGCTGAGAATAAACTATTAATGCCAACAAGAATAGGGAGCCCTAAAGATATTATTGGAATACAAAATTTAAGTGGACAAACAAGATATTCAACCGCTGTAGGATTATTATTGTACAAAGATGAAAAGCTTAATGATATGCCTCATAGACAGAAATCAGATAATCCTATAATAAAATATATTGAGACTATCTGGAATAAATTTTCCATTTACTTTCAAAGAGAACTTTAGTTTTAACAATCTGTCTAAATAGATGTATGTATAACATGCATGTTGTCGTTATGCTGTAAAAAAACCCTGTAAAGGCTTGAAATTACTTAACATTCATTTAAAATTGAACATATGCTTAAACAAAGGACATTATCGAGTAAAATAAAAGCTTCTGGGGTTGGTCTTCATACTGGAAAAAAGATAACTTTAATTCTAAATCCAGCTCCTATAAACTCAGGGATTACTTTTTTAAGAACAGATATTAAATCTAATGCAATCAATGCTTCTTTAGAAAATGTGCATGATACTCGATTATCTACAACTTTATCAAATAAAACTGCAAAAATATCAACAGTGGAGCATTTACTTTCTGCATTTGCTGGACTCGGCATAGATAATGCTCTTATAGAACTTGACGGGCCTGAGGTGCCAATAATGGATGGCAGCGCAAGACCATTTGTATTTATGATACAATCTGCTGGCATTCAAGAACAGGATGATACTAAAAAATTTATTAAGATAAAAAAGACGATCGAAGTCAGGCAGGATGAGAAATGGGCGAAGATTGAGCCTTTTGATGGATTTAAGGTAGCTTTCACCATAGACTTTAATCATCCGGCATTCAGTCAAAGTTCTCAGTCTTCTGAAATAGATTTTTCATCTGTATCTTATTTAAGTCAAGTAAGTCGCGCAAGAACATTCGGGTTTGCTAAAGATATTGAATTATTACGTAAAAATAACTTAGCATTGGGTGGCAGTGTAAATAATGCAATAGTAATAGATGACTATAAGGTTGTGAATGAAGAGGGTGTTCGCTTCGAAGATGAATTTGTAAAACATAAAATATTGGATGCAATAGGAGATTTGTATTTATTAGGCCACGGATTAATTGGTTCTTTTTCTGCTTATAAGTCGGGACATCATTTGAATAATCTTTTACTAAGAGAGTTAGTTAATAACCAAGATGCATGGGAAGAAGTTACCATAGAAGATAATGAAAAATCTCCAATATTTTATAGCACGCCTGAGCCGCATATTGCTCAGTCATAATCAATAATTGTCACTTTTATATCATTAATTTTACAGAAAGTATTGTTCTTAAGAATGTCAATATACTTCTGTTTTTCAAATCTCATTAGTGTTGCAATAGAACTATTTTTACAACTTATTATAAGCACATCGTCTTTAAGAGAACCTACTTCTATATTATCAAGAACATTCTTTGGGAAAACATCTGAAATATAGCAAGTTAAGTCTTTGATTAAAGCATTCTTGTTGATAACATGCACAGGTATGAATGACGATATTTTTTTCATAATCTATTATACTGATTGTACGACAATAAACTCATTTTATACAATTTTATATAAACTATTATGATATCAAATTTCATTAAAAATATATTTGGAAGTAGAAATGGTCGTATTCTTAAAGAATATGCCCCTCTTGTTAAAAAGATTAATGGGTTAGAGGATAAGTATCAAAAATTCTCACAATCAGACTTTCAATTGGAAACTAAGCTATTAAGGGAGAAGTTCAAAGAAAATAATGATCTTGATTGTATTTTAGCTGAAGCATTTGCACTAACTCGAGAGGCATCCATCAGAACATTAGGTTTAAGACATTTTGATGAGCAGCTTCTTGGAGGTATTGCTCTGCATTTTGGTAAAATAGCTGAAATGAAAACAGGTGAGGGCAAAACTTTGGTTTCTACATTACCTGCCTATCTTAACTCGTTATCGGGTCAATCTGTATTTATAATTACTGTGAATGATTATTTGGCATTGAGGGATTCAGAATGGATGGGTGAAATATTTAACTATCTTGGGTTATCTGTAGGAACGATTACAAGTTCTTTAGCACCAGATGAGAGAAAGAAGGCATATGAATGTGATGTTATTTATGGAACTAATAATGAATTTGGTTTTGATTATTTAAGAGATAATATGACATATGAACTAAATCAAAAGGTTCAGAGTAAATTAAGTTATGCAATTATTGATGAAGTCGATTCTGTTTTGATTGATGAAGCTAGAACACCATTAGTAATTTCAGGATCCGCCAAAGAATCCAGTAATTTATACCTAAAGATCAATAAAGTTACTCAATTACTTATTGCTAACAACAAAGACGATAAACTTTTTACTATAGATGAAAAACAAAAATCTGTTTCACTTACTGAAGATGGGCATATTCAAATTGAGGAAATATTTGTTAAAAATAACTTACTGCAAAAAAATGAAACCTTATATGACCCTAAAAATATTCAGCTATTACATTTAATTGATGCTAGTTTAAAAGCAAATTTGATGTATCACAAAGATATTGATTATGTTGTCGAAAATAATGAAATTGTTATTATTGATGAGTTCTCTGGTAGAAAGATGCCCGGAAGAAGATGGTCTGAAGGTTTGCATCAATCGGTAGAAGCAAAAGAATCAGTAAAAATACAAAACGAAAATTTAACATATGCATCCATAACTTTTCAAAACTATTTCAGGTTATTTGATAAACTATCAGGCATGACAGGTACAGCAGATACAGAGTCAATAGAATTTCAGCAAATATACAATTTAGAAGTTATCGTTATACCGTCACATAAAAAAATGATTAGAAAAGATCACATTGATCAAGTATTTCTTACAACAAAAGAAAAATATAATGCGATTATTAAAGATATTTCTATAATTCATAATACTGGACAACCTATTTTGGTTGGTACCACCTCTATTGAAGCATCCGAATATATATCAAAACTTTTAAAGGTTCAAAAAATTAAACATCATGTACTTAATGCTAAACAACATCAAAAAGAAGCAGAGATAATCTCCCAAGCTGGGAAATTATCAGCAGTAACAATTGCAACTAACATGGCTGGACGTGGCACAGATATTGTTCTTGGTGGAAAAGACATAAGTAATACAGGAGCAACTCCATTGCTGGATAATCCAGAAAAAATTAAAAAAATTGGAGGATTGTATATTATTGGTACTGAAAGACATGAATCTAGGCGCGTTGATAATCAATTGAGAGGACGCTCAGGAAGGCAAGGAGATCCTGGTGAATCTAGATTTTATTTATCATTAGAAGATAATTTAATGAGAATATTTGCTTCTGATAAAGTAACTGAAATCATGAAAAAACTAGGTATGCAAGATGGAGAAGCAATAGAACACAAGTGGGTTTCTAACTCTATCGAGAACGCGCAAAAGAGAGTAGAAGCATATAACTTTGACATAAGAAAGACGTTACTTGAATATGATGATATTGCTAACGAACAAAGGAAGGTAATCTATAATCAGCGCAATGATATCTTGTCATCAGATGACTTATCCTTGATTTATAATAATATACTTAGATTTACATGCGATGATCTTGTAAGAAATTATATTCCTTTGGATATTCCATCATCTCAGTGGGATTATAATTTAATTAATGATACATTCAAAAGTGATTTTTCAATAGATATTGATAGTTCAGGTGTTATAGAAGCTGGTGATCATAATGGAAGGGAAACATTTAAGAAATATATTCAAGATGTAATTAATCATAAAATTGAAACTAATCTTAAGATTTTATCTAACGAAGATAAGAAAGAGTTAATTAGAAATATATTTTTAAGTGTCATAGACGAAGATTGGAGAAATCATTTAAATGCTATGGATTATCTGAGACAGGGTATTGGACTTAGAAGTTATGCTCAAAAGAATCCAAAGAATGAGTACAAAAGAGAGTCATTTGAGATGTTTGAGGAAATGTTGTCAGTAAATAACTTTGAAACTATAAAGATCTTAGCTAAAATAAAGATAAGTAATCCGAATGTATCAGATAAATTAACTAAAGATGAAAATGCTGATTTTGATAAGAATAAAGTAAATTCTGATATCTCTAGAAATGCTCTATGCCCATGCGGTTCTGGAAAAAAGTATAAAAGATGTTGTGGTAAGTTATGAGCAATAAAGTTTTAATTGATATCTTGAAGATTGGCATAAAAGCTAACAAGGCAGATGCTGTCTGTTTTAAATTACCTGAATTATCTACAACTGTAGCCGTATCAACTCAAAATAATTTTGCTGCAGCACCAGTTATTTTGTCTAAAAAAAATTTATTAAAAAGCTCACCAAAGTATATCTTAGTCAATTCCGGAAATGCTAATGCCTGCACAGGTAAGATTGGCATGGAGAATGCAATTAAATGCACCGAATTACTTTCAAAGAAACTTAAATGCAAGAAAGAAGAAATTCTTTTGTCATCAACTGGAATAATTGGAAGACAATTACCAATTGATATTATTTCAAGATCTATAAATAGCTATAAGTTCAATTTTAAGTCAAATTGGAAGCAGGCAGCTTCAACTATTATGACGACTGATAAATTTAGTAAACATATAAGTAGATCTTTTTTATTAAATAAAACAAAAATAACAATAAATGCAATATGTAAGGGTGCAGGAATGATTGAACCTAATATGGCAACAATGTTGTCATTTATTTCTATTAATATTAATTTAAAAAAAACTTTATTAATAAGACTCCTAAAAAAATCTGTTGATTCTTCGTTTAACAGAATCTCTGTAGATGGTGATATGTCTACTAACGACACTGTTATGCTTATTTCAACAGGTGAAAATAAGAATCTTGATTTTACTAGAGATTCTAAAACATTTACAATATTGCAAAATGAGCTGACAAAGGTATGTAGCGATTTATCAGAAATGATAATCAAGGATGGGGAAGGTGCTACAAAAGTCGTTAAGATCAATATTTATAAAGCTCATAATATTTTCCAAGCAAAGAAAACAGCTTACAGTCTAGCCAATTCTAATTTAATCAAAACTGCAATGTATGGTGCAGATCCAAACTGGGGAAGAATTATTGCTAGACTAGGATCAATTAGTAATATTAATTACTCTGAAAATAAACTCATTTTGAAAATTAATAATAAAATAATATATGAAAAAGGTCTGCAGTCAAAAAAATGTAATTTGAAAGAACTTAATAAATCCATGATGAAAAAAAATATAACAATAGATCTCTATATGAATGCTGGGAGTAGTAGTTATACTGTTTTGACATCTGATTTGTCTCATGAGTATGTTCATATTAATTCTGCTTACACAACATAGGTAATGATAGATTATATTGAATGTTCGATAGCTCTTATTAAAAATAATACTGATTATTTATTTTCTCGAAGAATAAAAAAACCTTTTCATAATCATTATGAATTTCCTGGTGGTAAAATTGAAAACAGAGAAACTCCGGAAGAGGCTTTAGCCAGGGAATGCTATGAAGAGTTAGATATTGAAATTATAGAAAATATATATCATGGAAGTATAACTCATAGATATGATAAGTTATCTGTAAGATTACATATTTTTGAAATTATTAAATATATTGGCAAAATTAAACCTAATGAGAAACAAGAACTCAAGTATATTAACCCTGCCACTTCTAATCTGCTGTTTCTCGAGTCAACATCTAGAGTGCTCAACCGATTAAAACTTAGAGAGTTATTTTTTATAACACCTCGTAATATCAATAAAATCTTAAAACAATTTGCCAGTCTCGATCAGTGTAATTCTTTTGTTAGATTGAGATCACATGATTACTCAAGAACTGAATATATCCTTGCTGCTAAAACTTTATCAACTATTTGTCTACAAAAAAATATCCCATTTATCATCGATAAAAAATTCATGAATGATCTGAATCATATTAAATATGATGGTATCCATTTTACGAGTAATGAATTAGATGAGTTAACTAGAAATGAGATGATTATTAGGAAAAATGGATACACTTATTCAGCCTCATGTCATAGTTTAGAAAATATTATTATAGCTAATAAGAACAATTTTGACTTTATAGTTATATCTCCTGTTATTTACTCAAAATATCTTACCGATGAACTCGGTTGGGAGAAGTTTAGTTCACTTGTATCTGAATCTAATATGCCTACTTATGCTTTAGGTGGACTTAAGCCTAATGATTTAAGTTTGTGTAAATCTTTTGGTGGTTTTGGAGTATCTGGAATAAGTAGATTTTGGTATTAATATTTAAAGAGTACATGTGGTTAATATAAAGGATACATCTTCTTGGTATTGAACAAAATTATTCTTATCATCTTTATTCATAAACATTATAGTTAATCGTTGTTTCCCCACACTTATTTGTGGATAATAATATATATCAGATGTCAGTGTAATTCTAACGAGTAATATATTCTTTTTAGGATCAAGTTTTTCTATAAAGAAACCTTTCTCTGCCATCCTATCCTCAAACTTACCTGATTTTCTTATCACTTCTAAAATAAAATCAATGGAGCGTTTAATAAATTGTAATGGCTCCAACCATAAGTCAATTTGAGTCTCTCTAATTAATATATCCCTCGATAACCAAAACTCAATAGAAGCAGGTTGCAACTGTGTATGACTATTTTTTATAATTGTTTTAAAAAGGATATCCTTTTCTAGGTAATCAAGATAATTTTGTTCTACCGAATGAATTAGCTGTAGCAACATATTTTGTTTTTCTAGAACAGAATTTAATTTATTCTCATCTGCTCTAATTCCCGATAGATCTTTTATTTTCAAAAAATAGCTATTATGATTTTCAACTTCTCTGATTAATTCGGACTTTATATCACTCCTTGATAAAATCTCATATAATTCACAGAGTGACAATAGAGCGACATAATTATCATTTTTATTCTCTTTACCTTTGAAATGGTAGATCTTACTCAATAAAAATTCAATTTTAATAAACTTTCTAATCTTTTCTTGCACAGGTTCTTCATATAATAAAACCTGATTATCTGATAGACTATTCATTTTTTAATTTACTGTATAATTTATTAAACCTTGTCTTTAATAACTCTATAGTATCATTATTAGATATGACATGTTCAGAACTATTTTTATAATATAGAGAGCTTTTTTGGTAATTATTTAGAATCATAAAATCTTTTATATTAGCTTTATTCTTTAACAGGTATCTTTTTTTTCTTATATCTAATTTTGTATCTATAGCTATCACTTTAAATTTCTTATTAATACTACTCATGGTTTCAATTAGTGGCAATTCGAGGACAACTTTATCTATGGTTTTGCTAAGTAAAATATTTAATTCTTTAAAAAATATGGGGTGTATTATCGAATTAATTTTGGCTGCATAATCTTTCGATGATAAAAATAATAATTTCAATTTATTCAATGAAATATTAGATCCATCTTTTAGAATATTAAATTCTTTTTGTAATTTCTCTTTGAGAGGAATATTACTCAGAATAAGATCTTTTGCAAGTTTGTCGGAATTAATATACAAATAGCCTTTTTTTTGTAAGCATTTGCATATTGTTGATTTACCAGAACCTATCTTGCCAGATATTAGAATTAGTCGCATATTTTTATCTTAGAAAGACTGTTAATAGAATCCCTATAAACATAATTATAATCAATGTTATCAGTAATGGCATTCTTCTCATTTAAATCTCACTTATAATTCTTACAATTTTTATAATTTCCATTATCATTACAATAATCTTCCTCTGCTACATATGCATTGCAATATCTGCAAAACTGTATATTTCTTTTTCCTTTTTTTATGATGCTTGTTTTCGTCCAAAACAGTGATTTAGCTATTATATAAACTAAAAATATTACTAAACCTATTATAATTATACGCATATTTGTATATCGAACATTAATCTTTTATTATTATAGACTATAATATATGATTCTAGATTAAATATTAACCAGTGATTGGTTTTAATTACTTATAAGGCCTGTGATATGAATAATAAAAAAGTGATTTTATATATTATTGATTGGATCAAAGATTATGTTAATTCTCCTGATTATAATATCAAAAGTCTGATAGTGGGTGTTTCTGGAGGGATAGATTCCGCTTTAACGAGCACTCTATGTGCCATGACTGGTATCAATACTATAGTGATCAACATACCTTTGAAAACAAAAGATTCCTCATTAAGTAGTATGCATTGTAATTTTTTATTATCAAAATACTCCAATGTTCAATCTTACGAAGTTGATCTTAGCAGCACCTTTGATAAATTCTATGATACTTGTATCACATCAGGATTTGAAAATGATTTGGGTTTTGCTAATAGTAAATCTAGGTTGAGGATGATGCTTTTATATCAAGCAGCATCGAAATTTAAGGGTATAGTTATTGGGACAGGTAATAAAGTTGAAGACTTTGGTGTCGGTTTCTTTACAAAATATGGTGATGGTGGTGTAGACCTTTCACCTATTGCAGATTTAACAAAATCTGAGGTAAGATCTTTATCAAAAGAATTAGGTGTATCTGATAAAATATTAAATTCATCTCCTACTGATGGTTTGTGGGAAGATGATAGAACTGATGAGCAACAGTTAGGTCTCACTTATGAAGAACTTGAAGATGCTATGTCTAATGAAGATAGTATTCACAGGGAAAAATACATGAGTATTAGAAAAAAGAATATCCATAAAATGAAAGTTATTCCTGTTTGTATTATAAAAGATAAAAACTAGAAATAGTTATATATGTTTAAAAATCTGAACCAACTTGACGAATCGCTCTTTTCCATAACTACTTTCTTTTCTATTTTGATTTCCTTTTCAGCAATTATAACTCCATTTCTATTTTCTATCCTATAATCAGGATAATTTTCTTTTAAAACCCTAGCTGTATCCGATGCCAAATCATTCATACCCAAATAATTATAGCCCTCTATTAATATTAATAACGCTTCTTCTGTGCTTGGTGTTCCATTATAATTTGTCAATAAATATTTTACTCTTTCAATAGCAGCTATATAAGCTTGTCTTTTAACATAATACTTGGCTATGTATAATTCATTTTTTGCCATCATATTTTTTATATATAACAATCTATTTCTTGAATCTTTAGCATACTTACTTTTAGGAAATTTATTTATAACTATTGAGAAATCATCAAAAGATGCTCTTAGTTTTGACACATCGTATTTAGATGGGTCCTGTGCAAATATCTTAGTCAAAAAATTTTGTCCTTTATCAAAATTTGCTAACGCACGCAGATAGTAGGCATATGAAACATTTGGATGGTTAGGATATAATCTAATGAATCTATCAGCATTGACTATTGCTTCATCCTTTAAGTTCGATTGATAAGATGCATATACTAGATCCAGCATGGATTGGGTTGAATATATTCCAAATGGATATCTTGCTTCCAATATATCAAAGTACTTAATAGCATTAGGATAATCCTCTACATCAAGAAATGCCTTACCTTCTCCATATATTTGAGCTGCGGACAGGCCTTTGGTCGGATCTGCCTCTTTTAATATACCTTCCCAGTACGAACAACTTGATAATATTGCACAAAAGGCAAGGTTTATAAGAAGTATTTTTGCTTTCATTTTGTTATTATAGATTAGTTACGTGAGAATACACCATGAAAAATGTTACTTTTTACAAGTTTGATATTGAGCCTGAGAATAACTTAAGGTTAGACCAGTTAATATCATCAAGGTTGCCAGAATATTCCAGGTCAACCATTAAAAACTGGATTAATGCAGAAAAAATACTTGTTAATGGTAAAATATGTTCTCCTAAAGATAAAATATCCAGTAAATCTGAAATAGAGATAGAAGTACATCCTTGCGAGGACATAGACATTCTATCAGAAGACATACCTTTAAACATTTTACACGAAGATGAAGATTTAATTGTTGTAAATAAGAATAGCAACATGGTTACTCATACTGCTGTTGGTAATTATTCTGGGACATTACAGAATGCTTTATTATTTAAGTATCCAGAATTGAGGGATGTACCTAGAGCAGGAATAATACATCGTTTAGATAAACAGACATCTGGATTATTGATAATAGCAAGAACACTAAAGGCTCATAATAATTTAACAAAACAGATTCAAAATAAATTAATAACTAAAAAGTACATAACTATAACATCAGGTATCTTGAACAATGTAACTGTTATTGATCAAAAAATAGGCAGACATAAGATTAATAGAAAAAAAATGTCAGTAACAGATTCAGGAAAAGAATCTACTTCACGGCTGAAGATACTAAGGAGGTTTGATAAAGCCTCATTAATTGAGGTTGATCTAGTTACTGGCAGAACACACCAAATAAGGGTGCATTTGTCATTTATTGGTCACCCAGTAGTAGGTGACAAGTTATATGGTTTTAAAAAATCTATATTTAGCAAGAATACTAAATTAGTTAATTTTTTAGATTCATATAATGGTCATGCATTACATGCAATGTCACTGGAGTTTAAACATCCATCAACGAAAGAAAAATTTTTTATAGAGTCTCCGCCACCAGATGAATTTTTAAAAATACAGTCATTAATTGAGAAACATAGTTATGCCGATACAAATTAAACCTGTGATCTGGGAAGTCCCAAAAAATATTAAAGCTTTCTCTACAACCCGTATCGGGGGATATAGTAAAGGTGAGTTCAAAGGGTCTAATCTCAGCTTAGATGTAGGGGATGAACAAACAAATGTTCGGAAAAACAGAAGGGATATTTCAAAATCACTAAATTTAAGTATGGAGCCATGTTGGATGAAACAGATACATGGCTCTACTATAAGAAAAGTTACCGAGCCAACATCTGGTCTCGTATGTGATGGATCTTATACAAATATAGTGGGTTTACCATGCGTGGTTTTATCTGCTGACTGTTTGCCAATTTTAGTATGCAATAAACAAGGAACAAAGGTTGGAGTAATTCACTCAGGCTGGAGAGGTTTACATAATGGTATAATAACTAAATTCATAAAAAGATTCTCTAATAACCCATCTGAATTAATATGCTGGATAGGCCCATCTATTACACCATCTAACTATTTAGTTCGTGAAGATGTGCATAAGAAGCTATCCAATATATCATCAAAAATATTCAATAAAGTTGATGATGAGCACTGGGGTCTCGATTTAAAGAAAGGAGCTAAAATCTTTCTTAAAGCCGCAGGAGTTAAAAAAATATATACAGATGAAATGTGTACATATCAAAGTTCAAATTTATATTATTCTTATAGAGGAGATACTAATACCGGTAGAATTGCATCGCTAATTTGGATAGAATAACTTATACCATGATAAGATCAAGCGATGATAACTAAAATAATAAGTTCTGTGAAATCTTTGAGTATATTCAAGATTTTTATATCAGTTTTGATTGTTGGTCTTCTGTATGGCGGTGTTTCCTTATATTTAAAGTATACCGGTTTTGCAAAGTTCATGAATAAAACCAGAGTGGTTGCGGTCAAGGCAGAATCAGTAAAAATAGATGTTGCTCGAAATACTTATCGGGCCTTATCTGTCATAGAGTCATTAGATTCAATTGATGTAACCGCAAAGGTTAATGGTCTTCTAGATAATGTCCACTATAAAGAAAGCAGTGTCGTTAATAAGGGTGATCTACTATTCTCTATAATATCCTCAGACTCTGTTGGACTAACGAAGATTTATGCGCCTTTCACTGGCATGGCTGGGCTTAGTAAAAAAAATATAGGTGATGTAGTTACTAAAGGTGAAATTTTAACTTCTTTAGATGAACAAGGTTTTATGAAACTACCAGTTAATTTACCAGAACGAATACTAGGATATTTGACAAAAAAATTATTATTTGTTGCATTTACAGATAGTGTTCCTGGCATTGAGTACAAAGGTACACTGGAGTACATAGATACTAGAATTGATACTGATACCCGAACTATTAGTGCTTATGCTTTAATAGATAATAAAAAAAATATATTGAAACCTGGTTTGCTTATGAAAATGGACATATTTTTAGAAGAAAGGACTGATGCTATTTTGATACCTGAAAAATCTTTATTAAACATTAATAAAAAACATTATGTCTATATTGTGGATAATGATATTGCTAAGCTAAAACCTGTTCAGATAGGTATTCGTAATAATTCTTTAATTGAGATCAAATCAGGACTTAATAATTTCGATAAAGTAATATTTATGGGTCATGAAAAATTAAAAGATGGATCCAAAGTAAAAATTATAGAGTAAATAAATGCATATATCAGAAACAACAGTTAGAAGACCTGTTCTAGCAGCAGTTATAAGCATGTTTTTAGTCCTATTAGGACTAGTCTCGTATGATAAGTTATCAATTAGAGAGTATCCAGATATAGATAAACCAGTTGTTACTGTATCAACTGTTTATCGTGGGGCTTCAGCTGAAATTGTCGAGAGAGATATCACTCAGATACTTGAAGATTCTTTATCAGGTATTTCAAATATCAAAGAGATAAAATCCGAAAGCAAGGATGAGATTTCTAGCATAAGGATTGAGTTTACCTTATCAAGAGATATGGAGTCAGCTGCAAATGATGTAAGAGAAAAAGTATCGCGTGCAATTCCTAGATTACCAAAAGACTCTGAACAGCCAAGAGTTGCAAAATCCGATACGGATGCAAGGGCGATTCTTTGGATTGGTTTTACCAGTGATCAATTGGACAGCATAGCTTTAAATGACTACTTGGATAGAAACATTATCGATAGATTATCCATTTTACCAGGAGTAGCATCTATTACTGTTGGTGGAGAAAGAAAATATGCTATTAGGATCTGGCTAGATCCAGATAAAATGTCATCGAGGCAAATAACAGTCGATGATATTTTAAATGCCATAAAGAAAGAAAATATTGAAAAACCAGCTGGACGACTTGATTCGACAGATAGAGAAATAAGCATACAGGTGAAGTCAAAGTTATCTGATATTGGTATGTTTAATGATATTGTCCTCAAAAACTATGGTAATAAGAAGATAAGACTTGGTGATGTGGCTGAAATCATCATTGGCGCAGAAAGTGATAGAGGATTTTTAAGAGCTAATAATAAGAATGCAATTGGATTAGGTATCGTAAGACAAACTAAGTCTAATGTGCTGAAAGTTGCCTCAGCTATAAAAAATGAATTAGATTTGATTAGACCTTCATTGCCTAAAAATATCGATATGTTTGTGGGTTATGATCAATCAATATTTGTTAATGAATCAATTTATGAAGTCAGGTTTGCACTACTTATATCGATATTAATGGTTATAGGTGTAATATATTATTTCCTATCATCTTCTGCGGCAACTTTTATACCTGCTATTACTATACCCGTCTCATTGATCTCTACCTTTTATGTGATTTATATATTAGGTTACTCATTAAATGTCCTTACCTTTTTAGCCCTAGTATTAGCAATAGGATTGATCGTTGATGATTCAATTGTAGTATTAGAAAATATAAAAAGGAGAATCGAGAATGGAGAAAAGTCTTTTAATGCATCAATTGAAGGTGCCAAGCAAATTACTTTTGTTGTTATAGCAACAACACTTGTTCTAGTTTCAGTTTTTCTCCCATTATCATTTATGGGAGGCAAGACAGGAAGATTATTTATTGAATTTGGAGTAGTCCTATCTTTTGCTGTTATATTTTCAAGCATAGTTGCATTAACGTTAACACCGATGTTATGTTCTAAATTACTTAAAGATAATACTAAAGCTAAGAAAGAACCTATATTAATTAGTAAGTTTAGAAACTTCTATAAAGAATCTTTGTTAGAATCTCAGAAAAATCCTAAAAGAGTATATTTATTTTCGATTGCAATGATCATTATATCTATGCTTTTGTTTCAAGTGATACAAAAAGAACTAGCACCTACAGAAGACAGAGGAATCTTTATTATCTCAGTTAAAGGGCCAGAAGGTTCGTCTCTTAGTTATACAGACTCTATAGTGCGTCAAGTTGAAAAAACTTTGCAGCCATATGTTATGAATAATGAAATTAATACTATTTTTTCGATTGTTGCTCCGGGATTCTCTGGAAGACCTGGTGAAGTTAATTCAGCTTTTATGTTTACTACATTGACTGACTGGGGAACAAGAAGACATCAAAAAGATATAGTTCGCGAAATCTTTCCACAACTACTGACAATCCCTGGAGCAAGAGTTTTTGCGATTAACCCTCCCAGCCTTGGTGGTAGTAGATTCATGCCGCCTGTACAATTAGTAATTAGTGGTAATAATTATGACGATATAAGTGAATGGGGAAATACCTTAATTAATGAGTCTTCTGATCTAAAGATAAGAAACTCAAATATTGATTATAAGATTACTAGCCCAAGATTAAATTTAAAAATTAATAGAGATAAAGCATATGAGTTGGGAGTATCAGCAGAATCAATTGCTAGGACAATGGAAACATTATTAGCTTCAAATCAAGTCACAACATTCTCAAAAGATGGATTAACATATAATGTTATCTTGCAGGCTGATAAATCTTTTAGAGTAAATGGAAATAGTTTAGACAATATATTTGTTGAATCATCAAATACATCATTAATCCCTTTATCTAACCTGGTTACTTATGAAGAAACTTCAACTAGCCAAAGTCTTAAAAGAATTAATAGGATGCCTTCTACAATATTTTCAGCATCTCTAGCACCCGGTTATCCACTTGGAGATGCTTTAAAAGATCTGATTTCCGTTACAAGTTCATCATTACCGGCTAATGCTAAAATATCATTCAGTGGAAGTTCAAAAGAATATTTTGAGTCGGGTAATAGTTTAGTGATAACAATATTATTTGCAATATTAATTGTTTATCTAGTTCTAGCAGCTCAGTTTGAAAGTTTTAGAAAACCACTCGCTATAATATTAACTGTCCCAATAGCTTTGACTGCTGGACTTTATACTTTATTTTTAACTGGAGCCTCAATTAATGTTTATAGCCAGATTGGATTCTTGATGTTAATTGGCTTAATCACAAAAAATGGAATATTAGTGGTTGAATTTGCTAATCAATTAAGGGAAAAGGGTATGAGTGTTGATGAAGCAATATTTGAATCATCACTCATAAGATTGAGACCTGTATTAATGACTACTATTTCAACTCTCTTAGGTGCAGTACCACTTGTTTTAAGTAGTGGTGCTGGCGCAGAAAGTAGATATGCTATGGCTGTTGTTGTTTTAGGTGGAATTACTTTGTCTTCTTTAATCACGTTATACCTGGTACCAGCCTTATATCGTCTATTAGAAAGAAAATAAATTATTATTTCATAGGTAATATTTTCAAGCCATCTTGTCTAGAAAAGTACTCTGACAAGTCTTCTATGTCTTGATCTGATAGGCCAGTTGCAAACCCACTCATTATAGCATTCTTTCTAGATCCAGATTTATATGCATTTAAAGAATTAACTAGATAGTCTTTGTATTGGCCAGCTAACTTTGGATACATTGCTACTTGTGAATTCCCATCCGCACCATGACAAGCTGCACAGACTTGAGATTTAGATTTCCCAGCCTCAAAGTCAGCAAACGATTTATCTATAAAAACTAAATTTATGCTTAAGATTAATATTAATGACTGTACTATTTTCATTTAAGTGACTCAAAATATTTTGCAATATCATTAATATCTTGATCACTTAATGCTATGGCATTTGCATGCATTGTCTTGTGATCTCTGTCTTTGTTTTGATACGCTTTTAATGCAGCGACTATATAATCTGAGTGTTGACCTGCTATTTTAGGAACTTTGTAAGTAGGATAAACATTATTGTAGCCTGGGATTGCATGACAACCAGTACATGTTTCTGACTTATCTTTTCCTGGATGAATTTCATCGGCAGTCACAAAGGATGCTGATAATATTAAAATTGGCACAACAAGTAATTTATTTATTGATTTCATAGTCTATTTAAGCGAGGATTATACACTATATTTATTCGAGATAAAACTTCATTTTTTTTGTATAATGAACCAATAATACGTTGTGAATTAAATTATGCCTATTTATGAATACAAATGCGACGAATGTGGTTCAATTTTTGAACATTTTCAGAAAATAACCGACAAAGACCTAGATTCATGTATATCTTGTAAAAAAGTTGGGCTCAAAAAACTGATATCTTCATCTGGTTTCAGATTAAAAGGCTCAGGCTGGTATGAAACAGATTTTAAAGGTAAAAAGACAAAAGAAGATAAAGCTACACCTAAGTCAAACATAGTTAATAAATCTTAAAATTTTGCGGAATCCATACATATAATGAAAAATTACCATTGCAATCAAATAACAGAGAATACATTAAATCAAGAGGTTCAGTTATCTGGCTGGATCAGTAAGCGTCGTGATCATGGTGGCATTATTTTTGTCGACTTAAGAGATTATACTGGTATTGTACAGCTCGTCTTTAACCCTGATGATAAAGAGCTTTTTATAGAAGCAGAATCTATTAGGTCAGAATTTGTTATAAAAGTGAAAGGAGTTGTTAGCGATAGACTTGAAGGAACAATTAATAAAGACTTAGTAACAGGAAAGGTTGAAATCATAGTTTCATCCTTACACATATTAAATAAGTCTGAAACCCCGCCGTTTAAAATCAATGATGATAATGTGAATGAAGACCAAAGGCTCCAATACCGATATTTGGATATGAGAAGTGATAAAATGCAGAATACCATTCGCTTTAGATCTAAACTTGTTCAAACAATTAGAAATTATTTTTATTCTAAAGAATTTGTTGATGTTGAGACTCCAATTTTAACAAAAACAACTCCAGAAGGAGCGAGAGACTATTTAGTCCCGAGTAGAGTACATCCTCGGGAATTCTTCGCTTTACCCCAATCACCACAGTTATTCAAACAAACATTGATGATTGGAGGAATTGATAGATATTTTCAAATTGCAAAATGTTTTAGAGATGAAGACTTAAGATCTGACAGACAACCAGAATTTACACAGCTTGATGTTGAATTATCATTTACAGAGGAAGAGGAGGTTATTCAGATAATTGAAGAATTATTTAATCTAATTTTCAAAGATATGATGAGTAATAAAAATGATTTAATTTTTGAGCGAATGTCTTATCATGAAGCATTAAAGAATTATGGCTGTGACAAACCAGATTTAAGAAACCCACTGATTTTAAAAGATATCAAAGAATTAGTTAAAAAAGTTGATTTTAAAGTATTTTCGGATCATGTGGATAATATGAATTCACGAATAGTTGCTTTAAAAGTCCCTGGCGGGACATCTTTATCCAGAAAGCATATAGATGATTTGACTGAAATTGTAAAACAGTTTGGAGCAAAGGGTCTTGCGTATTTCAAATGTGAAGATGTTTTCAATATAGAGAATGGAGTAACCTCTCCAATTAAAAAATTCCTTACTCCAGATGTAATTCAGAATATTCTTAATGAAGTTAATGCGCAAAATGGTGATTTAGTATTTTTCTCAGCAGATTCTATAGAAGTAGTGAATAGTTCCATGTCAGCACTTATAAAAGAATTAGGTCTGAGCCTAGATCTTTTGTCTGAAGGCTGGAAATTTTTATGGGTTCTAGATTATCCACTTTTTGAAAAAGATGCTGAAGGAAATCCTACATCTATACATCATCCATTTACATCCCCTAAAAATTATAAAGATTTATCAGATACTGATGTTTTTAATATTCCATCAAGAGCATATGATCTAATCTTGAATGGTAATGAAATTGGCGGTGGATCAATAAGGATACATTCGAAAGATATACAAATGAAGGTATTTGAGCTGTTAAATATTAGCGAGGAAGAAATGAATAAGAAATTTGGATTTTTCTTAAATGCATTATCTTTTGGCTGCCCACCCCATGGTGGTATAGCTTTTGGAATAGATAGACTAGTTATGTTGCTGTCAGGGTTGGATTCTATTAGAGAAACAATTGCTTTTCCTAAAACTCAATCCGCATCATGCCTAATGACAAGTGCCCCTTCGAGTGTAGATGAAAAACAATTGCGTGAACTATCTATTAATACTATTAAACCAGTAAAATAAGACATGGAATATAATAAATATCTCTTGAAAACCAAATCTTTGCTAAAGGAAAATAATGCAAAAATAATCGCCCATTATTATGTAGATGAATTAGTACAAAGATTAGCAGAAGATACCGGTGGTTTAGTTAGTGATAGCCTTGAAATGGCAAGGTATGGAGCAAAACAAGCACAATCAACATTGATAGTTGCAGGTGTTAAATTTATGGGTGAAACAGCTAAGATACTCAACCCAGATAAACGTATATATATGTTAGATATGGAAGCAACGTGCTCTCTCGATATTGGTTGTGACTATGAGAATTTTAAAAAATTCTGTGACGAACATCCTGAAAGAGAAGTTGTAGTATATGCAAATACCAGTGCTGAAGTTAAGTCAATTGCCGATTGGGTAGTCACATCTAGTATGGCAGTATCTCTCGTTGAACACTTAACGTCTCTAGGCAAAAAATTAATATGGGCCCCTGATAAGTATCTTGGTAATTATATTCTCGAAAAAACTGGTGCTGATATGTTGTTATGGGACGGCTCTTGCATAGTGCATGAAGAATATAAAGTTAAAGAATTAAAGAATATGATAAATAAATACCCAGACTGCGATGTTCTTGTGCATCCAGAATCTCCACGAAGTATAATACAGATGGCTAATGTAGTAGGATCAACAACTAAGCTTATAGAGGCATCTAAGAGTAGTAATAAAAAATATATTATAGTAGCTACAGAAAAAGGAATTTTTTATCAGATGAAAAAATATTCTCCTGAAAAAATATTTCTAGAAGCACCTACAGAAGGCGAGGGTGCTACATGCAAGAGTTGCGGAAGATGTCCATGGATGAATTTGAATACTGCTGAAAAAATCTTAAATGTATTTGATTCAAAATCTAACGAAATATTTTTGGCTCATGATATAATCATTAAAGCTAAGACACCAATAGATAGAATGGTAAATTTCCGTTTAAATAATATTACTCACAAGGCATCTTAATATGGCGGGACACAGTAAATGGGCAAATATCCAACATAGGAAGAAAGCTCAAGATAATAAAAGAGGAAAAACTTTTACAAAGGTGATCAGAGAAATTACTGTTGCTGCTAAAATGGGTGGAACTGATGTAGGAAGTAATTCAAGGTTGAGATTGGCATTATCTAAAGCTAATGCTGCTAATGTTCCTAAAGATACTGTAAAGAGAGCCATTGATAAAGCTTCTGGTCAAAATAATGATAACTTTGAAGAAATTACTTATGAAGGTTATGGCCCAAAAGGGATTGCTGTGATAATTGAATGTTTGACAGACAATAAGAATAGAACAGTTTCTGACTTAAGACATGCTTTAACAAAACATGGAGGCAGTCTTGGGACGAATGGATCCGTATCTCATCTATTTCGTAAAGTTGGAATAATGAAGTTACTTAATATTACTGAAGATGATTTACTTGAACATATGGATGTTGTGGAGATTGAAGATTTTGAAATGATAGATACTGACTGTATTATTTTTACAAAACCTAACGAGTTGTTTAGCAAGAAAAAATATTTTGAATCTAAAACTATTGAGGTTATAGATGAAGAGATCATCATGGATGCTCTTACTACAATACAAATAAGCAAGGATGATGAAGAAAAAGTTTCAGACTTATCTAGTAAAATAGAGGAGTTAGATGATGTTCAAAATGTTTATATGAACGTAAGTCTTTCTTGATTTTTATGATAACTATATTAGGAATTGACCCTGGAACAAATATTACAGGTTTTGGATTAATTAGGTTAGAAGAAAATAAATTTAATTATATACATCATGCCATTATCAAAACCGGTTTAAAGAATAAGTATACAACTAAGCTAGCGATGATCAATGAAGCTACTAATAATATTATTGATGAGTACAAACCATCTCATGTAGCTATTGAATCTGTATTTTTTAGCGTAAATGCTGGGACAGCTATCAAACTTGGACAAGCAAGAGGCGCTGCTGTTTGTGCTTGTAGCAGAGCAGGCTTGGAAGTATTTGAATATAGTCCTAGAACAGTCAAAATGGTTGTAACTACAAGTGGTGCATCTGATAAAGAACAACTTCAGAAAAAAGTAAAAAGTATTTTGAAAATTAGGCGAAAATTAGAAATAGATGCGTCTGATGCTTTGGGTGTAGCTATATGTCATGCAATGACATATATGGAAAACCCTGATAATGTTAAAAGTATTTAAACTATGAATACATTAATTATAAACGAAATCTTTTATTCCATTCAAGGGGAAAGTTTAATGTCTGGAATGCCTACTATCTTTATTAGATTAACCGGTTGTCCATTGAGATGCGAGTATTGTGATACTGCTTATGCCTTTAACGAAGGTTCTAAAAAAAAATTTGACGAAATAATCACCGAAATAGAAAAATATGATTGTAAAAATATTACAATAACTGGTGGAGAGCCATTATCTCAAAAAAATACTATCCTGTTAATGAATGATTTGCATCAGTTATCCTACAATATCTCCATTGAAACCAGTAATGCTATTTCGATAAAAAACTTGAACGATAAAACGATAATAATATTAGATATTAAAACTCCAGGCTCTAAAGAAGAGAGTAAAAATATTATAGATAATTATAAATACTTAAAATCTGATGATCAAATTAAGTTTGTTATTTGTGATTTGGATGATTACATCTGGGCAAAGGATTATATATTTAAATATAGTCTGCATAAAATATGTACCATTTTATTTTCTCCTAGTTATGGAAAAATGGATATAAAGCTTCTTGCTGAAAGTATGTTAAAAGATAATATCCCAGCTAGATTACAAACTCAGTTACACAAAGTTATATGGAGTGATGAACGTGGGAGATAATAAAAAAGCGCTGGTCCTTTTTTCTGGTGGTTTGGATTCTACGACAGTATTAGCTATTGCAAAATCAAAAGGTTATAAAATAACAGCTCTTACGATCAATTATAAGCAGAGACATGATTATGAGATTTTAGCTAGTAAGAATATTATTGCCAGTCATTCTGATATCAATCATATAATATTTGATATAGATTTAACTCGTATAGGTGGATCAGCATTAACTGATTCAAGTCTCGATGTCCCAAAGGAAGAGTCTTCCGGTATACCAATCACATATGTGCCAGCTAGAAATACAATATTCTTATCGATAGCAGCATCTTATGCTGAAAAATTAAAAATTAGAGAAATATATATAGGAGTCAATGCAATAGATTATTCTGGTTATCCTGACTGTAGACCTGAGTTTATAGCTTCTTTTCAAGAAATGATAAATCTTGGAACAAAATCTGGATCTGAGGGTTCATCATTCGAAGTAATAACTCCTTTAATCAACATGACCAAGGCGGAAATAATTAAAACGGGTTTAAAGTTAGGAGTTGATTATTCCCATACAGTTTCTTGCTATTCATTATCTGACAATGGAGAGGCATGCGGTAACTGTGATTCATGTAAATTTAGAAAAAAAGGTTTTATGGATGCAAGTGTTGATGATCCAACAATTTATCAAAAATAATTAAAAAATATAATGCTAATATTACTCTTTGCTAATATAATTATAAAAAATCAAAATTGAATAAATAGGTATACATGGAGATCTCAGTTATATTATTAACATATACGTCAATACTTGGCTTTATCCTTGGCTTCGTCGTATGTAAAACTAATTTTTGCACGATGGGAGCTGTCTCAGACTGGGTAAACATTGGAGACCTATCACGTTTTAAATCATGGATGCTCGCTTCAGCTATAGCCATTATTGGAGTCACAGTCTTTGAGTTTATGTCATATATAGACTTAAATGATTCAAGAATACCTTACAGAAACTCCGTCTTTCTATGGCCTAGATACATTATAGGTGGGGTTATGTTTGGGGTTGGAATGACGTATGCAAGTGGCTGTGGTAACAAAGTTTTAATTAGGGTTGGTGGAGGCAATTTAAAATCAATAGTAGTTCTATTAGTGGCTGGTCTTATGGCCTACATAATGACTAGAACAGATTTTTATGGCGTTATTTTTCATAGCTGGATGAACCCAATTAGTCCTGATTTAGCTGTATTAGGCATAGATGATCAGTCTTTGCCTACCATCATATCATTTATAACATCTTCATCAAATACAGCGTATTACAAGCTTATAATAGGGTTATTAACTGGATTAGCTATCCTTTATTATATTTTTAGGTCCGGAACTTTCGTAAAAAATATGGACAATGTCGTAGGTGGTTTCATTGTAGGCAGTGTTGTAGCTCTTGCATGGTATCTAACAGGATCATCTTTAGGTGAAGAATGGATCGAAACTAATAACTTTCTTGACAGCCCATTACCAGGAGTTGGGGTTCAATCATTCACATTCATAAACCCAATGGGAGAGAGCATTATTTATTTAAGTCAATCTGCAAATATGTATTATCTGACATTTGGTGTTACTGCTTTACTCTCTGTAATCCTGGGCTCTTTCGTTTACTCCATCATGTCTAAAAATTTTAGAATAGAGTGGTTTCAGTCAAAAGAAGACCTTAAAAGACATATCATAGGAGCAGTTTTAATAGGAATAGGTGGAGTATTATCGTTGGGTTGTACAATTGGTCAGGGAGTATCAGGTGTTTCTACACTCGCACTAGGATCATTTGTAACTCTAATATCAATAGTTATTGGTGCATCTATAGCAATGAAAATAGAATATTATAATGCAGTCTATGAAGATTGTAGTTTTTTTGATAGTCTAAGGTCTTCATTAGCAGATTTGAAGTTAATACCAAATAAGTTCAGAGCACTTGAAAAGATATAATGGGGCGTTAGCTCAGTTGGTAGAGCAGTGGCCTTTTAAGCCATTTGTCACTGGTTCGAATCCAGTACGCCCTATATAATCAAGTTATGAAAAAATTTTTGCCTATATTTTTAGTATTATTTTCTACTTATAGTTTATCGGGCCCATTAGAACTTAAGCATAAATCAATATCACTTAATGGAATTTATTCTTCTATACCAGAAAAATCTAAATCAATAGCTTTAATTCTCCATGGTACTCGTGGACATCAAAATTTAGAAATTATAACCATGCTGAGAGATTCTCTCTTGGAAAATGGTATTGATAGTCTCACTATCAATTTGAGTTATGGAATAAATAATCGAACTAATGACTTTCTATCGTGTGATATAGAACATAAACATAAGCAGTCAAATTCTCAAGATGAGATCAAGCTTTGGTATGAATATATAAAAAAAATAGGTTATGAGAAAATATATCTTATTGGTCATTCTAGGGGCGGTTTAGATATAATTAATTTTCATGAAAGCTTGGATTCTAAAAATCAAAATTCAATTAATTCAATATTTCTATTAGCTCCTATTTCCGAGACATGGGAATCATTGTTGGATAGGTATAAAAAAAAATATAATATTGATATCTGGGATTTAGTTAAATCGAAAACTGAGAAATTGAAAATTAGTTTTCTAGGTTGTGAAGATGCAACTGTTTATCGTGATACGTTCTTAGATTATTATTTAGTAGGTGGTGACGCCTATTTTTTTGCTAGTGATGCTACAAGATTCGCTGATCATGGATTAAATTTACATCTTGCTAATACTTCGGGTAAAGTACATGTGATAACTGCTTCCGAGGATACTATCACGCCTAATACTCATAAAATAGTTAAAGATATTGCAGCTAGAAAAACAAATATAGAGCTATATCAAGTTGAGGGATCAGACCATTTTTTCAGAGATTTCTACTTTGATGATTTGATGGAAATAGTAATGGATGGTACTAACTAAATAGTTTTTACTCTATCGTAAAAGGCTGTTCTTCGGGTGACCTTGTAGTAGAGTCAATATTTATGCTGCTATTTATAGTGGTACCAGTCTTTGGCCCAACTGTCACTTCTGAAGAAGAATTGTCAAATACTTTTCGGTTTACTTTAATTGTTGCAAATCTATCTTCTTTGTCGAAATTCATCAAGACGAAGCCGCTTCTAACAATAGCAATTTCTGACCAACCATCATCTCGCATGCTGACTCTATAAAACTCAACAACTTCATCCGCGGAAACTTCATGGAGTAGGTATAATACACCAGTGAAACGCTCACCTTCGCCAAAAATGATTGTTTTGTCAGTAATATATTTTGAGTTTTCAGGGATAGGAATAGATATCTGTAACCTTTTGCTTACGCTAATTTCTTTGATTTCTGATGCTTCTTCATCACCTTGTCCCGGTATAATGCTGTTCATTGCAGCACAAGAAGCAAATAATAAAGGCGCAAATATAGTTATGAATAGTTTTGATACAGTTGATTTATTTACCATATTTTAATTATACCTATTTTCTGCTTCCTGGACCATTTATTTCTAATCCATTACTCATATAGCTGATAAAATACTCTAAATTTCTATATTCTTCATTTTGTGCTTTAAAAGGTTTAGCTCTAACTCTATTTAAACAGCCAGCAAATCTTTCATGTAATGTTACTAAACGTCCAGCTCCGGATCTATAAGCTGGAAAATGTGTAGTATGTCCTATTCCCGGACTGGGAATGTCAGCCCTTAACTTGGTACCAGTCTGATAGACATGACAATCTGCGCAAGAGAAGTTTAATTGACCAACTTTAGTAAAATAAAGTTTCTTGCCAGCTTCATAGGCATCAAGTGCTTCCTGGCTATTGGGTATTTTAACATCAAACTTTTTACCCCTTGAAGTATAAGCCATATAAGCTGATATATCAGCCATAGGCCCACCTTTATAATAACTTAGAGGCTTTTCTCCATTTGCTTTTCTGCAATTATTAATTGCTAGTTCTAATGTCATAACTTTTCCTGAATCGTTGTCAAAGTATGGATAATTTTGCCTGATTGCAATACCTGAGTTTTCAAAACAACTTGCGTAAGTGTTTCCATTTTTAAATGGTTCATTAAACAAGGCCTCCCCATCTTCAATATTAATTTCATAAGGAGGAAAGTCCTCTATTGATTCCCACTGCTCTCTGGATGAGGCATCTATCGAGTAGACACCATTTTTATAATCACTGAATTCAGTATTAGGAAATCTATTTTCAAAATAATCTCTAAACAACTGTCGATCTTCTTCTGGAGAAGCAAATGCAGTAATATTAACAAATAGAGTTATTAGTAAAAAATTATGAAAAAAGTTCTTCATTTGATACTACTTAACCTTGCCTTCTTTAGAATCTTTATTACCCTGATTATCTTCCCAGGTAAGTTCAACCGTATCACCTTTAGATCCCATATAAGCAAATGTTACATAAGGATTTTTTGAAACAGCTGGACCCCAATTTATAGTGATAACTTCACTACCATTAGCTTTTCCAATTACTTGTTGTATGAAATGAGCTGGAATTTTCTCTCCAGTTTTACCATTTTTTCTTTGACCTGTTTCCATGGGATGCTTGATGATTGCCTTGACAGTCACTATACCTTTGCTTTCTTTTGCTCTTACTTTAATTGTACTCATAATTATTTAGCCTCCACATCCGCCAATTGTTACTTTCACTTCTTTTGAAGCAGTATATATCTTACCATTGCTCTTTACAGCTGCCATTACTGTTGAGGTCTTGCCCATCTTGATTCTTGTTCCAACAACTGGTATTGATTTAGGACTTAAATGATAGCCACTGGATAACGGTTGAGGATTATTTTCAACAAATATCATTATAGACTCAACATTTTTTAGTTTAGTTTTTACATTAAGAGGAACAATTGCTCCATTTTCAGCAATGTCTGGTGCCTTGAGAGTTACTTCTGAGCTTTCAGTTAGATTATTATGCCCATATACACTGTTTATAGAGTCACTTAATTCTGTAATATCAAAAGAAGCTTTTGGCCATGCTGCATATAACCTTTTGGGTTTAATCATTAAGCCAGCAAATGTTGTTATCGTTGCTGCAGTCATAAAGGAATTCTTTAAAAAATTTCTTCTATTCATAATTTACCTCAAAGAGTATACAAGTACTCTATTATCTTGTTAATTTCAGTTTTAGTTATAGCACCATGCTTTCCAAATGGAGGCATAAATGAATTTGGGTTAGTTTCAGTTGGATCCCAAATTTGATTAAATAAGACTTCCCTGTCAGGAAATCTTGCCTTCATTGCTATCAATGGAGGACCATTATTACCAGCTAGCTCACCATCATCTATCATATGACAGGCCAAGCAATTACCTTTTTTTCTATCAAAAGCTAATTTTTTACCTTCCTCTATATCTCCAGAGTAAGCATTGCTCTCAAGAAATAATGTGAGTACCAAGGTAGCAGCTATAATATATATATTTTTCATAATTCTCTAAGTACATTATGGTACCAATCTACTCGTACATTATAGTACCGATCTATCCATAAAAAAACTACTTTAATTACAAGTTTTTTCACCAAATATTGGCTCTAGTGGCCTAGGATTACTACAAATAATATTCAGTTTTTTAGCTTCAAGTATTCTTTTTTGTTCAATATTTATAGTATTAGATCTGATCGTGTTATCTAGCACCTCTAATGACATATTCACATCATCTAAGAGTTGATAGTAATTTGCTCTTGATATAGCAGCTTTAAAATCGCTATTCTTCAACATATAAAGTTTTGAAGATATTCTAAGATAATTAGGGTTTAAGTTATAGTGTAACTTTAGAGGTTCTAGAAGCCTCTCAGCATAATTTAAATTTAAGTTATTCTCAATTAATATCTCAGCAATCGCAAAAGATATGACACTATTTAGCGGATAAATATTTTTTACTTTATTTAAAACATTTAAAGCCTCATCTATTCTATCTAGACCGATCAATATATTTGCATATGCAATTGATATATATAGATTATTTGAATTTAATTTATAGATTGGTAATATCGTATCATATGCATTTTTGTAATCAGATCTTTTATAGTATAGAAGAGCTAATTTATGAAGACTATACTTGTCACTATTAGTAAGTAACTTTATATTTTTACTTATGTCACTAATTAGGGATACATGAAGAATATTTTTAACATAAATGTAATCATCTGTACTATTCTTCATGGGCTTGATTTGTACGGATGATCTATTCTGTATATTGGCAATTCGGTTTTCATACATTGGGTGAGTTGATAAATACTCTAAGTTCCTTGATATTTCCCCTGTGGAATTTTCCATTTTGTCAAAAAAACTTGCCATCTCTGATAAATCATAATTTGACTTGTACATTATTTCTACACCATAGTCATCGGCTTCTATTTCGTTTGACCTAATTAAATTAACATTTCTTTGTGCAGATAAACCGATACCTGCTTTCAGAGCAGCCATAGATGCTTGAGCATTACCTGCAAAAATACCAGCAATTATGCCAACCCACATTGGTATGTTACTCATGCTTGCATTCGCAATCATTTCTGCTGAATGCCTTAGTTTAATATGCGCAATCTCATGAGCCACTACGCCGGCCAACTGAGCTTCGTTTTCACTTAGAAGTATTAATCCTATGTTTAATCCTATATAGCCACCTGGAACCGCAAAAGCATTTATTTGATCTGATTGCACCACAAAAAATTGATATTTCCTTGTTATGTCCATGGTGCTTCTTGATAAGCTGTTACCTAAATAGTTAATATACGAGATTACCAGAGGATCATTGTTGATATAGCCATATTTCTGTAGTCTACGATATGTTGATATACCTATTATATCCTCTTGTTTAAGAGGGAGGCTCTGACTATATGGGTCGCCTAACTCGGGTATTTGATCTGTACTATGTGTAGGCGAGATAATTAAGCAAATCAATCCTATTGACAATAAAAAAGAGGTTGTATATTTTTTTATAATAACTAACATAGTCAATAGAACATTAATAAATTAGCATATGCTAATAAATGTTCATTTAACTATTATAACCTAAAGGTAAGTACATGTCAGATTTTGATAAAGAATTGGATACTAGCGGACTAAACTGTCCCTTGCCCATAATAAAAGCCAAGAAAGAAATCAATACAATGGATGCTGGGCAAATTTTAAAAATAATATCGACGGACCCTGGTGCAGTGAAAGATTTTGAATCATTTGCTAATCAAACAGGAAATGAGTTATTAAACACGGAAGAAAAAGATAACAAATTTTATTTTCTATTAAAAAAGAATTAGAGTTTTGTTTTATATTAATAAACTGTTGTTAATCACTGGTTTAGCAACAGTATTATTATTAGTAATAACTTATTATTTATTTTTTGAAATAACTAATCCAGAAGCAAATAACCTTGACTCCCATTATGATGCGATTGTTATACTATCCGGAAATCCAGAAAGAGCAGTAGTAGGTAGTAAATTATTTTTTGATAAAGATGCTGACTTTATATATCTAAGTAAGGAAAATAAAAAAATTAAAAATTATATTGATCCCTCTAATGAGAAGAGGGTGTACGAGACATACATAAATATCCTCTTAAAAAATAATATCTCAAGAGGAAACATTATTTTATTTGGTACTAATAACAAAAGCACTTATGATGAAGCAAAAAATTTTAGTAATATTAATTTATCCGGTATAAATAAAGTATTGATTGTTACCAATAAGTTTCACATTCATAGAGCTAAAATGATATTTAATGAATTCAAACAATCTGTTGAGATAGATTTTTTTTATGTCGATGATACTGATAACTGGAGTAGGGACAAGCAGAGTATAATGATGATTCTCTCAGAAATTATGAAATGTTTCTTGTTTTATATATTTGATAATTTTGATGGTTACTTGTCACACCGATAATTACTATATATTAATGAAAACTATCAATAAATAATGATGATTGGCTAAAAAAGATGTATTATAGACTGGTTATAAAATAAGGGAAATTATGAAACTAAGTGGATCACAAATAATCATAGAATGCCTGAAGAAAGAAGGTGTCGAGTTTATTTTTGGATATCCAGGTGGTGCAGTCCTACATATATATGATGCATTGTTTGGTGATAAGAAAATTAAACATGTCTTGACAAGGCATGAACAGGGCGCAACTCATGCGGCAGATGGATATGCTAGAGCATGCGGAAAACCCGGTGTTGTTTTGGTAACATCAGGCCCAGGTATAACCAATTGTGTTACTGGGCTGGCTACTGCTCACATGGACTCTGTTCCTATGATTATAATTTCGGGTCAAGTTTCGAGAGAATATGTTGGCAGTGATGCGTTTCAGGAAGCAGATGCAACAGGGATAACAAGACCTGTTACAAAACATAATTTTTTAGTGGATAGTAGAGAATCTATAGCTGAAGTTTTCAAGAAAGCTTTTATTATTGCAACAACAGGACGTCCTGGTCCTGTACTTATAGATATCCCTAAAGATTTAACTGACCCTAAGACTAAAATAAATTTTGAATATCCAAAAAAAGTTAAATTAAGGTCTTACAAGGCACCTATATCAGAAAGTAAATTAAAAATTGAAGAAGCAGCTAAATTATTAGTTTCTGCAAAGAAACCTATGGTCTATTCAGGTGGCGGAGTTATTTTGGGTAATGCCCATAAAGAATTAACTACTCTTGTTAAAACTCTTGGCTATCCTGTAACAAATACATTGATGGGGCTCGGTGGTTATCCTGCAACAGATAATCAATTCTTAGGTATGCTTGGAATGCATGGTACTTATGAGGCAAACATGGCAATGCATGATTGTGATATATTATTTGCAGTTGGAGCTAGATTTGATGATAGGGTTACAGGGGACACATCAAAGTTTTGTCCATCAGCAAAAATTATACATATTGATGTAGATCCCTCTTCTATATCTAAAATTATAGAAGTAGATTTATCTTTAGTCGGCGAAACATCAAATATATTAAAAGATTTAAATAAAGCTGTGAAACCTCATCTGAAGAAGATCAATAAATCAGCTCTTAAGAAGTGGTGGACTCAGATTGATAAATGGAGAACAAAAAAATGTTTATCCTATAAAAAATCTAATAAAATCATTAAACCCCAATCTGTGATAGAAACTTTGTATGATATTACTAAAGGTAATTCGTATGTAACTTCTGATGTTGGGCAGCATCAAATGTGGGCTGCACAATATTATAAATTTGATAAACCCAACAGATGGATTAATTCTGGGGGTCTTGGGACAATGGGGTTTGGGCTTCCTTCTGCAATGGGTGTGCAATTAGCTTATCCAAAATCTGAAGTTATCTGCGTGACTGGCGAAGCTAGCATATTAATGTGTATACAAGAATTAGCAACTTGTCTGCAATATAGACTACCAATAAAAATCATAAACCTTAATAATAGATATATGGGAATGGTTAGGCAGTGGCAAGAATTTTTTTATGAAGGCAGGTACGCAATGTCTTATATGGAGGCTATACCTGATTTTGCACAGTTAGCCTCTAGTTTTGGTCATGTTGGAATGAAGATTGAAAAACCATCAGAATTAAAGACTAAGCTACAAGAAGCTATGGATTTAAAAGATAGATTAGTTTTTGTAGATGTCATTACCGACCAGGAAGAAAATGTTTATCCAATGATTAAAAGTGGCCAGGCTCATAATGAGATGCATTTGTCACCCACAGGTAAAGATACGGAGCTTGCATAAGTTATGGATGAGAAAAGACATATAATATCTCTGTTAGTTGAAAATGAGTTTGGTTCTTTATCAAGAATAGCAGGATTATTTTCTGCTAGAGGGTATAATATTCATTGCTTGAATGTAGCACCTACTAATGATGTATCTATTTCAAGAATGACTCTCGTAACTTTTTGCAATGATCAAAAAATCAAACAATTAGCTAAGCAGTTAGATAAGTTGGTTGATGTTGTAAATGTCAAAGACTTGACTGAAGAGACACACATAGAAAGAGAAATGTTACTTCTCAAGCTAAAATGTAACAAGAATCAGAGAGATGAAGTAAAAAGACTAGTAGATATCTTTAGGGCACGAATTATAGATGTAACAGATACAACGTATACTATTGAGCTGACAGGTGTAACTGAAAAAATTCTGGCTTTTATTGAATCAATGGGAAAAATTAAAATAATTGAGATGGTTCGTTCTGGTACATTAGGTATAAGCAGAGGTATTGATAGTTTAGAAAATATTAAGTGAGGAATAAGATGAAAGTATATTATGATAAAGATGCAAACCTAGATAACATTAAAAGCCTTAATGTGACAATAATTGGATATGGTTCACAGGGTCATGCCCATGCTCTTAACCTTAAGGACTCTGGTGTAAAAGTCACAATTGGACTCAGAGAAGGTTCGACAAATGCAGTAAGAGCGAAAAAGGAGGGGTTGGAAGTATTAAGTGTAGAAAATGCTGTCTCTAAAGCTGATATTGTAATGATTCTTGCGCCAGATGAATATCAGGGAGATATTTTCAAAGAATCTATAGAGCCAAATTTAAAAGAGAGTGCAATGTTAGCCTTTGCTCATGGTTTTAATATACATTATGGGCAAATTAAACCTAATGATAAGAATGATGTATTCATGGTAGCTCCAAAAAGCCCTGGTCACTTAGTTAGATCAACTTTTCTCGCTGGAAAAGGAGTGCCCACTTTAATTGCAATCCATAATAATAATTCCGGAAAAGCAAAAGATGTCGCTTTGGCATATGCATCTGCAATAGGCGGTGGCAGAGCAGGAATAATTGAAACAGATTTCAAAGAAGAGACTGAAACTGATTTATTTGGCGAACAGGCTGTTCTTTGTGGTGGCGTTACCGCATTAGTTAAAGCTGGCTTTGAAACATTAACTGAGGCTGGCTATGCGCCTGAAATGGCATATTTTGAATGCCTTAATGAATTAAAACTAATTGTAGATTTAATGTATGAAGGTGGAATGACAGAAATGAGATATTCTATATCTAATACTGCAGAGTATGGTGATTTAACAAAAGGTCCTATAATAATAGATGAACATGTAAAAGATAATATGAAACTAGTGCTTGCCGATGTACAAAATGGTAAATTTGCTAATGACTTTGTAAAAGAAGTTAAAAGTGGGTCAAAAGAGTTTAATAGACTAAGACAAGAAGGATCAGAACATTTGATTGAAGAAACTGGTAAAAAATTACGTAGTATGATGTCATGGATGGGAGACAGTAAGCTCGTAGATGAAAAAATGAAATAATGATTGATGAAAAAAAGAAGAGATCGCGAGGCGTATTTCTTCTTCCAAACTTAATTACCACCTCTGCTTTGTTTAGCGGGTTCTACGCAATTGTATCCTCAATAAATGGTGATTTTATTATTGCATCATTAGCTATACTTATTGCGATGGTACTCGATGGCTTAGATGGAAGAATTGCTAGGCTAACAAATACTCAAACAGCGTTTGGGGAAAATTACGATAGTTTATCAGATATGATTTGTTTCGGATTAGCGCCTGCAATAATGCTGTATACATGGGCGACTGCAAATTTATTTTTAAGTCCGGGCTCTTCTAAAATCGTATTAATATGCTGCTTTATCTATGTAGCATCTGCAGCTATTAGGTTAGCAAGATTCAACTCAAAAATACAAACTCAAGATAAAAAGTATTTCATAGGATTAGCAAGCCCTGCGTCCTCAGCAGTTATCATTACATATGTTTGGATAGTAGAGTCGATGCTAGCATCTCCGAGTTTGGGAGCTCATTATGTATGGGTGGGATTATTTATTTTACCAATTCTATCATTTTTTATGATTAGCAATATGACTTACTATAGTTTCAAAGATTTTAATATTCGACATAAAGTACCTCACATTACTTTATTTGTAATCGCATTAATAATTTCTTTCATATCTTTTGATCCACCACTGGTATTATTCTCCTTTTTCTTGCTATATGCGGTATCAGGTCCGAGCATGTATCTGATAAGAATAGTTAAGAAGAAAAAGTCATTATCTCAAGAGAAAAACTCTACAAAGCTTTAATATTCCTTGCATATTTACATATTTGATATAGAGTTTGAACTATGATTAAATCTATTTCTAAAATTAATCACTCTCTTATAATTGGCTTATTAAAACTGCCGTTATAGTTTTAATTTAGTTTAGTTTACTTAACTTAACTTTAATTTACCTAAATAGTATGAATGATAAAAATTTAATAATTTTTGATACAACCCTAAGAGATGGCGAGCAAAGTCCTGGAGCATCTATGGATATAGATGAAAAAATGCAAATTGCTATAGCTCTAGAAGAATTAAATGTTGATATTATTGAAGCTGGTTTCCCTATAGCTAGTATAGGTGATTTCAAGGCTGTACAGGAAATATCCAAAGTAGTTACTAATTCAGGTATCTGCGCTCTTGCAAGAGCTTTAGATAAAGATATCTCAACTGCTGCAGAGTCATTAAAGGATGCTAAGTCACCTAGAATCCATACATTCATTGCAACATCTCCCATACACATGGAGAAAAAATTAAAAATGTCACCTAATAAGGTATTAACTTCTGCTGTTACAGCAATAGAATTAGCAAAAACTTTCACTAACGATGTAGAGTTCTCTCCGGAAGATGCAGGAAGATCTGAGTTAAAATTTTTATGCGAAGTTATAGAAGCAGCTATAGATGCTGGAGCTAAAACTATTAATATACCTGATACAGTGGGATATAATTTGCCTCATCAGTTTGGTGATTTGATTAAAAATATTATTTCAAGTGTATCGAATTCTGATAAAGCAATCTTCTCAGTGCATTGTCATAATGATTTAGGACTTGCTGTAGGTAATTCATTGTCCGCAGTGATGAATGGAGCGAGGCAAGTAGAATGTACAATTAACGGATTAGGCGAAAGAGCTGGTAATGCTGCTCTTGAAGAGATTGTTATGACAGTTAGAACAAGACAAGATGTTTTTAAATGTAATACTAAAATAGATTCAAAAAAAATACTAAAATGCTCTAGGCTCGTGTCATCCATAACAGGATTCCCTGTGCAACCAAACAAAGCAATTGTTGGTAAGAATGCATTTGCTCATGAATCTGGTATTCATCAAGATGGAATAATTAAGTCTCGTGAGACCTATGAAATTATGAGAGCTGAAGATATAGGCTTAGTCAGTAATTCTTTGGTACTAGGTAAACATTCCGGAAGAAATGCATTTAAGCAAAAATTAATTGATTTAAATATTATGCCTAAAGGAAATTCAGATTTTGACAACTTATTTTATAAGTTTAAAGACTTAGCTGATAAAAAACATGAGATTTTTGATGAAGACCTTATCAATCTATCATCTAATGTAAAAGTTTCGGCAAATTTAATTAATTTTAAGTATATGAATGTTATTACTGAGACAAATAAGAAGCCACATGCTCATATTAAACTTGAGATTGATGGAGTACTCGAGGAAGCTGAGTCAACTGGAGATGGTGCAGTTGATGCAGCTTATAATGCAATCGAGAGCATTATTAAGAGTGATTGTAAATTAACACTTTATTCAGTAAATAATATTACTTCAGGTACAGATGCGCAGGGTGAAGTTACAGTTCGTATAACAAAAAATAATAGTGTATTTAATGGACACGGCGCTGATACTGACATTGTAAAAGCTTCAGTTTTAGCATTATTAAATGCATTGAATAAGTTCAAAGAGAATCCTGAGACAAATTCTTCTAAAAAAAGAGGAATTTAATGAAAAGTATGATTGACAAATATTTCCCAGAAATGGAAATTGATGTTTCTTGGTATTCAAAAAAAAGAACGATTGGATACAGCTCAGGTCATACAGATCTTAATAGCCTTGATCAGCTTGTTAAAGATTGTCAAAAATGTGATTTGTATAAAACGAGAAAAAATACAGTATTTGGTGACGGTGATAAAAACTCAGATGTTATGTTTATTGGAGAAGCCCCTGGCAGAGAAGAGGATGAGGCTGGAAAACCTTTTATTGGTAGAGCAGGTAAGCTTTTAAATGAATTTCTAAAATCTATAGGATTGAATAGAGAGTCGGTATATATTGTGAATACCGTTAAATGTAGACCTCCAGAGAATAGAGATCCTGAGATATCAGAAATCAATGCTTGCTCAGATTACCTGGATCAACAAATTAGTATTATTGAACCTAAAGTATTAGTATTACTTGGTAAAATTGCTGCGAATAGATTTCTTAATGAAGACAAGCCTATGTCTGATCTTAGACTTAAAAAATTTTTTGTTGAGAAATATGATATCCCAGCAATAGTTTTTTATCATCCTGCTTATATTCTTAGAAGCCCTTCCCAAAAGAAGAGAGTTTGGGATGATTTGCAATTTCTTCATGGAATACTTAGTCCTCATGTCAGCTAAATTATCTCAATTTATAGAATATAGGGATATCGGAATGATCGATCTCGATAATATTTATGATCTGGAATCACAGTCATATGATTTTCCATGGACACGTAATATCTTAAAAGACTGCATTATGAATAAATATGATTCCTATGTTGCAATATATAATAATATTATTGTTGGATACATTATCTCCAAGGTAACTTCTTATGAGTCACATGTTTTGAATTTGACTGTTAATGAAAAGTACCGAAACAATGGTATCGGTTCGGAATTATTAGAAATGGTTATTCATAAATGTAAAATTTTACAATCTGATACTCTTTTATTAGAAACACGTTTAACAAATAAATCTGCCATGTCATTGTATGAGAAATATGGATTTAGAAAAATAGGATTAAGGAAGGACTATTATAAAACTCTTTTAGGTAAAGAAGACGCTATTGTTTATAGAAAATTATTAAGTTAAAGCTCTTCCGGGGTCACAGCCTTAATTGATAAGGCATGAACTTCAGTCTTCATTAATTTATCCAATTTTCCATATATTAATTTATGCCTATTTATAATGCTTTGCCCATTAAATACTTCAGAAACAATATATAGTTTGAAATGTCCTCCTGATTTTGCACCTGCATGCCCTACATGTAAATGACCTTCATCTATAATATCCATTTTTATTGGATCAAGACACTTAAGGCCGTCTTGAATTAACTTAATTCTTTTTTCACTCATAGTATGATTATAGAATAAATTTCATTTTTTTATATAACAAATGAGAGTTTTCTATCTTTATGCTAGAATATAACACAATATATTTGGATTATAATATGAATGATAAAGTCATTTTCTCTGGTGTACAGCCATCAGGTGAAATACATATAGGTAACTATTTAGGAGCCATATCACAATTTGTTGACTATCAGACTGACTATAAAAGTATTTTTTCTATTGTAGATCTTCATGCAATAACTGTTTGGCAGGACTCTGAAGCATTAAGAAATAGTACCAGGGAAGTTTTGGCAATATTTTTAGCATCAGGTCTTGATGAATCCAAAAATATTATTTTTAATCAATCTCAGGTCCCAGAGCATACTCAATTATCCTGGATTCTTAGCTGTACCGCAAAGGTTGGATGGTTGAATAGAATGACTCAGTTTAAAGACAAGGCAGGAAAGAATAAAGAGAATGCATCTGTTGGCTTATACACATATCCAATATTGATGGCAGCTGATATCTTACTATATTCAGCCTCACATGTTCCTGTTGGTGATGACCAAAAGCAACATTTGGAACTAGCACGAGACATAGCTCATAAATTTAATACAGACTATAGTGAGAACATCTTTGTTATGCCTGAACCGCTCATGAATAAATCAACGACTAGAATAATGAGTTTAAGAGATGGGTCAAATAAAATGAGTAAGTCTGATATTTCTGAGTATTCAAGAATACTAATGACAGACTCAAATGATAAAATTGCATTAAAGATTAAAAAAGCCAAGACAGATCCTTTGAAAATGCCGAATACTTTAAAAGAATCTGAATCAAGACTTGAAGTCAATAATCTACTAAATATTTATAGTGCTTGCGCACTTATGAAGAAGGAAGAGGTCATATCAAAATATGCTTCTAAGGAAATATCTTTATTTAAAAACGATCTAACTGAAGTTATAATAAATAAAGTAGAACCAATTTCTATAAAAACAAAGCAGTTGTTAACAGATAAAGTACATTTAGATAATATTTTAAGCATGGGAGCAACTAAGGCTAAAGAAATTTCCTGCAAAACTATTGCGAAAGTTTATGATAAAATTGGCATGATTAATAAATGAATATATCTAATGTAAATAATAATGACGTAAGTATTATATTTAATGGTAAAAAAATTACAGATATACCTGAAGATCTTTTTATACCACCAGAGGCATTAAGAGTTATTATAGAACAATTTGAGGGACCGCTTGATCTTTTGTTATATCTCATAAAGAAACAAAATATTGATGTAGTAGATATACCAATATTACCGATAACAAATCAGTATGTAGAATATATTAACATGATGCAACAAATGCAATTTGAGCTTGCTTCGGATTATTTAGTGATGGCTTCAACTCTTGCAGAAATTAAATCTAGAATGCTTGTGCCAAATGAAGTAGAGGATGATGAAGAGGAGGATCCGCGAGCAAACTTAATTAAAAGATTAATGGAATATCAAAAATATAAAGATCTTTCTGAGCAGCTAGATGAAATACCAAGGCTAAACAGGGATACATTTATTGTTTCAAAAATATTTACTAATATTGAAAAAAAAGAATATTTACCGTCAATTGATTTACAGGAATTAGAAAATGCATTCCAAGAGGTTCTCAAAAGAGCTGAAATATTTGCTTCGCATGAGATTCAGACAGAAACATTATCTGTAAGAGAGAGAATGTCGTTAATATTAGACATCATTAATAAAAATGGAACAATTAAATTTATAGATTGTTTCACTTATGAGGAGGGCAGAATGGGTGTCATAGTAACTTTTTTAGCAATTTTAGAATTATCTAAAGAAAGTTTAGTAGATATAGTCCAGAATCAAGATTATTCTATGATTTACCTGCAGTCACTTAAGTCATGAGTTATTCTAAGCCATTAAATCTTATCATAGAAGGTGCTCTTTTAGCATCTGAACATCCTCTTTCACTTCAAGACATTGCTAATTTATTTGATAATGACAAACCATCGAAAAATGAAATACAAAAGGCTATTGATATGCTAAATAGCAACTATGCTAATCATTCGTTTGAGATAGTAAATGTTGCAAGTGGTTTCAGAATGCAGGTGAAGAAAGGATATGATGATTGGATATCAAAGTTAAATAAACAATCCTCTACTAGATACTCTAAAGCTTTCTTGGAAACTTTAGTTATAATAGCTTACAAACAACCTGTAACTAGAGGTGATATAGAAGAAATAAGAGGGGTTTCCGTAAATCCTCAAATCATAAGAAATATGATTGAGTTTGAATGGATAAAAGTTGTTGGCCATAAAGAAACTCCAGGTAAACCAGAATTATTGGCAACAACTAAAAAATTTCTAGATTATTTTAATTTAAAGTCATTGAGTGACTTGCCGCCACCTGCAGATCTAGAAATATCATAACTATTCTTTGAGCCTTGGCATCAACATTACTAAATTACATGGTTTGGTATTGCTGTTTAACTGATATTGTATTATTTCTTTCCATGCAGTAGAACAAGCATCAACTGAACCTGGCAATACAAAAATAAACTTAGAGTTTGCAACGCCAGCTAATGCTCTTGACTGCAAGCAAGATGTTTTTATCTTTTGATAAGATATCGCTCTAAATAATTCTCCAAAGCCCTCAATTTCTTTATCCAATAATACTTTAACCGCTTCAGGTGTCCCATCTCTTCCAGTTATACCTGTTCCTCCGCTTGTAATTATCGCATCAACTTCATCATCCACTAAATATTGCGATATATTATGTCTAATTAGATATATATCGTCAGGAACAATGATGATGTTGCTTATATTATGTCCTGACTCAGTAATATATTGTTTTAATAATTTACCAGATTTATCAGTAGTAGTTGTTCTAGTATCTGATACGATTATAATTATTATATTTAATTTCTTCATTTATTTAATAAATATTATTTACTACAATATAATCAATAATTAATAAAATGTATAGAGTACAAAAAATATTATCAATGATGGGAGTGCTTTCACGAAGAGAATGTGAGAAGAATATTACTTTGGGTTTAGTAAAAGTGAACGATGTTATCGCAACACTGGGCACAAAGGTAATAATTGGAGATTCAATTTCATTTAATGATCGTCGTTATATTGTTTCTCATAATCTATTTAACTCAAAATTTGAAATGTTAGTTTATCACAAACCTTGTGGTGAAATTGTCACTCTCAAAGACAATGCTAATAGAAAAACTGTATTTGAAAGCTTGCCTAGCGTAAGTGGGAAATGGATTAATATAGGAAGACTTGATCTAGATACCTCTGGCTTGTTGCTTTTTACGAATAATGGAGATATTGCAAATAAAATGATGCATCCATCCTCAAATATTTCACGAACTTATGAAGTTTTACTCAAAGGATCATTTACAGATATTAAAAAAAATAAATGTCTAAATGGATTAGACATAGGAATGTCTGAAACTGGAAAATTTGATTCAGTTGAAAAATGTAATACCACTGCTAACAAATATATCATCACTTTAAAAACTGGTAAAAACAGAGAAGTTAGAAGAGTATTTCTTACCGTTAATTGTACTGTCATAAATTTGAAGCGGATTCAATACGATAATATTAAGCTAGATAATTTGATAGTAGGTGAGCATAGGTACTTGAATGAGGAAGAGATAAAGTCTCTAAGCATGTACCTTGAAAAGTAAATTCTTATTTTTTTAAAATCATGATAGATGCACCGAGTCCACCATAATTTTTGTTAGCAGAACAAGCCGCTAAAATATGTATTGAACTAATTATGAATTTTTCAACTAATCTCTTTAATGGAGCTTGGTTATCTTTGTTATTTAGACCTTTGCCATGTATTACGAGTAAGTATTTAGCATTATTATAGTAATTCTCTTTTATAAAGCTATTTAACTCTAATTCAGCCTTATTTGCTGTTAAACCATGTAGATCTAATATTTCTGAGAATTTAAATTTATATTTTAAATTCTTAAGGTCTTGAATAATTTTATTCTGAACGCCATCTTTTTTATGGCTAAATTCAATATTTAGGTTCTCATTATATAAGTCATAATGACTAACATTTACACTAACATAATGCTTACTTTGAGAATCATTAGTTTTACCATCCTTCTCTTTAAGTATTTGCTTTATATCAATATCTGACTCTTCTAGTAGTTTTTTAAACTCATTTTTATCTATTTGATCATCATTCATTTTATTAATATATTACTTATTACTATTTCAGTATAATGTAAAAAATAATTAATTGGATTATTAATGAAAATATTATTGACTAATGACGATGGTTATAAAGCACCGGGTATTAAGATTTTAGAGAGACTGCTTTTAAATTATGGTGAAGTTACTGTAGCTGGACCTATCAAGAACATGAGTGCTTGCAGTAGTTCATTATCTGTACATGATAGAGTTTCTTATAAAAAAATAGATTCATGGCATTATGCTGTCAACGGTACTCCTGCCGATTGTATTCATATAATTGGCCGAGGTGAAATGAAAACTATCCCTGATATTGTATTCTCTGGCATAAATTATGGGAGCAATATGGGGGATGATGTGATTTATTCAGGAACAGTTGCAGGAGCTATTGAAGGTAGATTTTGTAAATATTCTCCTGTTGCTATTTCTATATCTTCTCGTGAACCAAAATATTTAAATGATATTGAGGATAAAGTCAACTTTATTCTATCTCATATTATCAGTCAAAAATTGAAATCAAAAAATATTTATAATATTAATATTCCAGACATACCATTTTCTAAGATTAAAGGAATTAAGTACACTATGTTGGGTAATCGAGATATATCATTAAAACCCGACTTATATACTAAAGATGGCAAATTATCTGCTCAGATTGGAGCAGTCGGGGACCCGCTTAAGTCCAGCAAAAGAACAGATTTTAATGCGCTAAAATCTAATTATATTTCTATCACACCTCTAACAATTAATATGTGTGATACAAAGAAAATTAAAAGTACAATCTTTAAATCAAAATAAGTTATTATAAATCTATGGATATTAAAGATATTTCATCAGAAGAATTAAGGAAGCTTGCAAGTTCTCTCAAACAGCAGGGGATCACGAATGATTCTGTATTAAATATTATGTCGACCATCCAGAGACATATATTTGTAGAGCCTGCTCTAAGAGGTAGGGCCTATGATTTTGATGCATTACCGATTGGTTTTAACCAAACGATTTCATCTCCATACATTGTTGCTAAAATGACACAGCTGCTGATAGAAACTGAGAGCATGGAAAATGTATTAGAAATTGGAACTGGCTGTGGATATCAAGCATGTGTTTTGTCTAACCTTTTTGAGCATGTCACAACAATAGAGAGAATTAAGCCCTTATATGAAAAAACTTCGAACCTGTTAAAAGCATTAAATTATAAAAATATTTCATCAATCTATGGTGATGGCTTCGAAGGTTGCAAGTCAAATGCACCATATGACGCGATTATTATGACAGCATCACCATCAGTTATTCCTGACGAATTAGTTTCTCAACTCAAGCCCAATGGTAGAATGGTTTTACCTCTTAATATAAATGGATCGCAAAAGCTTTATAGAATAAAAAATACTAAAAAAGGTATTCTTAAAAAAGAAGTAGATGATGTCTTATTCGTTCCAATGTTGGAAGGTATTATTTAAAAATATGTTTGATCATTTAATACAGAAACTTCTATTATTAAAATCTAAAAAAGTTCTGGGTTTTTTAAGTTTCATAGAGTCAATATTTTTTCCTATTCCTACTGATGTACTCTTAATACCTATGGCTATATCTAAATCATATAATTGGATAGATCTAGCTTTGATTGCTACCACTGCATCAGTAATAGGCGGTGTCATAGGATATTATCTTGGGGTTTTTTTATTCCATGAGATTAATCCATACATAATAGAATATGGTTATATTGAACAATTTAATCAATCAAGAGATTTATTTTTACAATATGGAATTATCATTCTATTTATATCAAGTTTTACACCTCTACCCTACAAAATATTTGTTATTGCTGCTGGTACACTTTCATTTAATATTTTGCTTTTTATATTTATTTCTTTAATTGGCAGAGGATTAAGGTTTGCTCTTGTTGCCTATATTTCTGATAGATATGGGGCATATGTGGTTACTTATCTAAACAAATATTTTTTATATATAGCCTTTGCAACAATATTTATTTTTGTAATATTAAAATTATAAGACTAGTACAGCAGCAACTTTTCTATTTTCAGAAACTAAGAGATTAAATGTTTTACATGCTGACTCTGTAATCATAAATTCAAATCCGATGCCTTGTTTTTGTATGTCATAAATAATATTAGATTCTGGGATATTTAGATTCATGCCAGTTCCATATATTATAATTTCTGGCTCATAACTTACTACACCTTTAAAATGACTTAGGTCTAAACTATCTTTATCATTGTAATTCCATTTTTCCACTAAATTCGTAATCAATATGTTACCGCTATATATTTTATCTCCAATATATAGACTATGATCTTCATAGTTTTTTATGAACAAAGCAGATTTAATAGATTGTAAAGTTAGTTCCATTATAATAAGAATTATAGATTAAATAATGGTAAAATATAATCTTTTGTTAACCTAGGTGATAATATGTTGAAAATTGGTATATGTGGATATGGCACAGTGGGACAAAGCTTTATCGAACACCTAAGGGTCCATAGCGATAAAATTAAATCTAATATATCTGAAGAATATGAAATTTCATTAATAGCGGATAGGTCGATTGACAAAAAGGAGCATGATAAAGATATAGCGGTCACCAAAGATGCTATGGAGATGGCCTTAAATCCTGCAATTGATATAATTATAGAATTAATGGGTGGTATTGATATTCCATATAAATTAATTACATCTGCAATAAAAAATAAGAAACACGTTGTTACAGCTAATAAAGCACTAATAGCGGAACATGGTGACGAGATATTTCAGTTAGCTGAAAAGTATAATGTATATTTTGGGTTTGAAGCATCAGTAGCAGGTGCTATTCCAATAATACAAACTTTAACGAATAATATGTCGAATGAGAATATTACATCTGTAACAGGCATAATTAATGGAACTTGTAATTATATACTAGATCAAATGTCATCAAATAGCTTGGAATTTAGTGATGCACTTAATGAAGCTAAAAAATTAGGATATGCTGAAGCTGATCCAACTTTCGATATCAATGGAATGGATGCTGCTCATAAGATTTCAATTCTTGCTTCTTTAATATATAAAGTGAAGTCTCCATTAAAAAATACACATATTGAAGGAATAGAAAATATAACAACTATGGATATTGAGTTTTCTAGAGAGCTTGGATACTCTATCAAGCATGTTGGTATTACTAGCAAAGTAAACAATTTAATACAGTGTCGTGTTCATCCTGTACTTGTGCATAAAGATAATATTTTGTCACAGGTTTTAGGGGTCATGAATGCTCTACTAGTCACGGGTGATAAATTTGGTACCTCTATGCTTTATGGCAACGGTGCTGGTGGCGATGCAACTGCATCGGCAGTCGTAGCTAATTTAGTAGAGGCGATAAATTTTTCATGTAATAGAGATATGAGAAATAAAAGTATTTTTAAAAATAGTGGATCGCATTCATATGATGTTATGAAAAACGACGATATTATAAGCCCTTTTTATCTCAGAATTTATGCGCTTGATATATCTGGTGTAATGGCAGAAATAACAAATATTCTCGCAAAAGAAGATATCAGTATTGAAGCCGTCACTCAACATGAACCTACGGATTCAGATTCGCCAATTCCCATAGTTATGATCACAAACAATGTTAGTGGTTCCTCTATTAATAAATCTATCAATAAAATAGAATTGCTAGCCCATGTTGAGGGAAAAGTTCATGCAATTAGAGTATTAAAAACTGATGACAAATAGTATTAACTATATTAGCACAAGAGGAAATGCTCCTATACTTTCATTTAAAGATGTTATTTTCGAAGGCTTAGCCTCTGATGGTGGCTTGTATATCCCTGAGCATTGGCCATTGCTTAACAATGAGATGATAAATTCATTTTCGTCTATGTCATATCAAGAAATTGCTTATGAAGTTATTTCACCGTATATAGATTCGTCTCTAACTAAGGAGGATTTGAAAGGCATAATTGCTAAATCTTATTCTTGTTTTGATAGTCCTGAAATCACACCACTAAAAAAACTCGACAATAATAACTATTTGTTAGAGTTATATCATGGTCCAACATATGCATTCAAAGATGTTGCGATGCAGTTTATTGCGCAATTAATGGATTTCTATTTAAAACAAAACAAACAGTCTATTAATATTCTAGGCGCCACATCGGGGGACACTGGGGCAGCCGCTATTGAGGGTTTTAAAGATATTAAATCCGCTAAGATTTTTATATTACACCCATATAATAAAATATCTGAAGTACAAAGAAAATTTATGACTACTGTTAAGTCTGGTAATGTATTTAATTTAGCTATCAAAGGAAGCTTTGATGATTGTCAAAATATTATTAAAAAGATATTTTCTGACGATTATTATAAAAAATCTAATTATTTAACAGCTATAAACTCCATTAACTGGTCTAGGATTATGTGTCAGATGGTATATTATTTTTATACTATGAGTCGATTGGAAACTAATGGTAAAAAAGTTTTGTTTTCTGTTCCCACCGGAAACTTTGGTGATATATTAGCTGGTTATATATCAACAAAAATGGGCCTAAAAATTGATATGTTTAACATTGCCACTAATGAAAATGATATTTTGACTAGAACGTTAATGTCAGGAAAACACGAGCTTAGGAAGGTTAAGGAAACATCTTCTCCCAGTATTGATATTCAAATATCAAGTAATTTTGAAAGGCTACTCTATGATATTACTAAAAATACTGATTATGTGAATAATCTTATGGCAGAGTTAAAAGAAACTGGGAAATATACCCTTGAAGAAAAAGAACTATCGAAAATGAGAGAGACATTTTGTTCATATTCTGTTTCTGAGAAAGAAGCAGGGGAGATCATAAAAGAGACTTTCAGAAAATACGGTATTATTGTTGATCCTCATACTGCTGTTGGATTAGTATCTGCAAATAAGTGTGAAAAAAAATATGATTTACAAGTGACACTGTCTACGGCACACCCAGCTAAATTCAAAGACACTGTCTTTGATCTTATAGATAATGAGAAATTTATAACAGATAAAGTACATAATATTATGAAGTTAGAGGAAGATATGATTATACTAGACAATGATATTGATATAGTTAAAAATTTTATTACGGAAAACATATAATGAGAACAATTTTATTAGTTGCAGGATTAATCCTTCTAGTATATTTTTTGAATAAAAAAATATCTCCAGATTATATATTTATCAAAACTTTAATGAGTTCGGTTATTGCGGTTTTAAGCGTATTACTTATTGCAATCTTAATGTTACACTTCTCTGGGATCAATATTTAGTTTATTTATCTAAATATTTTTCTGCATCTAATGCAGCCATACATCCAGAGCCAGCCGATGTTATTGCTTGACGATAAATGGAATCTGAAACATCGCCTGCTGCAAATACTCCTTCAATGCTTGTTGATGTTATTCCACCTGAACTACCACCCTTTACTTTTAGGTAACCACTTTCATCCATTTCCAAATAATCTTTAAATAATGAAGTATTAGGTTGATGACCTATGGCCACAAAAACCCCTGAACATTCAACTTTCTGCAACTCATCAGAGTCAGTTTTTTTTAAAGTTGCTCCAGTTACTTTCATTTTATCTCCATTTACTTCAAAGAGATTTGAGTTCCATATTACCTCTATCTTTTTAGATTGAATTTTTTGGTTTAACTTATCAACTAACATTGCCTCTGCCCTTAATTTATCTCTTCTATGAACAAGAGTAACCTTAGACGCTATATTTGATAGGTAGAGAGCCTCTTCAACTGCAGTATTACCACCACCAATCACTATAACTTCAAGACCTTTATAAAAAAATCCATCACATGTGGCACATGCAGACACACCTTTTCCTAAATAAAGTTTTTCTGATTCTAGTCCTAAATATTTAGCACTTGCCCCAGTTGCAATAATCAACGCATCGCATGTATATGTTGTAGAATCACCAATCAACTTTATGGGTTTATGAGAAAGATCAGCTTCTTTGATATGGTCCATGATAATTGCAGTATTATATTTTTCCACATGTTCTTTCATTCTGTCCATTAATATTGGACCTTGAAGATTTTCATGGTCACCTGGCCAATTATCAACATCTGTTGTTGTGGTAAGTTGACCACCAATTTCCAATCCCGTTATCAAAAGAGGTTTTAAGTTAGCTCTTGAAGCATATAATGCAGCCGTATATCCAGCTGGACCTGATCCGAGTATTATTAAAGGACTGTGTATATTTTCCATTTGATATATCCTATATTAATCTAGTTTTGATAACAACTCTTAAAGAATATTTACATTATCCGCATAGAAAATCTAATTAAATTGTATTAAAATAGGAGAAAATGAGGGTTAATGGCTCAAGTCAAAAAAAATAAAAAACTTACTGCAAGTAGGTTTTCACTTTTAAAAAAAGAAATCTCAAGCTTCTTTTATGTAGTACTAACTTTATTATTTCTATTATCTATATACTCTCATGATCCTAGCGACCCAAGCTTCCTTAATTCTGGCTTAGCTTCATCAGTAAATAACTATATTGGTATTTTTGGTGCATATATTTCATTTATTTGTTTTATGTTATTTGGAAATATAGCATTAGTATTACCATTTTTAGCTATTTTTGTAGTCATTAAAAATATGAGAAATACTGTTGATCATAAAACTTCTGATAAATTTATGAATACTGGGTTATTAACTATAATAGTTCTTTCTAGCTGTGTAATTATGGACTTCATCGGTAGAGATAATGAATATGATAGAGGAATAGATTTTTTGCTTGGTGGTCAAATAGGGTCAATATTGTTTGATAGATTTAGCACTTATATAGGTGTGTCAGGAACTGTGGTTGTTTCTTTTTTACTTCTCTTTTATTCATCAATGGCTTACTTACATATATCTATTAAAAAATTATTTTCCAGAGTTTTATTGTTCACCAAGTATTTATATTTGAAAACTAAGTTTATCTTAAATTCAATCCTTAATAAGTATAAATTATATATTGCTAAAAGGAAAGATAGTGCAAAGGTTGACAAGCTAAGTAAAGAAGTCAAAGCAACAAAAGCTGCTATCGAGATTCCTGAAAAATCAAAGCATTCTAGTAAAAGAGCTTTTAAAGAAAAACAAACAGAGTTATTTAGTTCTACTAATAAAGCAGAGCTACCTCTGCTCGAGCTATTAATTGCACATGAATCTGAAGCAGCTTCCTATGATGATGAGTCTTTGAAATTAATGTCAAGATTACTCGAAACTAATTTAAATGATTTTGGGATTGCGGTAGATGTTGTTTCTGTAAAACCTGGACCTGTGGTTACACTATTTGAAATAAATCCCGCCAAAGGAGTCAAGGTTAATCAAATTACTAACTTGTCTAAAGATTTGGCAAGAACAATGTCGGTAACAAGTCTAAGGGTAGTTGATAATATCCCTGGCACATCATCCATAGGGATAGAGGTTCCTAATGAAAACAGAGAGATAGTTTCTCTAAGAGAAATAATAATTTCTAAACCATATGAAACTTCTAAATCCCCAATCACCTTGGCACTAGGTAAAGACATTCAAGGTAATCCTATCTGCACTGATCTACAAAAACTACCACATCTACTAGTTGCTGGCACGACAGGATCAGGTAAATCCGTAACTTTACATACCATGCTCGTAAGCTTGTTATATAAGTCAGATCCTACAGACTTACAGTTATTATTAGTTGACCCAAAGATGCTAGAGTTGAGTGTTTATGATGGAATACCACATTTGTTAAATCCGGTAATTACAGATATGAGTGATGCAACAAATGGATTACGCTGGTGTGTTCAGCAAATGGAAAAAAGATATAGAATTATGAATGAGTTAAAGGTGAGGGATATTAAAGCTTATAATAAATTGGTCTTAGAAAGTGAGCAGTCTGGCAACAAACTAGAGATAGCAAGCCATAAGGGGGATGATGTAATTTATCATGAAAAACTTCCATACATTGTTGTTGTTATTGATGAGTTTGCGGACATGATGCTGCAAGTTGGGAAAAAAGTAGAGGATTTAATTATAAGATTAGCGGCAAAAGCAAGGGCGTCTGGAATACATTTAATATTGGCGACACAAAGACCATCTGTTAATGTCATTACTGGATTAATTAAAGCTAACATACCAGCAAGAATAGCTCTCCAGGTCACTACTAATATAGATTCTAGAACAATTATTGATAGTATGGGGGCTGAAAACCTTCTAGGTAATGGTGATATGTTATTTATGAGCCCAGGGTCAAGAGTACCCAGCAGAATCCATGGAGCATATGTCAGTGATGATGAAGTCAAAGAGATTGTTCGATCTTTGAAAATGAATAGCGAAGCTACATATATTGAATCACTCCTCAGTTCTATAGAGGAAGATGACTCGCCTGATATTATTGATAATGATTCCAATAATGATCCACTGTACAAAGATGCTGTACAAATTGTATTAGAGACCAAGAAAACCTCTATTTCTTTTATTCAAAGAAAACTAAGGATTGGTTACAATCGTGCAGCAAACATAATTGAAGCAATGGAAACAAATGGTATACTTTCAGAGCAACAATCTAATGGTAATAGAGAAATTTTAAACCAAGATGTTTAATATTTTTTATGGAATTTTAAAAAATGATTGATATAGATTCAATAATCAATGATCCAGAGCTCATTTTAGCTAAATTAGCTACAAGGGGATATAAGCTAGACGTGGATTTAATTGCTAAGCTTCATAGTGAAAGGAAGTTGCTTATTCAAAATAAAGAAACTATAGCGGCTAATAAAAATAAACTTAATGATAAATTTAGAAATGCTAAAACTGACAGTGAAAAGGACCTAATAAAAATTGAATCACAAGATTTAGAAAGATCTATACTTGAAAATAAAAATCTCCTTGAGAAAAAAGAACAAATACTTGAAGATATTATTTTAGATATTCCAAACATACCATCTTCAGGAATACCTGTGGGTGAAGATGAGTCATTTAATAAAATCTTAAAGTCCTTTGGCACCTTGAAAAAATCTGATTCGGAACATTCTTCGCTGTTATCAAAAAAAGGTTTGTTGAATTTTGAGCTAGGTGGATCTATTGCTAAAACACGATTTGTTGTAATGAAGGGACAGATTGCAAAATTACATAGGGCTTTGATTACTTATATGCTGAATACCCACACGGAAATAAATAACTATATTGAATATAATGTACCTTATATTGCAAACAAGAGCTCTCTTATAGGCACAGGTCAGCTTCCAAAATTTGAAGAAGACTTATTTAAAATTCAAGATACTGAGCTATATTTGATACCCACAGCAGAGGTACCCCTAACTAATATATATAGAGATAAAATTCTAAATGAATCTGATTTGCCTCTGAAATTAGTCGCACATACGCCATGCTTTAGATCAGAGGCAGGATCTTATGGCAAAGATACTAAAGGAATTATAAGGCAACATCAGTTTGAGAAAATTGAATTAGTTCAGATAGTGAAACCTCAAATGGCTGATGAAACGCTGGAATTAATAACTTCTCATGCTGAAAATATCATGGAAGCTCTAGAAATACCTTACCAAAGAGTTCTCTTGTCAACCGGAGATCTTGGTTTTTCATCATCTAGGACAAATGATATTGAAGCTTGGTTCCCGAGCCAAAATGCTTATCGCGAAATATCTTCATGCAGCTCTTTTACTGACTTCCAGTCAAGAAGACTTAATATTAAATATAGGGAAATGGATTCTAAGAAAAAAAACTATGTTTATACGCTTAATGGCTCTGGATTAGCTGTTGGAAGAACGATGGCAGCCTTAATCGAGAACCATATTAATGGAAATATCATCAGCATTCCAACTGTGCTTCAAAATCTAACTGGGTTTAAAACTATAGAATTATAAAGTTATGAACTGGGAGCATTTTATTCTATAATAGTTCATCGAAAATGGAAGCGTGCCTGAGTGGTTGAAGGGGCCGGTCTTGAAAACCGTTAGGGTGTCAAAGCTCTCGTGGGTTCGAATCCCACCGCTTCCTTAAAAATTGTGAAAAATAAAAAATATTATAGTTGGATTTTATATGACTGGGCTAACTCGGCCTATGCAACTATAGTGTTAGCTGGATTTTTTCCTATTATTTTTGCAGATTACTTTGCAACTTCTTTTACACAATCTGAGAGAACATTAGCGCTAGGGATATCTAATTCAAGTGCAAGCTTATTATTGATTCTTATTGCACCTTTTTTAGGATTATTAGCAGATAGAAAAGGTAACAAATTAAAGTACTTAATTTTCTCAGCCTCTATGGGTATAGTGGCAACATTTTTTTTGGTTTTTATTGAGAGAGATGCTTGGGCAATAGCATCAATGTTATTTAGCATTTCTCTTTTTGGATTTATGCTATCTAATGTATTCTATGACTCTATGCTATTGAACTTTGATGATTCTAAAGATCTTAATTCAATATCATCTTTTGGATATGCAGCAGGATACCTTGGAGGCGGGCTTGCATTTGTATTTGCCTTATTTTTTCTTTTTTATTTTGAAGACTCTTCTTATGATCTCATTGTCAATAAAAAAATTATTTTTATTTTTACATCATTCTGGTGGTTCTTATTTAGTATACCCATTTTTATTTATTGGAAAGATTTTGATAAACCAAAATTACAAAATAAATATAGTTTACTTGATACATTCAAGGATATTAAAGCAGATAGAAGGCTATTATATTTTTTATTAGCTTACTGGATATATATAGATGGAGTAGACACTGTAATTCGTATGGCTATAAATTTTGGTATCACTATAGGTTTTTCATCTAACGATTTATTAATCGCACTATTGGTAACACAATTTGTTAGTTTTCCTGGAACTATTCTAATAAATTTTATTGCTAACTATAGATCAAGTGAATTTAGTATCATAATATGTCTTATTGTGTATATATTAATTACACTGATAGCTTATAATCTAAATACTATTTTTGAATTCTATCTAATTGCTGTCTTAATTGGTTTGGTTCAAGGTGGAATACAGGCATTAAGTAGATCCTATTATGCTAGAATAATTCCAAAAGATAGAAGCTCGGAATATTTTGGTGTTTATAACATGCTTGGTAAATTTGCAGCTTTGCTTGGACCACTGTTAGTTGGTTTTATTACTTACTACACAAATGACTCAAGGTTAGGAATGTTAAGTATTTCATTGTTTTTTATAGTTGGCATATTATTTTTTAAAAAACAATATGCATTAAGTTGTTAAGAATAGGGTAGGTTGGCAGAGTGGTCGAATGCGCTACCTTGGAAAGGTAGTTAGCTAGCAATAGTTACAAGGGTTCGAATCCCTTACCTACCTCAGAAATCCTAATGAAATTGACAAACTCTATTTATATTTTATTTCCATAAAAAAAATGCTATCATTGGCATGTCCTGATTTAGAAACACGCTACTTGCTGGGACGTTAAATAAAACGCTAAAGGAGGTACCATTAAAAATAATAATCTTATGCTATTAAATGCTCTTGAAGACTGCATGCTGTCATTAGAGTGCGATAAATCATTTAGAACTTCGTCTATAAGTAATCGAAAGAGATTCTATCAGATTCAACGTACATTAATAAGCGTCATGTTGGAAGTTGAGAGTGAATATAGTAAAGAAAAAATTAACTAGTCCTGATTTAGATAAACTCTACTTGCTGGGACATTAAATAAACGCTAAAAGGAGAA
>JABHRC010000021.1 GCA_018670435.1 Gammaproteobacteria bacterium
ATGAACATGGATAAACCTATGAACATGGATAAACCTATGAACATGGATAAACCTATGAACATGGATAAACCTATGAACATGGATAAACCTATGACTATGAAATCTGGCATTATAGAAAGCGTCTTAATGTGGATGCCTCCATCAACGGGATCATGGGCTACAAGTGACTTTATTTTATTATTCTTAATGTGGGCAGTAATGATGATTGCAATGATGACACCATCTATTCTTCCAATGCTTTTTTTATTCACTACCTTGAATTCTAGAAATCGTGCAAACGGCAAGGAAACATCTTCTACGATGATCCTACTTTTTGGTTATCTATTAAGTTGGGTTATATTTAGTTTGGTAATAACTCTCCCACAGTTTGCAATGCATCAAGCAGGTCTCCTGAATCCAATGATGGAGCCTACTCATGCTTATATTGGATCTATTGTTTTATGTCTAGCTGGTATTTATCAATTTACTCCATTTAAAGAAGCTTGTTTAACAGTTTGTCAGTCTCCATTAAGCTTTCTGATGAATAATTGGAAAGATGGAAATTTAGGAACTTTTATAATTGGATATAAGCATGGATTTTATTGCATAGGATGTTGCTGGGCTTTAATGCTTACTTTATTTGCGCTAGGTGTGATGAATATAATGTGGGTAATGATCTTGACAGTCTTTGTGTTATTTGAAAAATTATCATATAAGAATCCGATTCTGTTTAGACGTGTTACAGGTTTTGTATTCATATCCTGGGGTATTTTGTTATCAATATAAATTATTTTGAATAATAAAATAAGAAAACATATTAAAATATTTGGTAAAGTTCAAGGTGTTGGTTATAGATTATGGCTGCAATCATTTGCAATCCAGTATGGTGTTTTTGGATGGGTTAGAAATAATTCGCATGGTGAAGTTGAATCATTTATGATTGGTGATGAAGAGACAATTATTAATCTAATAGAACAATGCTATATGGGTCCACCCGATTCTGCTGTAGAAAAAATATTAATCTCTGATTCTAGTGATGATTTCGATGCTAAATCTTTCGAAATTATGACAGACAATTAATCATCATAAAGATATTCTTTTTCTTATCATATTTAGTCTATCTGGCGTTCCAACGTCATCCCATAATCCTTTGTATAACTCTGCACCAATATTAATTTCCTTTCGTAGAATAGTACCTAGTTCCTTATCCATATAATTTAAAAATAACTCTGGTCTATAAAGTCCTATTCCCGTATATATATAATCATCTCCTTTGATTTTTTCGTCATTTTCAATATTGAAATCACCGGAAAGGTATTCTGGTTTAGTGGTCAATACTAGATGCGCAAGAGTTTTCTTTTTAAGTTTCATATTAAGTAAGTCGATAAATAAATAATTCGTCCATATATCAGCATTAACAACGATAAATGGTTTTTCATTAAATTCATGTATTATATTTCTAATGCCATTAGCTGTCCCGTTCGGCATATCACCTTCATCACTTATTATAATTTCAATACCATACTTAGAGCCATCACCAACATGCTCATGGATATAGCTGCCAAGGTATCCAGTATTTATAACTATTTTTTTGATACCAGCCTCTGACAGCCTTATAATCTTATCCTCTATTAGAGTCATATTGCCTATGCGTAGCATTGGCTTAGGTATATCTCTAGTCAATGGCATCATTCTTTTACCTCTACCAGCTGCTAGTATCATTGCTTGGTCCGTCATAATGCTTCCTTTATATTTATTTCTAGTAATAATTTTTTCAATTTCGACATATCTGGATATTTGGTGACTATTGTTTCTATATACTTATATGTTCGCGGGATATCATTTAGATATATAGATTTTTTATCACGATAATTTAGCCTTGAGAAAATACCTATTGCCTTCAAGTGTCTTTGTACACCTGTGATATCAAACCAATACTCAAATTGGCTATGATCCATAACAACATCTTTATTTAATCTTTGTAAATACGACTCCATCATTTTATAGGTAATCTCATCATCCCAATCTATGTAACAATCTTTTAAAAGAGAAACTAAATCATAAGTTAGTGGGCCAATTAATGCATCTTGATAATCTAGAATCCCTGGATTATTTTTATTTGTCATCATAAGATTTCTGGAATGAAAATCTCTATGAATAAATGTCTGTGGTATATCTAGTAGTGTTTTTGCAATCTCTATATAACATTGTTCCAGGGTATCTTCTTGTTCGTGAGATAGCTCTATTTTTAAATGTTTATCGATGAACCAGTCGCTAAATAATTGCATTTCAATTAATTGTTCTTTCATATCAAACTTCTTTAAATTATCACTACTGACTAGATTTTGCATATGACAAAGTGCATCAATTGCGTCCGTATATAAACAATAAACAGTCTCTTTATTCAATGCATCTAAATAAATATTTTTCCCTAAGTCAGACATTAATATATAGCCTTTTGAGTCATCAACTTCATGTATAACTGGCACATTAAGACCTGCTGTTGATAACCTCTTTGTGATATCAAGAAATGAAGTTAAAGGCTCATGCTTTGGCGGAGCATCCATTATAATCTTAGTATCATCTTGAGATATAACTCTATAGTAAGATCTGAAGCTTGCATCAGAAGATGCTTTTTCAATAGAAAAATCAGAAGAGTAATATTGCTTTACCCATTTAGTTAAACCATCAAGTTTATTTTGTTCCATTTGGTAATATTACATGATTATTAAGTTATTTTTCACAAAAAATATCTACTTCATATAAAATTATTACATGAATAAAAAAAATATCTTCAAAGAATCAATGGATTTACAAATTGCTGCCAAGAGTATAGGCTTGGACTGGCTTGAAGTTGATGGGATTATTAGCAAAATCAGAGAAGAGACTGAGGAAGTTGATGAAGCAATAAAAAATCATGATAATA
>JABHRC010000014.1 GCA_018670435.1 Gammaproteobacteria bacterium
CCTCGGGACGGACTCGAACCGCCGACCTGGTGATTAACAGTCACTCGCTCTACCAACTGAGCTACCAAGGAATAAGTTCAATCATCATAATTGATAAATAGTTATTCATCAATAATATTTTCTATATTTTTAACTTTTTTAAATAATTCCTGAATTTACGTGAGAGTTCGTCATGCTCTAAAGCGTATTCAATCGTTGCTTGGAGATAGCCTAATTTGCTTCCACAATCAAATCTCTTGCCTTCAAAAATATGTCCATGAATAGACTGATTTTTCATTAAATCAGCAATGGCATCGGTTATTTGAATTTCTTTCCCATTGCCAGGCTTAACTTTTTCTATTTTAGTAAAAATCTCAGGTGTGAAAATATATCTTCCTACAACAGCTAAATTAGATTTAGCTGTATTTGGAGATGGTTTCTCAACTATTGATTTGATGCGATATAAATCTTTATTTTTTGAATGATATTCTACAATTCCATATTTGTTTGATTCACTCTTTTTAATTTTCTCAAGTGCTAAAACAGTAGACTCTTTTTCATAGTGTATATCCATGAGCTGTTTTAAACATGGTTTTTGAGACATTATTAGATCATCAGCTAAAATTACCGCAAATGGTTCATTGTTGACAATATTTTTAGCACAATGAATAGCATGTCCAAGTCCCGAGGGTTTGTTTTGTCGAACAAAAAAACAATCAATATTTTTAGGAACTATTTTTTGTACAAGTTTAAGTAAATTCTTTTTATTTTTGGCAATAAGTTCATTCTCAAGTTCTGGAGCTGAATCGAAATGATCCATAATTACATTCTTTGTTCGTCCAATAATAAAAATTAATTCTTTAATTCCAGAGGCAACCGCTTCTTCTGCTGCATATTGTATCAATGGTTTATCTACTATTGGCAGCATCTCTTTTGGGCTAGCCTTAGTGGTAGGCAAAAATCTCGTACCTAATCCAGCAACTGGGAAAACTACTTTTTTTATCTTTTTCATGTGCAAAAATTATTTATTTAGTGCAAAATAACATATCTAATGACATATATTATCACAGAAAATTGTATTAAGTGTAAATATACTGACTGCGTTGAAGTATGTCCTGTTGGCTGTTTTCATGAAGGGCCTAATTTCCTTGTAATAAATCCGGATGAATGCATTGATTGCAGTTTATGTGAGCCTGAGTGTCCTATTGACGCGATTATTTCTGATGAAAATATCACAGACGATAACCATCAATTTCTAGAAATAAACGAACGTCTTTCTAAAAAATGGCCTATTATAACAGAGATTAAAGATGCGCCTAAGGATGCAAAAAAATGGGAAAACAAAATAGGTAAGATTAATTTACTAGAAGAATAAAATTAAAACTCTCCAACTCCGTCATAAATCTGAGGAGCATAGTCCTCAAACCTTGTGCAATGGGGAACCCAAGTAAGTTTTACGAAACCAGTTTGTCCGTTTCTATGTTTTTCAACTCTTATTTCTGCAATATTTTTTTGATCTGTATTAGGATCATAAACTTCATCCCTATAAAGAAAAATAATTAAGTCAGCATCCTGCTCTATCGAACCAGATTCCCTTAAATCAGATAGGAATGGACGTTTATCATTTCGTGTCTCAACTCCTCTGTTTAACTGAGATAATGCTATAACTGGAATATCCAGTTCTTTCGCAATTGCTTTTAACGCTCTTGTTACCTCGCCTACTTCGTTAACTCTATTCTCTGAAAAACGAGGTATAGACATAAGTTGTAAATAATCCACAATTATTAAGTCAATACCGGCCTCTCTTTTCATTCTTCTAGCTTTGGAACGCAAATCCATTGGTGATATCGCTGCCGTATCATCAATATAAAAGTCACAATCATTCATCATTTCAATCGCAGATGTAACATTTTTCGTATCTTGAGGTGATGATTCATAATCTCCTGTCCTTATTTTTTGCATTGACACTGAGCTCAATGAGGATAACATTCTTAAGGCTATTGACTGTGAGGACATTTCAAGACTAAAGAATCCTACTTTCTTTTTTTGTTTAAAAACAATATCTTGTGCCACATTCATTGCAAACGCTGTCTTTCCCATTGATGGTCTACCCGCAATGATAATGAGGTCAGATTTTTGTAATCCCGCAGTTAACTTATCAAATTCACTATATCCAGTCAGAAGGTAGTCCAGCTCATTACTGTTCTTTTTGCTGTAAACAGTATCAATGTATGCATTTACCACAGGACCAATTTTATGTAACCCATCATTAATATTTGAGTCTGTTGTGATTGCAAAAATTTCAGATTCAGCCTTATCCAATACATCTTTTATATCACCTTGCTCGCTTTGATGTACAGTCTGGATTGTTCTTGTACTGATACCGATTAGTTCCCTCATAACTGATTTTTCTTTTATTATTTCAGCATATGCTTTTATATGTGCAGATGTCGGGACTTTATGCGCTAATTGGCTAATATATTTCATACCACCTACTCTGTCCAACACCCCTTTGCTTCTCAGACAATCTTCAAGAACAACTACATCAATAACTTGGCCAGCAGAAGCTAGATCATATATTTCATTGAATATAAGTTTATTATTGCTGTCAAAAAAATCTTTTGTTTGAACCATATGAGATATCTGATCCCATGAAGTGGAGTCCATTATCAATGACCCAAGGAAGGCTTGTTCAGCTTCTAATGATTTTGGTGTGCTCGGTAGTTTGGCTTCCATTATTTATTCTAACTGAAAAATGATAGGTTTTATAGACAAGAAGCTGTGGAAAAATTGTGGAATAGTATTACATAGAAAGATTAAAAGAGTTTATTCTGATGTTTGTTCGTCGGCAGACGGTTCTTCAATTACAGGCTCTGGAGCAGCAATATTATTACGAGTTAATTTGATTGGGACAGTGACATTAATATCAGTATATAGATTTACAGTAGCTATATAATCTTCAGCAAAAGTTTTGATAGCTCCAGATGGAAGACTAACCTGCTTCTTTGTAACAGCATATCCATCTTCTAATAAACGATCTACGATATTCTGAAGAGTGATTGAACCAAATAGATTGTCTGCATCCTCTTGAACATTAACCTCAAAAGACAAAGTATAATCCTTGTACTTACTTTGTTCAATCAGGGCTAAAGATTTTAACTCCTCTTCCTTTTTAATTAATTCTTGTTTTTTTTCTTCAACAACTGCCAAGTTTTCTTTAGTAGGTAGTACTGCATGCTTGTTAGGTATTAAATAATTACGTGCATATCCTGCTTTCACAGAGACTTTTGCTCCAACTTCACCTAAACTCTTAATGTTTTTTAAAAGTAAAATATCCATTATTGCTTATGGTTATCGCAAAAAGGTAATAAGGCCAAGTGCCTAGCAATCTTGATAGCCTTGTTAACTCTTCTTTGTTCTTTGCCTGTAGTTCCACCTATTCTACGAGGTGATATCTTACCAGCTTCTGTTATAAACTTCTTTAAGAACCCTATATTTTTATAGTCTATATCAGCTATTAAATTAGATTTTTTCTTAGTGTATTCTTCACTCATAGTATTATGCTCTTTCTCTAGTTGACATCATCACTGATGGTTCAGTGATTTTCTTATCTTGCGCAATAAACATATGTCTCATGATGCTATCATTAAATTTAATTAAACCTGCTAACTCTTCCAAGATTTCATTATTGGCCTGGAAATTCAACAAGATATATCGTGCTTTATTAACTTTATTTATATTGTATGCTAATTTCATCGTTCCCCAGTCTTCGTACCGATCTATAGTTCCACCCTTAGAACTAATAATACCCTTATACTTATCAACTGTTTTCAAAGTTGACTCATCCTGGTTTATGTTGAACATCAATAATAATTCGTAATTTTTCATAGTTTCATCCAATATGCGAATACTACTTTAGTATCTAGAATATTTCAAATATTCATTTAGTTTTTTTGATTATTTTCTTAATTTGGTATAAAGCAATTCCACTAGCTACAGCAACATTAAGACACTCAACGGAGCCATATATAGGTATTTTGCATATATCATCACATAAGTCTAACAGTGACCTACTAATCCCCTCGCCTTCAGACCCTAAAATTACAGCAATACCTGTATCGCATTCCTTAATATCATATATTGTCATATCACTGCTATCAGCTGTTCCTATGACTCTTATATTGTTGGTTTTAAGTTTTTTTATTACTGTGGACAGATTATTAGTCTCAAGCAATGACAAGCCTTGTAAGCCGCCAGATGCAGTCTTATGGACTAACGGTGATATCTCACAAGAGTTGGACTTTCTCTTTATGATTAAGGAAACACCTGCCGCATTTGCTGACCTAATACATGATCCTAAGTTTCTTGGATCTTGAATAGAATCGAATATTACAATAAAAGGTTTTTTTTCAGTTTGAAGATATAAGTCAATATCAAAATTTGATAATAATTTATTATGTAACTCAAAAACAACTCCTTGATGTTTTGATGAAAAGCATAAAGTTGTTAAAAAATCTTTTTCAACCACTTCTATTGTAATATTTAAGTTTTTAGCATCCTCGGTAATCTTTGAAATTTGATTATTGACTGGCGGTTTTTTAAGATATATTTTTTTAATATTCAGAGGACTAAGTTTCAACTGAGCATTGCATGTATGGACACCATATATTAAATTTAGATTTTCTTGATCAGTCATCTAAGTGGAGAAAATATCTTTTAAGCAAATTATTTCATCTCTCGCTGGACCTGTAGAAATCATTACTATTGGTGTTTTTGATAACTCCTCGATAGTCTTTATATATGTTTTAGCATTCTTAGGTAAATCTTTATATTTAGTAATACCAACAGTTGAAGACTTCCATCCTTGCAGTTCAATATATTCCAAGTCATTTACTTCAAAAGTATCATAATCAATATTTCCATAATCAACACATATTTTGATGAGGTCTAACTTATCCAATACATCTAGTTTTGTCAAAGCTATGCCATTAATCCTATTTAGCTCAATAGATTTTTTTAATATCTTTATATCTAACCAACCACATCTTCTGGCTCTTCCTGTGGTAGCACCAACTTCCCCACCCCACTTGGCAATATCAAGACCTAATTGATTATGTAATTCAGATGGGAAGGGTCCATGTCCTACTCTAGTAGTATAGGCCTTCGTGATTCCTAAAGAATAATTTACTTTATCTACGCCAATTCCAGTACCTGATATTAAGCCAGAAAGTGTAGTATTTGACGAAGTTACATATGGATAAGTTCCATGATCTACATCCAACATAGTGCCTTGGGCACCCTCAAATATAATATTTGATTGTTTATTTAAATCTAATATAAGAGGTATTACATCGCATATATGATCTTTTATATTTTCAAAAATGGGTAATAATGACTCTAGAACTGATTCAATCGAAACTGGATTTTCTTTATAATATTTTGTTAATAAAAAGTTGTGATAATCCATTGACTTTATAAGCTTGATCCTTAGATTATCAATATCATAAAAATCAATTAGTCTGATACCTCTTCTTGCAACTTTATCCTCATATGTAGGACCAATTCCTCTGCCAGTAGTTCCAATTGATGATTTTCCTAATGATTTTTCATGCGCAATATCCAAGGCAACATGAGTTGGGAGTATTACATGACATGCTTCACTGATAAATAATTTATTTTTAATAGAAATATTTTTTGATGCCAAATCTTTTAATTCTTTCTCTAGCGCCTCTAGTGAGATGACGACACCATTTCCAATAACTGAAGTTACATTATCACGCAATATACCTGACGGAATCAAATGAAGTATTGTTTTAACACCATTGATAACTAAAGTGTGTCCGGCATTATGTCCGCCTTGAAATCTTACGCAACCAGAAGCATTTTCTGATAGGACATCAACTATCTTTCCTTTACCTTCATCACCCCAATGGGTTCCGACTAATAATACATTAGACATAAGTATCTCTCCGTCCAACAGAAAGATTAAGAATATCTTTTATATCAAGGCTAAAGCCAGTTGCATGTCTTGGTTTGTTTAAATTAATATTATAAGCCACATATCTTCCACCACGTGCTATTTCTTTTCTAAGATTCGGGACATAAGCTGTATAAATTAATCCTGACTGATAATTAAAACCATGTAATTCACACAGGTCTATCTGAACTTCAGAGATGCCCCTAAACTTATTAATGGAATTAGCAATTGATGTTAGGTTTGTTAACTCTAAAGATGCTTTGATTTTATTAATCCTTATTAAAGATTTTAATTCTTTTAATACTTTTATGTCTCCGGACAGATTAATTAACTCTATTAATAAGTTTAGCTTTTTAACATTGAGTTTATTTATTTTAAAAAATTCTTTTATCTCACATGTCGACTTTAGATTTATTAAATCGATTAGTGCTGAGCGATTAAAGTCATTGAGGTTTAAGTCAAGTAAAAGATTATTAATAAAAGATAGGTCTCCTAGTTCAATTACAATCTTTTTTTCATTTGATAATAATACCAAATCAATCATTAATTTAATTATTTCTATATCTATTGAATTATTTAGTTTTCCAAAATATTCAGCACCAGTCTGATAAGGATTAATTCTATCAAAAGGACCTGGAGATAATCTAAGAATATCACCCATGTAAGAAAATCTAGAATTGCCAGAACCTTTTGTCATTTGATAATCTATTTTTGAAATTTGCGGAGTTATATCTGCTCTAATACCAATTTCTTTACTCGTTCTTTTATCTAAAACAAGAGCTGTTTCACTATCTAGATCAGTTGACTTAAGATTTAATAAATTGTCTAGATTATCAAAAATTGGAGGTATTACATACGTATAGTTGTATTTAGCATAAATCTTTAAGATTTTACTCTTAATCTTTTCAAGCTTAACTGCATCACTTGGCATGTAGTATTCAATGCCATCTGGAATGTAAAAGTTTTTTGCTTTCATAGTACCTGCTAAATTATTAATAAAAATATAGTCAACCCCAACATCATACAGATAAGACCAAATATTCTCAAAGAGTTATTACTAAAAGTATTGAAATAAAGAATGAATTTTCTGAATAAATCAGGAGAAATAAATAAAATCATACCTTCTATGATTATAGACAAAGAGAGGGCTAGTATTAATAAATTCCAAAGATTTATTATTTTCTTCCAGAGGAATTATTAAAGTATTTAAAGAAATCAGAGTCAGGCTGTATAACCAATATATCTTGCTTCGCATTAAATGTTTCTTTATAGGCAGCAAGGCTCCTATAAAATGAATAGAATTCAGGATCCATGTTATAGGCTTTAGCAAATACTTCTGTCGAAATTGCATCACCTTCACCTTTAATATCTTGAGATGTTTTATAAGCTTCAGCAATTATAGTTTCTGATTCACGCTCTGCTAGAGCCGTAATTCCCCGAGCTTTCTCTTTCCCCTCTGATCTAAAAGTTTTAGCAACAGTTGCTCTTTCCTTGACCATGCGGGCATAAACTGAATTACTGACTTCATCAGGTAAATCAACTTTTTTTACTCTCACGTCAACAACTGTTATGCCTAGAGCTTTGGAGGCTTTATTTGCCTCGGTAGTAACAATCTGCATCAATGCAGCTCTATCACCAGATACTACTTCATTAATCGTACGTTTACTAAATTCACTTTTAGTTAGATCGTTTATAATTTGGGATAATCTATTTATTCCTATACGTTCATCACCTTTTGAAGATCTATAAAAATTTTCAGGTCCCGTAATTCTCCACTTAACAAAAGAATCTACTATTACGTTTTTCTTTTCACTTGTCAGGAATTGTTCCGGTTTCGAATCCATTGTTAATAATCTAGAATCATATTTTTTGACATTGTTCACAAAAGGAATCATTAAATACAAACCAGGCTCTTGATAAGTTTTTACAATTTCACCAAGTCTAAACTTTATAGCCACTTCTCTTTCATCTACGATAAATGTTGATGAGGAAATAACAACTATCAGTACCAAAATTATTGAAAATATATTTCTATTATTCACTGTATAAATCCCTCTTTCTTAAATTAAAGCCATCTCTTGAGTTTTGAATTTTGTTTGATAAAGAACTATTCTTACTAGAATTTTCTGAATTAATTCCAGTTGAGCTGTTCTGCATTCTAGGTTCTAATATTTTATCTAGAGGCAGGTAAAGCAGATTATTACCACCATCAATATCAATCATAACCTTTGTCGAGCTGCCAAGAACAGATTCAACAGATTCGATATATAATCTCTCACGAGTTACTTCTGGTGATTTTTTATATTCCTTATAAAGTTTGCTAAACCTTAATGCTTCACCTTCCGCAGATTTAATTAATTTCACTCGATATGCCTTGGCTTCCTCTATGATTTGAACTGCTTTTCCTCGAGCTAAAGGGATGATTTCATTTCTATATGCTTCAGCTTCATTTATATATCTTTGTTCATCTTCGCGAGCCCTAATGGCATCTGAAAATGCGTCTTGAACTTGTTCTGGCGGTTGAGCTTCTAATATGTTGACTGTTTGGACATTAATACCAGCATTATAACTATCTAGAACGCTTTGGAGTAAAATCTTAGTATCAGAAGCAATTGTCTCTCTGCCTTCTGTAATAACAAAATCCATCTTATTTTTACCCAAAACTTCTCTTATAGAACTTTCCCCAGCTGCGCTGAGCGTTTCATCTGGGTCTCTAAGGTTAAAAATATAATCACTCGCATCTTTTATATCATATTGAATAGCAAAATTAACACTCACAATATTTTCATCTTCTGTTAACATTTGAGCTTTTTGCTGAATAGATCTAATTTTGGACACATCTACGATCTCTGCTTTTTGTATTATTCTTGGAATCCAATGAGGTCCTGGCATAGTGATATTTGAGAATTCACCAAACTGAAGAACTACTCCTCTTTCTCCATCATTAACAATATATATGCCACTTAATAAATATACGGTTAATATAATGACACCGATAATAGTAGTGTTTTTCTTATTAGAATTAGAACCACCCGAAGTTCCGCCCAATAGATTTCTAAAGTATTTATTTAAGTCATTAAGGGCGTTATCTAACTCTGAACTAGTATTAGATTTTCTACCCCAAGGGTCTTTGTTACCATTCGGTTCATTCCATGCCATACCGTGTCTCCTTGAACAATATCTTAATATAAAGTTGGTTAGTCATCAATTTCTAATTTAACTACTTGAGTTGGCACTATTGTGGATATTGCATGTTTATAAACACATTGTGTCAATTTGTTTCTTAATAAAATAATATAGGAATCAAATGATACGATATTTCCTTCAAGCTTAATTCCATTAACTAGAAATATCGATACATTTATCTTATCTTTTCTTATCTTATTTAGAAATTTATCTTGCAAATGTTCTTGCATAACCACTTTCCTACAGCAAATATTAAACTATGAATTTATACTTTATATTGACATCATTTACTAAAAATGCAAATGAATGTCTATCGCCTCATCAATATTTTGACAAAATCTTTCAGCTATATCAATTTCAATACTATCATTAAACTGCTTCAGCCAGGTAATTTGGCGTTTAGCTAGCTGTCTTGTTGCATAAACACATCTGTCCTCAAGATCTTTCTGCGCAATATTACCATGAAGATAGCTTAACACCTGTCTATACCCTATCGATCTCATGGATTGATTATCAGCTGTAAGGTCATATTTTTCAACAGCATGAACAACCTCATCTATAAAGTTATTATTAAACATACTTTTAGTGCGTAAAGAGATTTTATCATGTATCAATGAACGATCTTTAGATACAATTTTTAATGTTAATAGATCATATTCATCAGATAACTTTATTTTGTTATCAAAAAAAGATGTTATTGGTTTGCCTGTAGATATGTATACCTCTAATGCTCTCTGAATACGCTGCTTATCATGCTCATCTATATTTTCATAGGATAATGGATCAATATCTTTTAAGCAAAAATGTAATTGCTTGCTCGAATATTTAAGAAGCAGATCATCAATAAATTTACGTTCTAGAAAGTTTTTTTCTGGTAAAGATGAAAGTCCATTTAGTAAAGAATTGAAGTACATCATTGAGCCACCAACAAGCAAAGGGGTCTTATTATTCTTATGAATATTTTTGATAACTTTTCTCATATCATTGTAAAATTGACCAACGTTATAATTTTCGTCTGGATTACGTATGTTTACAAGATGGTGCTTAATGGATGATAAAATTTCGTCAGAAGGTTTATCAGTTCCAATATTCATATCTCTATAAATCATTACTGAATCTACACTAATGATTTCAATTGGATATTTTTCATATAACTTAATAGCTAAAGATGATTTTCCAATACCAGTTGGTCCAATTAGAGAAATAATTTTATTTTTTTTATTATTCATTTCTTTTGACTTATCTTAATCAATCTTGAATTGTCTAGTAACTTAAAATGTATAGCAAAACTTGCGGCTGGAAGTTCATTAATAAATTTATCAGGCCATTCAATGAAATGAAGGCCTTCTTGTTCAAAATAATAATCTATTCCTATTTCGTATAATTCTTTGACAGAGCTAATTCTATAAAGGTCATAATGAAATATCTTGATGTCTTTCATTGTATATTCATTAATTAATGAAAATGTTGGACTAGTGATTTCGCTGTTTTTTTCGAGATAATTTAAGTATGTTTTGACAAATGTGGTTTTGCCAGCTCCAACTTGACCATGCAAGTAAATGATTACTGAGCTACCTCTTTTAAAATTAATTTTATTAAATATTTTAGTGTAATGAAAGGTATCACTTAGATAATAATAAGTATGTAAGTAAGAAGATGTCATATTTTTATTTTACTGAAATTTTATTGATTAACTTATTAATTTTAATAATAACATCAGATGCTAATAATCCCATAGAGCCATGATCTTCGTTAATGAGATCAGCAGCAAGTGAGTGAATACCTACCGCAAATAAAACTGAAGCAACTCTATCATCTATATCTGTTAGTGTAACTAAAGACAAAATCGTTCCTGCCAAGCAATCACCCATTCCTGCTGTACCCATAGCCTGATTACCATGCTGACAAACGTAACTTTCAGCTTTTGTAGCAACAATAGTATTTGGTCCTTTTAATACGACTATGCCGCCAAACCTTGACTGTAATTTTTTTGCCATCTCAAGGCGGTTAGCTTCTATATCTGATGCCTTTAATCCTAAAAGTTTCGCAGCTTCGCCAATATGGGGAGTCATGACCCAGTTATCATATTTGTAAGGACTTTTTGCTAACATTGATAAGAAACCTCCATCTACAATACATTTTGTATCTGGGGGCTTAGTAGCTAGATATTTTTTTACTTCTAAAAATATTTTTCTTGACCAGCTATCATTGGACATCCCAGGGCCAATTAATAAGTTCTTATAAGATATGATCTTTTTATCAAGACCAGACAATTTATAAGAAGTTATTAATTCTGGTTGATATATTGGCAATACTTCAGAATGACTTTTAGTTGTCATTATTTCAACATATCTTGATCCTGAATATAAAGCAGCTTTTCCTGATATAATTGCAGCACCTAAATATCCATCAGCTCCACCCACTATTAATGTTTTTCCAAAAGATTTCTTGTATGTATTTTTATTTATTGAAATATTAAAATATAAAGGTTCAAGAGATTTCTTTTGTGAGTCTAAAAAAAATGAATGTATTTTTTCCCCAATATCTTTATTCTTAATAAATACCTGATATTTCATGATTTACTATTTTAATATCTTATACCATGGACAGAATTTTCTAAGGGAATTTTTATCATTGAGTTCATCAAGTCTCTTATGAAGCTATCTTTTTTGTTATATGTGATGAGTTCTGCGCTATTGAAATATTTTTCATTAACATCGTATATGGAAGCTATTTCATCTATCAAACCATTTTTGACAGCTTCTGCGCCTGTCCAAAATAAACCTGTAAAAACATCTTTTCCATTTATTTTATTCTCTCTCGAGATTTTTATGTCACTAATAAACTGGTTATGAATACTATCAAGCAGTGTTTCTAAGTGTGATTTATGCTTTTCAGAAAGTTTATTAAATGGATCCAGTATTGTTTTATCTTCACCGGAGGAAATAATCTGAGATTCTATACCAATTTTTTCCATTAATGATGATACATTAAAACTATCTAAGCGAACCCCTATAGAGCCAACTATGCTAGATGAATTAGCAAATATCATTTCTCCACTAGCAGCAATATAGTAACCGCCGGATGCTCCAACATCCTCTATTACAGCATAAATCTTTTTATCATTTACTTTCTTAAATTTATTTATTTCATCAAATATAACTTTTGATTGTGTTGCGCTACCACCGGGGCTATTAATTTTTAATATTATCCCTAAACAAGCACTATTATTGATAGCTTCTCTAACATGAGGAATAATGCTTTCGGTATTTACTGGTCCATTAGCTGAGATTTGACCATTTATATTTATTATAGCTATATGGTCATTTGAATAACTAATGCTGGAAGAAGATGAAAATGCTACCAATAAAAATATTAGAACAAATACTGAAAATATTATTATCCTTCTAACGAATCTATATCTTCTCTCAGACTCTCTCTCTTTTATTAGAGAATCAACTATACTTTTTAGAATATCGTTATCTTCCATATCGCTACCTTTAATATAAGTTATAATTAATTTTATAGGTCATTTTTTAAATTATCAATGACTAACGTGAGATCATCCGGCTGAGGTGCCTCGATTGTATGTTTGCCTTTATAAAAGAATGAAATATTTTTTGAATGCAAAAACATTCTTTTTAACCCATATTCTCTTAACCTTTTATTAACCTCTTTATCTCCATATTTTGTATCTCCGCAAACAGGCTGTCCAATGCTCAAGGCATGAACACGAATTTGATGCATTCTTCCAGTCTCAATTTTAATATTAACCAAACAACATTCTTTGTATTGTCTCAATAAAGATATATAAGACAATGCATCTTTGCCCTTGCCGTCCTCAGATAATGAAACGGAATTAGACTTATTACCTTTATTTCTTACTAACGAATGTTCTACAGCTATTATATCTCCTTTTAAAGTCCCAGATAATAATGACATATAATTCTTTTCTACAGCGCCCGACATAAATATTTTTCCCAGTGCCGAAGCGGTTTGATAATTTTTTGCAAGTATTAAGCAACCACTAGTATTTTTATCTAACCTATGAACTAGAGAAAGGGATTTGTATTTTTCAACTGATTTAAGAGATGACATTATATCATGCTCGATCTTTGATCCAGAATGCACAGCTATCCCTGCAGGTTTATTAATTACCATAAAATCATCATTTTCATATAATATGATTTTCTTTAGACCCCTTGTTAAGAAATTCGAGATAGATTGGGATGTTAAATCAACTGAAACAGGTGGTATCCTGACAATATCATTGGTCTTCAATCTATATAAAGGTTTTACTCTCCCGCTATTAACCCTGACCTGCCCACCACGTATTATCTTATATATAAGGCTATTTGGGACACCAGTAAGTATTTTTCTCAGATAATTATCTAACCTTTGCCCCTCTTGTTCTGCTGGGATTTTAATTTTTCTTACTGTTATTTTGTTTGAATCAGGCATATGAGTTAATAATTAGACACAATATTAATTGAAGATAGTGTAGATCATTGATATATTAATTCAAAGATTTTTATATTGTTTAAAAAAATTAGCCGAAAACTGGCTAAACTATTGAAAGATAAAGATTACTGGTATTAGGATAAATAGCTAAATAACGGTATATACAAGTAAATTAAACAATATTTGTTAAATAAAGTAAGGGTAAAAGTTACTATATTCATAATAAACTAGTGCTTTCACCAATTAATTAAAAATCATAACTATAAAGAGAAAATGAATTACAGGATTATAAATGAAACAAATATTAATAAATGCCTCTCAGAGAGAAGAGGTCAGGCTAGCTATTGTCGAGGACAACAAGCTTGCAGAGCTAGATATAGATTTACCATCGAAGAACATCAAGTCAAATATCTACAAAGGAACAATTTCTAGAGTAGAACCTAGCTTGGAAGCTGCATTTGTAAACTTTGGTAGAACCAGGCATGGATTCTTACCTTTCAAAGAGATATCTGAGGATATATTTACACCTGGAAAACAAAGATCTGCTCGAGATTGTATTGAACCTGGGAAAGAAATTGTCATACAAGTGGATAAAGAAGAAAGGGGCACGAAGGGTGCTGCTCTTACGACATTTTTAAGTCTTGCTGGAAAGTATCTTGTTCTATTACCAAAGAATCCAAATACTGGAGGAGTCTCTAGAAGGCTAGAAGGCAGTGATAGGATGGCGGCCAAGAAATTATTAAGTGAAATTAATATTCCAGATGGTATGAGCATAATACTAAGAACTTCTGGTTTAGATACAACAAAAGAAACGCTTGAATGGGACATGAATTATCTAATCCAAATATTTGAGCAGATATTAGAAAGCTCAGTACTAAAAAAAGCACCTTTTTTAATTTACGAAGAAAGCAGTATGCTGGCAAGAGTCATTAGAGATTATATTGATGAGACCGTTCAAGAAGTTATCATTGATGATGAGAAATACTATAATAATTTTATAAATGGTAAAGATCACTTTATACCTCATTCAAATATTAAAATTGAACATTATACAAAATCAGTACCATTATTTAGTAATTTTGGCGTTGAAGCACAAGTGCAAAGTGTATATAGAAAAAAAGTTACTCTACCTTCAGGTGGAAATATAGTATTCGACACGACAGAAGCTTTAACTAGTATAGATGTTAACTCTGCTAGATCAACAAAGGGTGGTGATATAGAAGAAACCGCTCTTAACACTAATCTTGAAGCAGCTGATTCATTAGCAGTTCAACTTAGATTGAGAGATATAGGTGGTTTAATCGTAGTAGACTTTATTGATATGACGTCCTTAAGTTCTCAAAAATCAGTAATCTCTAAAATGGCACACCTTTCAAAAATAGATAAAGCAAAAATGCAATTCAGCAGGATTTCTAAATTTGGATTAATGGAAATTTCAAGACAAAAACTGAAGTCTTCTATTATTGATAATAATATTGAACATTGTCCCACATGTGGCGGAACAGGTGAGATAAAATCTTTATCAACATTATCTATCAATTTAGCCAGAGTACTTGAAGAAGAGGCGATGAAAACAGAAAAGCCTATGATAGTGTATCTTCCTGTAAGACTAGCTACATACTTAATGAATGAGCAGAGGGAAGTCGTTAAAGGAATAGAAGAAAGACAAAGGGTTTCTATTAAAGTTGTTCCTGATAACACAATCGAGGGTGCAAATTATTTAATTGACAAAAATAGTATGGAGACTGGAGCATTTAAAGCATCTATAGCTAAAAACAATCATAAAGTTAAAAAGACACTAAATGAAACAAGTTCCCATTATCAGGAGGCATTAGTTAAAGCTGTAACACCTAAGACAGCTCCTCCAAAGCCGTCTACAAGACCAAAGAAATCATTTAATTATAAGAAAAAATCTATATTTAAAAGACTTTCAGACTTCTTAAAATCATTAATTGGGATTAAGCCGAAAAGAGCATATAGGGGCAAAAATTTTAACGGAAGAAGAAGATATAATAATAAGAATAATTATTCAAAATATAATAACAACAATAAATATAAATCTTTTAATAAAAAGAAACCTTATTTCAATAAGAATAATTCTTCAGCTAAAAAGTCATTGAATCATGCTGAAATGAAGAAAACCAAAAGTGACTAATGATTAGATTCCTGATTAGAATATTTTTTATTTCAATTAGTGTTATAGCACTACTATTTATACTAAAAGATTTTAATCCATTGAATGAAGATGATTATGCTCGTATTCTTAAAAATAATGAACTAAAAGTAGTTACCCGATTTGGGCCATCAGACTACTATGAAGTTCAGAATGAAGAAAATGGTTATACCTATGACATCTTAAAAGGATTTGCTGATTTCATTAATGTAAAGCTCCGTATAGTTACAATAAATAATCTTGATGATGCTATTAATGCTCTTAATAATAGAGAAGTTGATATGCTTGCAAATATGGGAATCACAAATAATGTTAAGCTTTCATATTCTTATAATAAAACAGATCAATATATCGTATATAATTCTCAATTCACCTCTAAGCCAAAAGCAATAACTAGTCTTGATTCTATTGAAATAATAGACTCTATTTCAATCAAGAATAATTTAGATAAATTTCTTGGAACTAATGACATTGAATTAATTATATCAAAAGAAAAGAATGTTGATGAGATAGTAAATTTATTAAAAGATAACAAAATAAAATATACAGTTATAAATGAGAATGAATTAACAATATTTAACAAATATTTTCCACAAATAAAAATAGGATTTAAAATTGGAGAAGATGTTCCTTCTACATGGGCAGTTCCAGAAAATACAAATTATCGGCTTGAGGATAAGTTATCAGAATATTTTACCGAAATATTGAAAGCCAATAAGCTAAAAATATTTTATAGGAAACATTTTACTGATAAGCTTCAATATACATTTGTTGGGACAAGAAGTTTCCTATCAGATTTATTAAACACCTTCCCTCTTTACGAATTCCATTTTAAAAAGTATGCCAAAATATATAAACACGACTGGAGGTTGCTCGCAAGTATTGGATATCAAGAGTCAAAATGGGACAAAGATGCCGTTTCATATACAGGCGTAAGGGGACTAATGATGTTAACTAAGAATACAGCTAAAGAAGTAAAAATTATTAACAGGGAAGATCCATTTCAAAGTATTGAGGGAGGTGCAAAATACTTAAGAAAGTTAATAAATAATCTTCCAGATACGATAAATACTAATGATAGAATTTGGTTTGCAATTGCGTCATACAATATTGGATTTCGTCATGTTGAAGATGCTATTCTGATGGCTCAGAATGATGGAGTTGATTCAGGCAGTTGGTCTATAGTAGAGCCTTATGTTTTGAAATTGAGCCAGTCTAAATATTATAAAAATACCAAATATGGTTATGCAAGAGGTTGGGAAACGATTAAGTATGTTCAAAATATTAGACAATATTATGATATCCTAGTATTCTTAGACTCTCAAGATAATAACAGCAAAACTAAACAAATAGATAATGGAATCCCGAGTACCTTATGAATAAAGAAAATATAAAAATGATAGAAAATGCATATGACACTAATTTAAAAGATTCAGACTTGCAGGCTGTTGAACAAATTGTTGAAGATGTAATTAAAGGATTAAACGAAGGAAGCTGTAGAGTAGCTGAAAATAAAAATGGTTCATGGACTGTCAATCAGTGGGTGAAAAAAGCAATTCTTTTATCGTTTAAATTTAGAAAGAACAAAGTTGTAGATACTGGTTATACAAAATTTTATGATAAATTAAACTCGAGATTTGAAAACACAGATGAAAGTTATCTGAAAAAAAATAATATTAGAATAGTTCCTCAAGCTATTGCAAGAGAAGGAACATTTATTGGTGAAAATGTAGTCTTGATGCCATCTTTTGTTAATATTGGTGCTTATGTTGACTCAGGAACTATGGTTGATACCTGGGTTACAGTTGGGTCATGTGCTCAAATAGGCAAGAATGTTCATCTTTCTGGTGGTGTTGGTATTGGCGGAGTTCTGGAACCACTTCAAGCTAACCCAACTATTATAGAAGATAACTGTTTTATAGGAGCTAGATCAGAAATTGTTGAAGGAGTTATTGTTAGAAAGAATTCTGTCATATCAATGGGTGTATATATAGGACAGAGTACTAAAATTTTTGACAGGGAAACCGGAGAAGTTACATATGGAGAAATTCCAGAAGGATCTGTTGTAGTTTCAGGGAACTTACCATCAAAAGATGGGAAATACAGTTTATATTGTGCAGTAATTGTTAAAAAAGTTGACGAGAAAACAAGAAGCAAAGTTGGTATCAACGAATTGCTCAGAGAAGCTTAGACAAACTGCCCTCCTTTATTATTTCTATATTTAAATCTAATGCTTTTTGATATTTTGATCCTGGTTTTTCACCCATTATAAGAGCATGTGTGTTCTTTGAAACACTATTAGATATCTTTCCTCCCTTCTCTATAATTATATCTTCGATTTCTTTTCTTTTAAAAGATTTAAAAGTCCCAGTTATTACAAACGACTGATTGTAATATTCTTTAGTAGTATCTTTATTTTCATAAATAACATTAATACCACGCTCCATAAGGTTAGTGATAATATTTCTGTTTCTCATTAGCTTAAAAAAATTATATATATTATCTGCAACAACCGGTCCTATGTCCTTTATTGATTCTAACTGAAATTTGCTAATATTCATCAACATATCGATATTAGAAAATTCAAGTGCTAATACTCTAGCTGTAGTAATACCAACTTCTCTAATGCCAAGAGCATATAAAAATCTATCGAAGCTAATATTCTTAGATTTATTTATTGAATAAATTATATTTGAAGAAGACTTGGATCCCATTCTTTCCAATGTAATAAGCAAGGAAGCATCAAGTGTATATAAATCTGAGTAATTCTTTATCATTTCTTTGTTAACTAATGTTGCAATCAAACTTTCACCTAATCCAGAAATATTCATAGCTTTTCGGGAAGCAAAATGTTGTATTGACTGTGTAATTTGAGGCAAACAATTATACTCATTAGGGCATTTATAAGAGGATTGATCAGTGATTTTGACAATTTTAGTACTGCAAGATGGGCATTTAGATGGAATTCTAATCTTTGTAGACTTGTTTCTATCCTTAAATAATACTCTATCTATTTCAGGAATAACATCGCCTGCTCTCTTAACAAAAACTTTATCATTAATACGAATATCCTTTTTAACGACTTCATCCATATTATGTAAATTAGCTCGACTGACTAAAACTCCGCCAATGTTAACTGGAGTTAATTCTGCTACAGGAGTAATAACACCAGTCCTCCCAACTTGAAATGTAACATTAGTTAGAGTTGTAACTGCTTCGGCTGATAAAAACTTATATGCAATAGCCCATTTAGGAGCCTTGGCAGTAAAACCTAACATTTTTTGATAATCATAGTCATTTATTTTGTAAACAATCCCATCTATTTCATAACCTAAAGTGTCTCTAATCATAATTATATAATTATAATAATCTTTTGCAGTTTCAATATTTACAACTAATTTATTTAACTTACAAACAGGCAAACCATATGATTTTATTTTATTTAAAGAATCCATATGGGTTTTCTCTTTCAATCCATCAGTACTCATCACTCCATGAAAGAATATCTGTAAATTACGTTCTGATGAGACTAATGGATCTAATTGTCTAATAGTGCCTGCGGCTACATTTCTAGGATTAGCAAATATCTTCTCGCCTTTGGCAACGAGTTTTTTATTTAGCCTTTTAAAATCAGCGATAGTCATATAAATTTCTGCACGTAATCGTAATTTTTTTGGGTGATTGGTTCCTACCAACTTTAATGGAAGAGACTTTATTGTCTTGACATTAGCAGTGACATCTTCTCCAATTTCCCCATCACCTCTTGTAACGGCTGAATGGAATATTCCATTTATATATATGACACTGATTGCTAAACCATCAAATTTTGGTTCTGCAAATAAGGTAATATTTTCTAAATTTAAATCCTTTTTTATTTTTATATAAAATTCGTTGAAGTCATTATCATTGGCTGCATTACTCAATGATAACATTGGTATTTCATGTTTTATTTTATTAAAACCTCCTAGTAATTTTGAGCCAATGCGTTGTGTCGGAGAGTCCTTTAGTATAAGCTCTGGATTATTTTTTTCATATTCCTTAAGTTTAGAATATAAAACATCATATTCTCCATCTTTAATTTTTGGACTGTCCAGAGTATGATAGTAATAATTATGCTGATTAATTTTATCAACTAGTGATCTAATCTTTGACTTTAATAATTTAGTAACTGACATTATACTAACTTGGTTGGTTTATGTTTCCAGATAAAGAATTTTTATTTGCTGTTAAAGTTACAGCTTCACCAACATTCACCGAAACAAGTTTAGATACACCAGGTTCTCTCATAGTAACACCCGATAAAATATCAGCTAATTCCATTGTGGATTTATTGTGTGTTATAAATATAAATTGGACTGTCTGTGACATTTCTCTGACTACATTACAAAACCTTGCATTGTTTGCTTCATCTAATGGTGCATCAACTTCATCTAGTAAACAAAATGGGGCTGGGTTAATCTTAAATATTGAAAATACAAAGGCTATCCCTACTCCAGCTTTTTCACCACCTGAAAGTAAATTGATATTCTTGATTAACTTACCAGGTGGTCTGGCCATTATTGATACTCCAGTATTTAGAAGGTCGTTATCAGTCATCTCCAAGTAAGCTTTACCGCCACCAAATATTTTTACAAAAAAACTATTTAAATTATTATTAATCTGATCAAATATCTCTTTGAACTTAGCCTTAGTTTCATTATCTATAGTTTTGATTGCATTCTCAAGAGTATCAACAGACTTTGATAAATCATCATACTGGTTATCTAGATAAATTTTTCTTTCCTTTTGATCTTTTAACTCATCAATTGCAGCTAAGTTAATAGCACCTAAGTTATTAATCTTAGACTGCATAGAACTTATATCTTTCTCAATAGATTCTATACTACCAGATGATGATACTTTGTTTATAGCAATTTCAATTTCAGAAAGTGGTATGTCAGAATTTTCTTTTAATGAATTACGTTGTGCAGTCTTCTCACTAAGTGATATTTTCATGATCTCTAGTTTTTCTCTGAGATCAGAAATAATAATATTTATATCATTTTTATCAGACTCAAAACCTAATATTTTATTATCAAGCAAAGTTAAAGAATCTCTTATATCTGCTAAACTTGCTTCTTGGTTTTTTTTATCATTAAGTAGTTTTTTTAATAAGTTCTGCATGTCAGAAGAAGGTTTGGTTGGTGTTGAGTCACTAGATAATAATAATAGTTTTCGATCTTCAAGATCAGTTTTCTCTCGACTAATCCTACTAAGATTCTCATGTGCAGCTGCTTTTTCAGATAATAATGAAGATATTGCCACATTTAAATCGTTTTGAGATTTCTGAAGTTCTTCAGATTTCCAAATAACTTTATCAATTATTTGCTTAAACTCTATTCTTTCTTTTTCTAGCTTAATTTTCTTTTCATCATTAGTACGTATTTTAAGCCGAAGGTCTTCCAGTAATTTTTTAGCTTTGTTAATAGAGGTTTGATAATCATTAATTTTAGACTTAATATCCTTAATTTCATCGTCTTGAGACCTAATTAATATTTTGATTTTTTTTATTAAGTTTTTAAAGTTATCTGAGATATATCTGATTGATAATGGCAATGCTTTAAAAAACTTATCATCTATCTTGTTATTAAATTCTGATCTTTCTACATCGACTAGCATTGAAGATATTTTTTCTTGGATATCATTGGCAGTACTCATAATTATATTCTTATCTGAAAGATTTTTCTCATCATCTATTGTATATGACTCTAATATTCTTAATCTTTTAGTTAAAAGCTCAATAGACTTCTCAAAAGCCTTGATCTTTGTTTTCTCTATCTCTTGCTTATTTTTTGTATCAGATTGAGCAGAAATAAATTCATTGAAAGATGTTTGCCAATTTTGTAAGGCAAAATTAGAAGCTGACTTCTCCTTGTTCAAAAGAGTTAGCTCACGAGTTATATTGTCTAGAGTTATACGCTTTTCATTAACATTATTTTCTAAATTTTTTGCCCTTAAATCTTCTTTTTCTTGTTCAATTTTTAGATTTGTTATATTCAATATAACTTCATCTATAGATTTTTGTCTTGAAAACTCTGATTCCTGTGAATGCTCAATATCTTTTTCACATTTAGCGATTTCACTTCCTATATGATAAAAGTCAGCCTGGCTAGTATTGAATATGTCTTGTTTAGCACCTCTTTGTATTCTTGTCTCTTCAATTAATTTATCTTTGTTAGTTAGAAGTGATTTTTGTTTTTCATGTTCAATATTAGACTTACCAATATTTTTATCTAATTCAATAATTTCAGAATTATAGTTATTCCATTTCAAGCTTAATAAGTTTAACTTTAAATCTCTTTCTGAATTCTTTAAATTTTTATAATCATTGGCTGCTTTTGCTTGTCTTTCGAGTTTGTTTAGTTGAGACGATATTTCTTTCATTACATCATTTAATCTATTTAGATTGTCTTTAGTGTGCTTTAGTCTAAGTTCTGTTTCTCGTCTTTTTTCTTTATACTTACTTATACCTGCAGCTTCTTCAAGATAAGTTCGAAGTTCTTCTGGTTTAGCTTCAACAAGTCTAGATATCATTCCTTGCTCTATAATTGCATAACTTCGTGGACCCAATCCTGTCCCTAAAAAAACTTCTCTTATGTCTTTTCTCCTACATTTTGTATTATTTAAAAAATAGTTAGATGATCCATCTCTTGAGACTTCCCTGCGTATTACAATTTCACTAAATCTAGCAAACTTAGCATCCAAAGTATTATTTTCATTATCAAAATATAATTCTATAAATGCTTTGCTAACCTCAGGTCTTGACGATGATCCGGAAAATATAACATCATCCATTGACTCTCCACGAAGATTTCTAGCCGATGATTCACCCATCACCCACCTTATTGCATCAATGATATTTGATTTTCCACAACCATTCGGACCAATTATCCCTGTTAAGTTGCTTGGAAAGGATAGAACTGTCGGGTCTACAAATGTTTTAAAACCAGCTAATTTAATTTTTGATAGACGCATAGATAACCCTTACATAGATTATAATATTATCTCAGGTATAATACTACTATCAGGAGAAAACAATAATGAAATCAAAAAATAAATTTTTAGATGTATTTAAAAATCCTCATGCAAAGGAAGACTATTTGATTACAATGGAAATACCTGAATTTACATGTTTATGTCCACTAACAGGTCAGCCTGACTTTGCCGAGTTTGTTATAAACTATGTTCCAGATAAACTATGTGTTGAATTGAAATCTGTGAAGCTATATATGGGCTCCTTTAGAGACGTAGGTGCATTCCATGAAGATAATACTAATAATGTGCTAAAAGATATATCAGATCTTATTAGACCTAGATATATATCTGTTATTGGCTACTGGAAAGTCAGGGGAGGCATAGTGACAACTATCACCACCAAAAGTATAAAAAGAGGCTGGAAAGATAAAAATAATATTCTAGTTTAAAATGAAATCATTTAATCTATCTCTGCTTGTTATTATTGTATCAACTACCTTTTCTATACAAGTAAGAGCTTCCGATGATTTAGTCCTGAATACTAAAGGAGGTCTTTATATACATGAGCTTAAAGATTATGACTTAAGTTCTAGTGTTTTTTTAGATAATCAACGGTTATTAGCTATAAGACATAAAGACAAGAATTTTCTGATATATGGAATTCCATATAATAGTGAGTTGGGGGAAAACAGTCTTGAGATTAAAATCAATAATGACATTCGTCGTCTAGATTTCAATATTAAACCTAAGTTCTTCGATACCCAAAAAATACGTATTAGTTCGAAGTATTCAAATTTAAGTCTAGCAAGCCAAGAAAGGGTTGTCTTTGAGTCAAATCATCTTAAGCAGGCAAAAGATTATTGGTACAATATTTTCCCAGATTTAAAATTTACTATTCCGGCAAATGGTATTGTTACTGGCAGATTTGGCACTAAAAGATTTTATAATGGGAAAGTAGGAAATCCTCATAATGGTTTAGATATTGGGGCAGAAAAAGGTACTAAGATCATGGCTCCGTCTGCTGGCAAGATTATTCTAACAGGCCATTATTATTATAATGGCAAATTTATACTGCTAGATCATGGAATGGGTCTAAAAAGTATATTTATTCATCTAGATGAAATCTTGGTTGAAAAAGGGCAACTTGTAAAGAAAGGAGAACTAATTGGAAAAATAGGTAATACTGGTAAATCGTCAGGACCACATCTACATTGGTCATTAATACTCAATAAGACCTATATCGACCCTGAGTATTTTTTAAATGGCCAAATAATTGATTATTTTCCTTGAAGGTTGAATGAATACATAGCAAAATAGAATATGTTATAAAAAAGGAGGGGTATAATGCCACAATATGTAATAGAAAGAGAAATCCCAGGAGCTGGTGATTTAGAAAAAGCTGACTTACAGGGTATTTCACAAAAATCGTGTGGAATATTAAAAGATATGGGTACTGGAATAGAATGGGTTCATAGCTATGTGACGGGTGATAAAGTTTACTGTGTTTATAATGCTGAAAACGAAGATCTTATTAAGCAACATGCTTCAACAGGTGGGTTTCCTGCAAATAAAATATCAGAAGTTAAAAATATTATCAGCCCCAAAACCGCTGAATAATAATATAACTAAAGTTATCTAAATGAAAACCCATTCATTCGAATGGGTTTTTTTGTTTAGATAGCGTTATCTTTATTGGAACCCCAACTAATTTTAATTTAGTAATAAAGTAGTTTTTCAAATACTTCTCATAAGAAGTTGGTAACTTGTCAGTTTGATTACCAAAAATAATAATAGATAAGGAGTCTGACTTTGCTTGTTGGGCAAATTTTAATTTAATTCTCCGATTATTAATCATGGGGGGTTGATGTTCTTCCAATGCTTCATTTAATAACTCAGTTAATAACGATGACTTGTATCTCTTATATATTGAATAAGAAATATTACTGATTGTATAAAGTAACTTTTTGATATTCTGATTACTAATTGCTGATATTAATATTATCGAAGCATTATCTATAATATTAGAAAAGTATTCTAACTCTTTTTTTAGCTCCTTAATTTCTAGCCTAGTTTTTGTATCAATTTTATTTAGTACTATTACAAATGCTTTATTATATTTTTTTATTATATTAAGTATAATTTTATCTTGTTTAGTAATACCTTCTTCAGCATCTATCATAAATACACAAATATCTGTTGTCTTAATAGTTTCTAATGTTGACCCAATGCTAAATTTCTGTAAGGTGGTTATTGTTTTAGATTTCCTAGTGATGCCAGCAGTATCATATAACAAAAAGTTATTATTTTTAAATTTAAATGGTATTTCAACTGCATCTAATGTAGTTCCTGCAATATCAGAGATAATCATCCTTTCTTCGTTAAGAAGAGTGTTGATTAATGTTGATTTACCCGAATTAGGTTTTCCTATAATAGATATTCTTCTAAAAATATCTTTTTCTACATATGTTTCTGTAGAGCCAACACTTGATATCTTCTCTTTTAACTCCTTCAGTCCAATGTTATTTTTTGCAGATACTATGTATACCTCTTTCATCCCTAATTCATAAAACTCACTTATTGGTTGAGACTTTCTTGTTAGATCACACTTATTAACTAATAGGACAGTATTCCTATCAAGCTTTCGTAACATTTTACATATTTCTTTATCTTGATTGGTCAGACCATCAGCAGCAGACACAACAAATAGTATTAACTTTGCTTGAGAAATAGATTTTAGGACTTTATCAATAATTAGCTGACTAAATTCATCAGCAATTTCAGGTATACCACCCGTATCTTCAATATAGATAGTTTTACCATCTAATTCTATATAGCCAGAATTAATGTCTCTAGTAACGCCATGATAATTTATAACCAAAGACTTCTTAGCTTTAGTTAGTTTATTAAATAGTAGTGATTTGCCTACGTTTGTTCTGCCAACAATGGCAATGCTCTCATTCATTGGTACAATCAATCAATCTTAATTGCGTTGAGTCTACCATTTCTGCTAGTTATATAAAGTATTTTATCTAGTAATAACCCTCTAACTTGATTATCAACATCACTTAATAGTGAGACAGATGTAAGAAGTCGTCCCTTTTCTTTATCAATAACCATAATATAGCCATTTGTTGAAACATTAATAAGATATTTATCATGAGAAAAAGATTGAGTCCCTACTAGACTATTTACCAAAGTTATTTTCCACTTTATAAAACCTGAAAATCTGTCTAAAGCAAATATAGCACCATAGCTATCTGCAACATAGATATAGTTTTCATCAATATCAATATTTGATAGGACAGACATAGGTGTAGACCAAATTATATTACCTGAAAAAGCATCGACAGATACAAGATTGCCTTGGAAAGAACCAATAAAGACTAGTCCGTCTTTAACATATGGCGTCATTTCAATATCCCGAAGAGATTCTAATTCATTGCGGCCAGATTTTGGAGAAATTGATACTAGCCAATTTAATTTACCAGAATCTTTACTCAAAGAGACTAGATTGCCATCATCTCTTGCTATGAATAAGTTATTATTTAGATTTGATATAGATCCCGAGCCTTTCATACTCAAAGGTACATTTTTACCTTTATATTGCCATTCAATAGTTGAATTATCTATATTTACAGCAACAGTATTACCATCATCTAGCTTGATAAACATTAGATTATCTATGCCAAGACCAGTAGATGATACTTCGCTAATAAGTTGCACAAAGACATCTGGTTTAATTAAAGATTCTCGAAGCAAAGAAGTAATATTCAGTCTGTCTAACAATCCATATGAAGAATTTAGGCTGTCTATTTCATAGCCATAATATTTACCATCACTTGTGCCAAAAAAAAGCATATTTTGATGAAGTGACAAACCTGATGATACATTTAACTCTAAATCATAGACCCATTTGATACTTCCTGATGATAAGTCAATAGCAGTCACCCTACCCTCTGAATCTATAGTGTATGATACGTTATTACTAAATACTGGTTGCAAGGTTCCTGTTTTATAGCTTCTCTCTTCTCCAATATCAGTTGACCATAATAGTTTTACTTTTACACCTTGAAACTCTTGTGTCTGGTTAGCAACAAAATCAAAGTATCCCAGAGGATTTGACATTGAACAACTAGATATGAATAGAGATAAAATTATTATTATATATTTTTTCATAATCACTGCACTGAATTAAGCTTATTTTCAATAATTATTCTACTGTTAGGCGTTGTATCAAGTTTTAAACACGCTCTATAATACTCTTTTGCCTTTATTATATCGGATTGCAAGTAACTGATATCACCAAGCATCTCAAGCAGCAGAATATTATTATTGTATCCAATTATTGATGTAATAAAATTTTCAGCATCATTATATTTTTCTTGTAAAATTAATATACGCGTATATCTAGTGTTAGCAATCATCTGCATCTCTTTTGAGCTAGAATTATTTATTATAAATTCAAGATTCTCAAGCGATTCTTTATACTTCTCCTGATCATGATATATTTTAGCAACATATAAGCTGATCATAGAAGTATATATGTTGGAAGGATGAGCTGCCTGATAATCTTTTGACAATGATATTACTTTATCATATTTGTTGTTCTGATAGTCTTTAATAGCTTCCTCATACTTAAGTGATATTTCATACTGTTTATTAGAATTTATATCGGTATAATATTTAAATCCGAATACTACGAAGATTCCAAACAATAACCCAACAATTATATTCTTATAATTGTCTTTAAACCATGAAATCAATTTATCTTCTTCTTCTGTATACTGTCTACTCATACTTCTTTCTCATATATGTAATTAACTCATCCCATTTAACAACCATGTCAGACATTTGATTTTCACTAGTCTTAATGGTTAAGCTTTTATTTTTAATGTTTTCATCTGTAATAATAATTACGAATGTATCATTAACCTTCATAGCATGTTTTAATTGCGATGTTAAGCTAGCTGATGAATCGGTATTAAAAAAATTAATTTTTCCAAAAGTAGTACGTAAGTTCTTTGAGATTAAATGTACATAGGTTTCCTTCTCAAGAGAAGTATTAATTATTGGAATAGATATGTTTTTTTGAATCTTTAAGTCATCGTTAAGCTTTAATAATTCAATAATTCTCTCTACACCCATCGCAAATCCAATAGCTGGGACTGCGTCTCCTCCCATCATGTTTACTAATAGATCATATCTGCCACCAGCGCATATAGCATTTTGACTTCCTAGAGACTGATGTCTCCATTCAAAGACGGTATCATTATAATAATCTAAACCTCTAACAATAGAATTATCTATTAAGTAGCTAATTTCAAGATCATCTAGTTTCCTTAGCAACATATCAAATCTAGATTTAGATTTATTTGATAAAGAGTCATATAAAGTAGGAATATTTAACAACAACTCTTTAACGTTATCGCTTTTACTATCAAGGAGTCTTAATGGATTTTTAGCCAAAGTTTCAGCTTGGTATTTATCAAGTCTACTTACATGACTACTGATATGATCGAATATCTTTTTTTCATAATCTTTTTTATCATCTATATCTCCAAGAGAATTAATATGTAGGGTTACATTATCTATATTTAATCCTTTTAATAATGAGTTGCCTATAATAAGTAATTCAAGATCACTATTGGTATCAGAAAAACCATAACACTCCACGCCAAATTGGCTAAACTGCCTATATCGTCCCTTTTGCGGTTTTTCATGTCTAAACATAGGCCCATAGTACCAGTATTTTTGTTTTTTGAGGCCACGATCGTATATTAGAGAATGTTCTATCGCAGATCTAACTACTGATGCTGTTCCTTCAGGTCGAAGACATATAGAGTCGCCATTTTTATCAACAAAATCATACATCTCTTTTGTGACAATATCGGTAGCATCACCTATTGATCTATTAAACAACTCAGACTTCTCAATTATCGGGGTTCTTAACTCATCAATAGAAAATTGCTCGGAAACTTTACTCGAGATATCTTCGAAGTACTTATAATACTTTATTTCATCAGGCAAAATATCCTTAAAGCCCTTGATTGATTTAATTGTATTTTTTTTCATGATTTAAGATATTTATTATTTAAAAAAGAAATCTATTTCTATTATAGCATTTTCAGGGCTATCTGACCCATGAACAGAATTACGAGTAGTATCTTCGGCGTATAATTTTCTTATCGTTCCCTCTTTAGCTTCCGTAGGATTTGTTGAACCCATTAAATCTCTATAAACATTTATAGCATTATTGCCCTCTAGGAGGAGAACTACAACTTGGCCAGAAGTCATATAATCAATTAATTTTGAATAAAAATCTCTATCTTTATGAATTATATAAAATTCTTTTGCATCATGAGTTGATAGTTTGGTCATCGTCATTTTTTTAACCACTAAATGATTGGCTTCGACTAGGGTTATTATAGATCCGATCAAATTTCTTTGAACAGCATCAGGTTTTATCATTGACAGTGTTTGTTGTATAGCCATCTATTTCTCCTCTATCCAAGCCATCTGAACAGCCTCAAGTATCTTTTCATTTGACTTCGTAGGATCATCACTAAATTCAGATAAATCACATATCCAGGAATGTAAATCTGTAAATCTAACTGTTAAAGGATCTACATTAGGGTACTTTTCATCAAGAGCTATTGCTATATCAAGGGTATCTGTCCATTTAATATGCATTAATGTCTCTCTGACGCGTGGTTTATTGTATACTTTGGAATCTCAACAATTATATCTTTATCATCAAGTACTGTCTGACAACTTAAACGAGAATTTGGTTGTAAACCCCATGCTTTATCAAGATAATCATCCTCGTCTTCGGTTGCATCGGATAATGACTCTAGACCTTCAATTATGTATACATGACATGTAGTGCAAGCGCAAGATAATTCACATGCATGTTCCAGTGGAATACCATTATCCAGCGCTGCTCGACAGATACTAGTTCCTTTAGGTGCTTCTACCACAGCTCCATCAGGACATACATCTTCATTGGGTAAAAAAGTTATCTTTGGCATTTCGTTTTACAGTATATCATCTATACCTTTACCTGCAATAAGTGACTTGATACTTCTATTCATTCTTCTTTCCACATAAAACTCTGATACTTTTTCTACGCAATTAATTTTCTCGTCAATCAATTCAGAATCATCATCATTTAAGCTTAATTTTAGAGCTCCTAATTCATCGCTTATCCTATTATACTCATCAGGAGAAAGTAGATCTCTTCCATCACTATCAAGCGCCTGCTCTAAAGCATATATAACTCTCTTCCCTTCTACAATTGACTCATTAACACGTCTTAACCTCATGTCAGTCTCGGCACTATTATTAGAATCTTCAATCATGCGGCTAATATCTGACTCAGATAGTCCATATGAAGGCTTTACTTCAATCATAGATGAGTTCCCAGTTGTTGTTTCTGTAGCAGATACTGAAAGTATCCCATCAGCATCAATCTGAAAATCTACATCTATTCTTGGACCACCAGCAACCATGGATGGGATATCTTTTAAAATGAACTCTCCAAGAGAATTACAATCACTTACAAGTTCCCGTTCACCTTGAATGATATTTATCAATAACTTGGATTGGCCATCTTTAAAGGTAGTAAATGTTTTTCTAAGTTTAATAGGTATTGGCGTATTTCTAAGTATTACCTTTTCTGAAAGGCCACCATAAGTCTCGACCCCTAATGATAAGGGGAGTACATCCAAGAGAAGAATATTTTCTTTATTATTACCAGATAAGACCGACGCTTGTATGGCAGCTCCATGAGCTACAACTTTGTCAGGATCAATATCGTTTAACACATTACACGAAAACTTTTTTTCCAAAATATTTTTTATATAATGAATTCTTGTTGAGCCACCAACTAATATTATATTTTTAATATCTTTTTTTGAGAGGTTCGATGCATCCAATGCGTTTTTAACAATATCAAAGGTTTTATCTAATATGGGAGTAATAATCTTTAAGAAATCATTGTCAAATAAAGAAATAGAATTACCATCAATATCTATGGATATAGATTTTTTATCAACTAAAGATTCTTTTAATAAACGGGCATATTTTTTGATTTCAATAGGTTTATATTTTTTTAAGAAAGCATAATTATCAAGTAACCAATCAACTATTGCATAATCAATATCATCACCACCAAGATGAGTATTGCCATCTGTAGACAAAACTTTAAAAATACCTTTTTCTAGAGTAAGGACTGAGACGTCAAATGTTCCTCCTCCAAAATCATATATTATAAATGAGCCAGTTTCATTTGACTCAAGACCGTATGCCAAAGCAGCAGCTGTTGGTTCATTTAAGAGCCTTAATACATTAATACCAGCAAGTTTTGCTGCATTTTTAGTAGCTTGTCGCTGTATATCATTGAAATATGCAGGTACCGTTATAACAGCACCATCTAAAGATTTATTCTCTTTAGTTTCAGCTAGTTCTCTCAAATGAAGTAATATTTTAGAGGAAATATCTATAGCAGAATATTTTTTATTATTAATGTTAATGCAAGGAAGGTCGTTATCTGACTTAATCAAAGGTAAATCATCTTTGAGGTTTAAATTTTGTATATCTGTATAAGACAAACCCATTATTCTTTTTATAGACGTAAGACATGTTGACTTATTATTATCAGAGTTTATAACTGCAGTTTCACCAACAGACAAATCACCATTGTTATGTATTGTCACAACAGAAGGTATGAGTTCAGAATCATTATCATCATAAATTATTAATTGAGAATCATATGATGCTATTAACGAATTTGTTGTACCTAAATCAATCCCGACAACAAATTTTTTTAAGTCATCATTTGATTTGGCGGGATCAGATATTTGAAGCAAGCTCATGTATTTCTCATTTTAATAAGTTCATTAATATTTTTTATATAAAATCTTAGTTTTGATAAATCTTGCCACATAGCCTCATAATCATTAGATTCAAAAGATGATTTAATATTTTCAATTGTAGTTTTTAACAATGATTTAGCCTTTAAGAGATGAACATCTATTATCTCTTTATCTAGATTTTCTCCCAAAGATTCAGCTAATTCACTATACTCTATTTGCTCTTGCAAAAAATCAATATCATTAATAGTTTTAGATTCATCCATATTAAAATTATTAATTTTAAGAATATATTCAATTCTTAAAATAATATCTCCTAATACTTTATGTCCATCATTAACATGGGATGAAATCTGAAGAGCTAATCTCTTCTCAAAATCTGACCCATTAGCATATTTATCTGGATGGAATTGACCTTGTAGAATCTTAACTTTCTCATCAAGCTCTAACTTATTTACATCTACAGAAATACCTATGTTAAATAATTCAAAAAAGTTCTTCTTTAATATATCCATTAAACATTAAAACTCTCGCCACACCCGCATTTATCTTTTACGTTTGGGTTATTAAACTTGAAACCTTCGTTGAGACCTTCTTTCCCAAAATCTAATTCTGTCCCTTTTAAATATGTATAACTTTTAGGACTTATGATTAATTTAATACCATTATCTTCAAAAACTTTATCATCACTTTCTACTTTATCAGCAAACTCAATTACATAAGCTAGGCCAGAGCATCCTGTAGTTTTAACGCCAAGTCTCAACCCAATTCCCGTGCCACGAGAAACTAGATGATCATTTACATGTTTAGCTGCTTTTTCAGTTATTGTAATACTCATGTTCTTAGTGTGATGCCCATTTTACTGTTTTTAAATCTACTCCATCTTTATACATATCCCATAGTGGAGATAGCTCGCGCAATTTAGTTACTGCGGTTTTTAATAGATTGATAGACGTATTAATCTCTTCTTCTGTTGTGTATTTACCTATAGTCATTCTAATCGAGCTATGCGCGAGCTCATCATCTCGACCCAAAGCCCTTAACACATAACTTGGCTCTAAGCTTGCAGATGTACAGGCTGAACCTGAAGAAACTGCCATCCCTTTGATCGCCATTATTAAGCTTTCTCCTTCGACATAATTAAAACTTACATTTAAATTTCCAGGAATACGTTGATCTAAATCACCATTAAGGTAGATTTCTTCCATGTCTTTTAAGCCGTTCCATAAAATATCTCTTAATTTTTTTATTCTATTATTATCAATATCCATCTCTTCTTTAGCAAGCCTAAATGCTTCTCCCATACCAACAATCTGATGAGTAGGAAGAGTACCTGATCTAAAACCTCTTTCATGTCCACCACCATGCATCTGTGCTTGTATTCTTACTCTAGGCTTTCTTCTCACATATAGTGCACCTATACCTTTCGGTCCATATGCCTTATGTGCTGATAACGAACAAAGATCGATGTTATATTTATGGACATCAATTTCAACCTTTCCTGGGCTCTGTGCTGCATCTACATGAAATAATATTTTATTTTCTTTGCATATTTTTCCTATAGATTCCATATCTTGTATTACACCAATCTCATTATTAACATGCATAATAGATACTAAAATAGTTTCGGGCTTAATTGCATTTTTTAAAACTTCTAAATCTACCAATCCATTATCTTGAGGATCTAAATATGTTACTTCGAAACCATCTGACTCCAAGAACCTCATTGTATCCAAAACTGCCTTATGCTCAGTAGATAAAGTGATAAGATGATTTCCTTTGCTCTTATTGAAATAGGCGGCACCCTTAATTGCCAAGTTATCAGATTCTGTTGCACCACTTGTCCAAACTATCTCTCTTTTATCAGCATTAAGGAGATTGGCTACATTGATTCTAGCCTCATCGATTAATTTATCACTATCCCACCCATAAGGATGAGACCTTGATGCTGGGTTTCCAAATTTTCCCTCGACAGTCAAACATTCCAACATTTTCTTAGCCACTCTTTCATCAACAGGCGTTGTTGCAGAGTAATCCAAATAAATTGGCATACTAACTTTATTTTTCTTGTCTTTGATTATGGCTGACATTTTTATTCTCCCTTAAAAATATTATATTCCTAACATCCTCTCTTAATGCTATATCACCTAAGTTAATTCCTTGCATATATTGGTTGATTATCTCGTTCAAATCAGTCCATATGAAATGTGTTAAACAAGGTTTTTCGTTAATACAATTCATAGCTCCTCCGCACTGCGTTTGATCAATTTTTTCATCTACAGCAGTTATTACATCCAGCAAATTAATTTCAGATGCTGTTTGACTCAAAATATAGCCTCCACCGGGGCCTCTTACACTTTTTACTAAACCTGATAACCTTAGTTTAGAAAATAGTTGCTCTAAGTAGGATAGAGAAATATTTTGTCTTGTCGCGATATCTTTTAATCTTACAGGGTCTACGGCTCCATTGAGACTTAAATCAACCATGGCGATTATTGCATATCTACCTTTTGTTGTTAATTTCATGAATTAATTATGCAATAACCTAGTGTTCTTATCAACTACTTATTGAGCTTTTTATGTATAGAATTAAGCATTCCAAGAAGCATATTAACCTCATCAGTTTCAAGGTTAGTTTTGTTAAACAATATATGTATCTTTTTTGTTAAGGACTTGGAATTTTTAACACTTATAAATTTTGTTTCTTTCATTAAGGTGATTAGAGTATCAATAAAATAATTTTTTTCTTTAGCAGTTGCATGAGTAATAGGTTTTTTTGAACTAGAAATATGTGTTTTAGTGTTTTTATAAAACTCATAAGTAATTAATTGGACAGCTGCTGATAAATTTAGAGAACTATAATCTTTGTATGTTGGGATGGAGACCATATAGTCACACTTAAGTAAATCACTATTTGATAAACCAGAAGATTCGTTACCAAAGATAATATTGCACTTCAGATTTTTATTCAACAACACATAATTGACACACTCATCTACACTCAATATAGGTATGGATGCTTTTCTAGTTCTTGCAGATAAGCCGATATTTATATTTGCACCTGCGACTGCATCTGAGAGATTAGAAAATACTTTAGCTTTCTTAAGTACATCAACGCAACCAACAGCCAAAGCGTCTGATTGAGATGATGGAAACTCTTTAGGGTTAACTAGTAATAATTTTTTAAACCCCATTGTTTTCATAGCCCTAGCCGTAGAACCGATATTTCCCGGATGCGACGTATTAACTAAAACTATATGAACATTTGAAAACATATTGTAGTATTATGGTTACTTTACAGAATTAAAACAATATGCAACCAAGATTAAATATAGCATTAAAAGCATGCAGATCAGCTTCAGAGATAATCACCAAGATATATAAGTCTAAAGATCAAGATGAACTTAGGTCTTATGATAAAATTGGTGACCTAATTTATAAGCATATAGCGGATATTATTGCTGAGTCTTATCCATACGGTGATACTGATGTGTTGGGGCCATCATATGTAGATACAAAAATACTCTCAGATATTGCTGGAGATAAAAATTTTACAACAGATGTTCAAAGTGATGATGAGAAATATATCTGGATCATCAATCCTCTTGATAGTTATGAGAATTTTGTTAATAAACTTCCATTATTTAATATCACCATTACTATATTTCAAAAAGGTATAGCTCAAGCTACAATAATCTTTAATCCAATTCAAGATGAACTTGTCACAGCAATTAAAGGTGAGGGAGCTATGCATGAGAACACTAAAATAAGAAATAGAAATTTATCAAAGACTAAAATACTTTATGTGATTGATAACACAAAAATAAAATTAAATATTGAGAATATGCTGGATGGCACTGAAAGATTTATAGGCTCCAAGTCTACAGAACTAATATATATGGCAGAAGGTAAAATTGATTTAATTATTTATCCAAAGATTCATATTTGGGAATCTGCAGCAGGTATATTAATTTGCAAAGAGTCAGGAGTATTTGTTACAGATTTTAATGGTAACGATGATATTTATAATTCTAAGTCATTAATTGCATCAAAAGAATGGCTACATAAAAAAATATTGCCTAAAGTTTGCTAAAGATCGTTTCTCTGTTCAGCATTTGCACCTAAAAAATACAAACTTGTGCTTGCGACAAATATAGACGAGTAAGTGCCTATGAGTATTCCAATCATCATAGCTAAAGCAAAATACTCAACTGCTGAGCCACCAAGTATAAATAAAGAAAGCAGAACAAACATTGTCGTTAAAGAAGTTATAAGGGTCCTGCTTAACGTCTGATTAATGGATATATTTAGTATATCCACATAAGAATTAGTTTTAATTATATTAATATTTTCCCTAATTCGATCATATACAACTATTGTATCATTCAGGGAATACCCTATTACCGCTAATATAGCCGAGAGTACACTTAAGTTGAACTCTATCTGGAGAAGAGAAAAGAAACCCAAAGTTATGACCACGTCATGGATTAAAGCTATGATTGCTCCAACACCAAAAAGAAGTTCAAATCTAAAGCCAATATAAACAAGAATACTAAGCAAGGCCACTAACATTGCCCACTCTCCTTTTTCTCTAAGCTCATCACCTATTTGCGCTCCAACAAACTCTAACTTAAGTATCTTGAACGGGTGTGTCTCTGACAGGGTGTCTAAAAGGAAAATATTAACCGAGTCTTTATTAAAGTTACTTTCCTCTTTGAGTTTTATAATGATTTCATTATTTGAACCGAACGACTGCATGACAGAATCTGTAACTCCATTGTCTTCAAAAGCAGTTCGGATTTCTGAAATATTAACTTCTTTATCAAATTTTAGCTGGATGATATAACCGCTAGAAAAATCAATACCCCAATTTAGTCCTTTTGTTATGAAACTAGTTAAGCTGATGATTACTAAAAAAGCAGATATGGCAATAGCAATTTTTTTTTGTCCTAAAAAATTATAATTAGACGATGAGCTAATAAGTTTAAACATTATATTGAAAGACCTTTATTGTTTTTTCTTTCATATATTATACTTACCAACGCTCTAGTTCCAACTATTGAAGTGAACATAGAAGATAAGATCCCAACCACTAATGTAATAGCAAACCCCTTCACTGCTCCAGTACCTATGGTAAGTAACGCAATAGCTGCAATTAAAGTTGTGATATTTGCATCTGAAATTGTAGAGAAAGCTTTTTGATAACCTGCATATATACTTGCATTTGGAGAAATACCATTTCTAATCTCTTCTCTGATTCTCTCAAAGATTAAAACATTTGCATCCACAGCCATTCCTACTGTTAATACTATACCTGCTATTCCGGACAGAGTTAACGTAGCTTGAAAAATTGAGAGTATAGCAGCAATAATTATAATGTTTGCAATAAGAGCAATATTTGCAATGAATCCAAATAATCTATAATAAATTAACATAAATAATCCAACCAAGAACAAACCAAAATACATTGAGTTTTTACCTGCTAAAATATTAGATTCTCCTAGACTTGGTCCCACAGTTCTTTCTTCAACAATTTCCATGGGTGCGCTTAGCGCACCTGATCTTAATAATATAGCTAAGTCAGTTGCCTCATTTATATCTAAGCCTGTAATTTGAAAACTTTTACTGAATGCTTCTCTAATAGTGGCAACATTTATTACTTCTTTTTTATTTTTTTCGACAAATATGACTGCCATCCTGCTTCCAATATTCTTAGATGTAGTCTCAAGCATACGAGATGCACCATAGTCACTTAAATTTACAAAAACTGCAGGAGTATTTGTTGATGAATCAAATCCACTGTTAGCTCCTTTGATATCAGCTCCTCCTACGATAACTTTACGTGAAAGTAAAATAGGCGATGTGTCGCGCTGATTATATAAAACTGATGAGTTTATAACTGGGGTACCTGAAATTTTTGAAGCATACCAATCCTCTGGAGTTCCTTTGGTTAATCTAAACTCAAGTGTAGCTGTTGATCCCAATATACCTTTAGCTCTAGTAGAATCTTGTAATCCAGGTAACTGCACTATTATTCTATCTTTGCCTTGCTTTTGAAGTATCGGTTGAGCTACGCCAAGCTCATCTACTCTACTACGAAGAATTGTTAAGTTTTTTGCTAGAGAGCTATCAATATCTCTACTAATTAAATCTTCTGACGGAAAAATTTCAAGTTTAATATCTGCATCATTATTAATCTTTGATATTAATATATCTGGAATTACTTCATTTATTTTTTTGATAATTTCACTTATAGGTTTATCAATATCAAAACTAACAATAACCTTCTCCTTAGTTTTATAAAAAGAATCATATCTAAATTTATTTTCAATTAATATATCTTTTACATCATCACTAATTTCCCTAAGTAAGTTTGTTTTGATATTATCTCTGTCAACCTGTAGTAAAAAATGTACACCACCTTTAAGGTCTAGACCTAAAAACATAGGATAAGCATCTATAGACTTTAACCAAGCAGGTAAATTAGTATGACTTGTTAAAGTATAATTGGTCTTTGTATTTGACATACTTAATTTATTAAATGCATCAAGCTGATTTTTAGAACTACTGAATTTAAATATAAACTTATTATCTTCCTTGATCACATCTTTGGGATTAATGGTTGGGTCAATAATATTAATTAACTGGACTAAGTCAACTTTGTTATTATCGTTAACCTCTAAGGCAGGATATGAAGTATAGAGATTTGGAAGAGAGTAAATCACAGATACCATTAGTACCAAGATAACCATAATATATTTCCAGCGCGGGTATGATGTCATACTACTTTATAGACTCCAGAGAATTTTTAGGCAATATTTTGCTAACAGAGGATTTTTGCAACTTAATTACAACGTCACTGGAAATTTTTAGTTGTATATAAGATTCTCCAATCTTAAGAACTACGCCTAGTAACCCCCCAATTGTAGAAACTTCATCCCCCACTTTTAAATCCTCAACCATTTGCTTATGTTCTTTCAATTTTTTTGACTGTGGCCTAATTAGAATAAAGTACATTAAAACTAGAATAAAAATTGGCAGGAGAAATCCTAATGCTGATGGTTCTTGCGTATCTGAAGCAGCATGCGCTATATTTATAAAATCCATATTAACCCTCACTCGTGTATATAATTTTGTTCAATATTTTCTATAAGGGCATCCAATGTGTTTTCCTGTATAGATAATCTGATTTTTCTCATAAATTCCTGATAAAAGTATACATTATGAATAGACATAAGTCTTCCAGCCAATATATCATTGCATCTGTCTAAATGTCTAATATATGCTCTGGAATAATTTTTACATGTAAAACATGGGCAGGTTTTATCGATAGGGGTAAAATCAGACTCATATTTTTTATTTCTAATATTAAGATTCCCAAGATTAGTAAATAATTGACCATTTCTAGCATTTCTAGTCGGAATTACACAATCAAACATATCTATACCCTCTCTTACAGCATAAATTATATCAATTGGCTTGCCTACGCCCATTAAGTATCTTGGCTTGCCTTCCGGGAGCTTACATCCAATATGTTCAACAATGTCATTTCTAATATCTGAGGGTTCTCCAACAGATAATCCTCCTAGTGCATAACCATCAAAATTATGCTTAGTCAGCTCATTCAACGAGATTTCTCTCAAATCATTATGCATTCCACCCTGAACTATACCAAATAAAGGCATTGTAGTATTATTGGCTTTCTTAGAAAGCTCAGCCCAATACAATGATAATTCCATTGATTTTTTAACTTCATCTCTAGTTGCAGTGTACGGGGTGCACTCATCAAATATCATCATAATATCACTACCTAGATTAATCTGTGTCTCTATAGACTTTTCGGGTGTCATGAATATCTTATTTCCATTTAATGGAGACTTAAATTCTACTCCATTTCTAGAAACTCTGGTTTGTCGAGATAAACTAAAGACTTGATATCCACCTGAGTCAGTTAAAATTGGTTTAGACCAATTCATAAACTTATGTAACCCACCAGCTTTTAAAACTACATCATGCTCTGGTCTTAGCATAAGATGATATGCATTACATAAAATTATCTGAGCCTCACATTCTAAAAGATCACTATTAGCTAAGGACTTAACTGATCCATATGTTCCTACTGTCATAAACGTAGGAGTTTCAACGATACCATGTTTAAGTTCAAGAATACCTGTACGTGCTTTTCTCGATTTATTTTTAAGAGTAAATTTAATCATATATTTTCTAAAAACATGCTATCACCATAGCTATAAAACCTATAATTATTTTTAACTGCATACTTATATGCATTAATAATATTTTTTTTACCCCCAAAAGCACACACAAGTAATAGCAATGATGATTTTGGCAGATGAAAATTAGTGATCAAGCAATTAATCGATGTAAATCTATGACCTGGGTGAATAAATATGTTCACTGGTCCTTCATAAGAATCTTCAATTCCATTCATACTACAAAATTCGAGTGATCGGGCCACAGTTGTACCAACAGATATTATTCTTGATCCATTTTCCTTGGCAACTTTTATAGCAGAAAAAATACTCTTATCTATTTTCAGATATTCTTCTCCAATGTCATGTTCTAGGTAATCATCTACTAGAATTGGTTTGAAAGTATTATAGCTGATATGCAGTGTTAAATATTTAATTATCACACCAGCGTCTAAAATTTTTTTAATCATTTTTTTCGTAAAATGTAATCCTGCAGTTGGAGCAGCTACTGAACCATTATGCTCAGCATATACGGTTTGATACTTATTTTTATCACTATCTGTAGGAGGTCTTTTAATATATTTTGGCAGAGGTGTCTGGCCATATTTTTCAAAAATAGAAAATATACTATCATCTGATACTTTTAGCAAAACAAGGCATTTTCTACTAATATCAAGTACTTTAAAAATCCTTTGATTTTCTATGCTTAAATAAGAATTAATAATTGGCCTTCTCGAAGATGAGAATATAACTTCAATTGAGTCTTGATTAATTCTCCTATTGAATAAGATTTCAATTTTCCCACCACTAGCTTTGTGCATATGTATTCTTGCAGGTATTACCTTTGTGTTGTTCATTATTAATAAGTCACCCTTATTCAGGATATCTATTAATTTTGAAAATTTCTGATCCTCATAGTGTGATTCTCTCAAATTATAATGCAACAATTTAGAATCTGATCTTTGATCCAATGGGCTTGAGGCAATTGAATCATCAGGTAAATCATAGTTATATGAAGATATTAATGTTGTCATAATACTGCAAAATAATACTTCTAAATGTTGTTATGTCAATTAAATTATATATTAGCATTATCTAATATTGATTTATTAGCCTATATTTGTTTTAATTAGATATGAGCTTGATAAATAACTTCCCGCATGATGGAATTGTAACAATTAATAGAGTAATACTTAAAGATGAGTTTACCTTAGACGATCTTCAAGAAAGGGTTGCTGTCATGTGCGAAAATGTAAAAACTTATCACTCGGAGACTGGTTTCATAGGAGGTATGGTTGTTCTAAATAGTGGCCAAATATCTAATGAAGGATCAAATATTGGTAAAGCTTTAGCCTCTGATTTAAAAGATCGTGAAGCTCTGATTATAACATTTTGGACATCTTATGAAGATCATGAAAATTCTCATAAAAGTGAGACTTTCCAACCTTTGTTTCAGAAGGTGATAGATGTCTGTGAGAATGGTAATGAAGAAATAGTATATAGTATGCTCTGGCAAGGTGCCGCATATACCCCAGAAATGGCTAAACTAGCAAGGACAGCCAAGAAAAAAAACAAATAATTAAACTATTGGAGGATTTTTTTTATTAGTCCTTTTATGCCTTCCCCCCACTAACTTATGTTTTTTAAGTTTTTCTTCGATGTTCTCTAGAGTAGTGTCTTTGAGGGCAATTTTATTCGATAATTTAATTTGTTTATAAAAATATATCCCAATTAAGGCCAGTAAAATAATTGAAGCTAGATAAATAAGTGAAGTAATCATAATTAAATACTATCATAGTTTTATATAGATATTTATCTATAGAAAATATATTTCGAGATCAAAGAAATCATCTCTACTCGAGGTGGGATTCGAACCCACATGTCTTGCGACAGAGGATTTTGAATCCTCCGTGTATACCATTCCACCACTCGAGCAGAAAACTATTTTATCAAAGAATTCAGTAGATGCCATGTAATTAATGATTTTATTCCTAAAAGATTTTTTGTAATATTAAAAAGAATTTTATGATATCCTAGGTGTCAATATATATAGGCTATAAAGCTATTATCGAATTTAATATAACTAATATTGTCAGGAATAAAGAGTATGAGTAAATATAAACTATATGGAATTGGAAATGCATTGCTGGATTATGAGTATAAGATTAATGATCAAATCTTAGAGGACCTCACACTTGAAAAAGGATGCATGCTATTAAATGAATATGATCAGCACTTTGCTCTTCATGAAAAATTAAAATCAATGAGGCCACCGGAAAAGATTATACCGGGTGGTTCTGTTGCGAATTCCGTATATGCAATGGCTCAATTTTCTGACAATGTTTGCTTTTCAGGAAAAGTTTCAGATGATGAGTCAGGTAAAAATTTTATCAATTGTTTAAATGAATCAGGTGTTGATGCGCATGTTGCAAAAATTAAAGATCAAAGAAGTGGTGAATGTCTAGTCTTAATTACACCTGATAATGAAAGAACAATGAATACTTTTTTAGGGTCATCTAGCTTATTAAGTGATAATGACATAAGTAAAGAATCAATTCAGGAATCTGACTACCTATTGATAGAAGGTTATTTAGTCACATCAGATCTAACTTTAAATGTAGGAGTAGCTGCGATAGATATAGCTAATGAAAATAATACAAAAACTGTTATTACTTTATCTGACCCAAATATTGTTTCTTTTTTTAGGGATAACATGATGAAATTATTTAACAAAAAATCACATATAATTTTTTGTAATGAACAAGAAGCATTGAATTTTTCACAAACAAATAATCTTAAAGATGCAGAAGTATTTCTCAAAGAGTTAACTGATATGTATATTATTACGCTTGGTTCAAAGGGGGCAATATGTTTTGATGGAACAAATGATTATAAAGTTATGGGTAATAAGGTTATGTCCAAAGATTTTACTGGCGCGGGAGATATGTTTCTTGGTGCTTTCATGCATAAATATACAGATAATAACATTCTTGAATCTATGAAATTTGCAAATTATTGTGCATCAAAAATTATCCAGATATATGGAGCTAAGTTTAATAATTCAAATGACTATAAAGAGTTGCAAACAGAATTTAGATCATCAACCTAATCTTTTCAACAATACTCATTGGGTCTTCAGCTTCTGTGATAGGACGGCCTATAACAAGGTAGGTACTCCCAAGTTCTAGAGCTATAGATGGCGTATATACTTTTGAGTGGTCATCAGAATCATGACTTAATCTTATTCCAGGAGTAATAAACTCTAGGTTATTTTTGGATTTATTTATGGATATTATATCTCCTGGCGAACATACAATTCCATCTATTTTTGCATCGTTAGCCATCACTGATAAAACGTTAACTATCTCTTCACGATTATCCATGCCAAGGTAATGCATACTCTCTTTATTATGATTAGTTAAAAGAGTAACACCTATAATTTTAGATTTTTTATTAACTGTATCTCTTGCTTCTTTAGCTGCAATTACCATTTCTTTACCACCTAAAAGATGAATATTTAGCATCCATATACCCAGCTTATAGGCTTCTAAACATGCTTTGTAGACTGTTGCAGGTATATCATGAAATTTTAAATCTAAAAATATTTCAAAATTCATTTCCTGAAGATCATCAACTATAGATGGTCCATATTTGGTAAAAAGTTGTTTACCTATCTTTAATCTACAGTATGATGGATCTAGTTGTTCAGATAACATTAAAGCATGCTTTTTGTCGGTATAATCTAATGCAACTATTATCTTGTTCTTATTAAAATTATTATTCACTATGCTTTCCCTCTTCTATTATATCAACTGCTGATTTAGGGACTATCGTTTCCCATGTATTGCAACTGGGGCATTTCCAGTTTAACTCATTAGACTTATATCCACAATTATTACAAATAAAGTAAAAATTAGAAGAAAAAATATTTTTATATGAATTTACTAAATCATGTATTACACCATTAAGACCAGTTTGATCTTCTGTTGATGCCAAAGTATGAGTAATTACAAAATTATTGACTAAGTCAGTCCGGTCGAAAGTGTTTATATATTTCATAGCTGTTTCCTTATCTTTCTCATAAAGAATAAAAAAATATATATCTGGTATAAAAGGCATTTCTTTGATTTCAGATATACTCATTAACGTTTTAAGGATAATATTATTGTTTTGAATTTTCTTAGCTGTGTGAATTATTTTATTTATAATATATTTTGAAAAATCTTTATTTTGATGAATTATAGAGTGATAGTATTGAACTGATATACCTATATCATTTTTTGAATAATATTTAGCTAACTGATAGTTAGCTCTTATACAATTTTTATTAGTTTTTAATGCTTTTTTAGATATTGCGATAGCTTTTTCTATCTGGTTGTCTTTATTATATATGCTAGATATTTCACAATAATATTGTGCAAGGAGAGCTAATGTTTTCTCATTATCAGTAATAGTATCCATTGATTTTACTAACTCTATTGCTTTCTCCCAATCCTTGGTAACTTCATATATCTTTAGTAAATGCTCTAAACATGATTGCCTATAACTTTTTATTTCAGACAAATTTCTAAATATTTTTTCGGAACGATCATAAAGTCCTGCTGAATGAAAATCTTTAGATAATTCATATAAGGCTTGATTCTTTAGCTCAGCCTCAAGAGTAGGTCTTGAGAGAAGATTTTGATGAATTAATATAGCTTTGTCAAACTCTCCTCTTTTCCTATATAGCCCACCCAATGCAAGATGGGTTTCTATCGTGGAGCTATCTACATCCATTAATGCTGTAAAAATTTTAAAAGCTTTATCTTCTTCATTGTTTAGTAAATAATTTAACCCTCTATAGTATTCGGCATTAAAAATATTTTTAGTAACTTTAGCTGAAGGTTTATAATAAATATAAGCTAATGATATTATAATCACCATACTGCCAATTATGGTATAGATCATTCGTGATCATCTCTAAGTGGATTTTTCCTAAGACTATCAATTTCATCTTCTTTTACTTTCAGTATTTTTCTAAGTCCCCTAGCCTCATGTTTATGTCTTATATATGATGATAGGAAGAATAACAATGCTAGAAAAGATCCTATTAAAAAACTTATAAATAAGAAAAGTGGTATTGGAGCAGAATATTTATGAAGATATAAATCTATTTCAATAACCGAGGTATTAAGCATAGAAATTGTTATAGACAAAGCTAACAAAAATAATGTGACTAGAAATATTAAAACTCTAAACATAGTTATATATTATATTATTCTATTAGGGTGGTTAATTGAAGATAAATTAAATATTAATCCTTATTATTTACCCTTGTCTTGAGTTCTTTACTAGGTTTAAAGTGGACACTATTTCTTTTCTCTAAAGCTACTAACTCGCCAGTTTTAGGATTTCTGGCTAATCTAGAATTATGATTATGTAATGAAAATGTTCCAAACCCCCTAATTTCAACCCTATCTCCGGAGTATAGGGATTTTGATATATGTTCAAGTATCTTTTTAACTGAATAATCAATATCGGAAGTAGTGAAAGATTTAAATTTACCTGACAGCTTGTGTATTAATTCTGATCTATTTAGTATCATACTACTCGGTGTCTGATGCTTGTGAATCTTTAGATGATAACTGCTTAATACCTAAAGAAACTCTTTCTCTCTCTGAATCTATTGACAATATAATTGACGTTACATCATCCCCTTTTTTGTATGTGCGTATAGCCTCTTCTTGTTTATCTTCAGATGTGATATCTGTTATATGAATTAGCCCATCTATACCGCCATCAAGTCCCACGAAGATTCCAAAATCAGTTATTGATTTAATTTGACTTGTTAAAATATCACCCTTGCTGTTGTTATCATCAAATAGCGACCATGGGTTCTCTAGGCACTGCTTATGACTTAATGAGATTCTTCTCTTGTCATTATCAATCTCCATGACTTTAACTTCAATTTCGTCACCTAAGTTGACCACTTTATTTGGATTTATGTTTTTATTTGTCCAATTAAGTTCAGATGTTCTCACCAAACCTTCAATATTATCGCCAAGATCAACAAAAACACCATAATCAGCTATATTAGCTACTTTGCCTTTGTAGATAGTATTTAGCTCAAGTTTTTCAGGAATTTTATCCCATGGATCGTCTAATAATTGCTTCATACCCAAGCTGACCCTATTTTTTTCAGTATCATACTTTAGAACAACTACATTAATCTCATCGCCTACACGTAATAGCTCACTTGGGTGATTAATTCTTTTCCATGAAATATCAGTTATATGCAATAAACCATCGATGCCACCTAAATCTATAAATGCACCATAATCTGTAAGATTTTTAATAAATCCAGTTACAGTTTTTCCTTCAGTATATTTCTCTGCAATTTCTTCTGGACTTGAGTTTTGATCCATAAGTACAGCTTTTCTTGATAAGACGATATTGTTTCTTATCTTATCCATTTTAATGATCTTGAATTCTAAAACTTTTCCTTCTATATAATCTGTTTCTTTGGTAGGACGAACATCCACCAATGATCCTGGTAAGAATGCTTTTATATTTAATAAATCAACAGTGAATCCACCTTTGACCTTACCTGAAACTCGGCCTTCTATGTTTTCTTGGCTATCTTGAATCTTCTCAAGCTCATCCCATATTTTAGTTCTTTTTGCCTTTTCGCGAGACATGATTGTTTCACCATATCCATCTTCAATCATATCAAGGGTGACCTCTACTTCATCACCTAACTCGATTTCTAACTCTCCTTTTACACTAAGGAATTGATTTTTAGGAATAATACCTTCAGATTTTAGACCTGCATTTATGACAACATAGTCATCTCTTATTTCTATGACTGTCGCGGTAACTATACTACCTGGGGTCATATCAATATTACTAATACTATCATGAAATAATACTTCAAATTCTGATTGGGATTCCATTAATTTATTTTCCTCATTTAATTCAAACTCTTGATATCTTATACAATCCAAGGATTTTATCAAGGATAGTCTCAATATTTAATTCACTAGAATCAACAATAATAGCTTCTTTGGCAGCTTTTAGTGGTGAAACATCCCTGTTCATATCCTTTTGATCTCTTTGCTCTAGAGATTTACGTATATTATCTAAATTTGGATTAGAGCCAGATTTAATTAGTTGCTCATATCTTCTTTTCGCCCGAACCTCTATGTTAGCAGTAAAATAGATTTTAAGCTCAGCATCAGGGAAAACTTTTGTTCCCATATCTCTACCATTAGCTATCAAACCAGGCATTTGGACGCATGCATGTTGAATAGATAATAGTGCGTCTCTGATATATTCATTTTTGGAGATATCAGATGCTTGTAATCCGATCACTTCATTATATAAATTACCAGTAATATCATCGGAATTATAAACAATATTAAAGTCGAGATTCTTTGATGGAACCATTTTCATATTATTAATTATTTTTGTTACAGTATCAGGCATAAACTTGTCAATATTCTCTACACTTTTAATATATGCAAATGCACGATATAAAATCCCACTATCTAAAGTATAGAATCCTAAATGGTTAGACAATGATTTAGATATAGTGGTTTTCCCTGAACTAGCTAGACCATCTATAGTTATGATAGGTACTTTACTCATATGCTATAAAGATCTATTTTTTGATCTATCAAAATATCCGCAAAACCAGGAAAAGAGGTATCAATATTGCTAGTATTTAAGACTGTTATCGGTTTAAGAGAAACTAAACCTGCTATTAAGAATGACATTACAATTCTATGATCTCCATAACTATCAATAATACCACCAATAAATTCTCCACCAGTAATTGATAAGGAATTCTCAGTTGAAACTATATTGATGCCTAATTCTCTGAGCCCATGTTCCATTGCCTCTATTCTGTCGCTCTCTTTATATCTCAACTCACCTACATCCTCTATCAATGATAGACCATTGCAAGTTGCACATGCAATAAATAAAATTGGTAATTCATCTATCAATCGTGAAATTATTTTACCGGAAATATTAACTGGATTTAATTTAGAATGTTTTACTCTAATGTCTGCTACTGGCTCATTACAAACGGTACGACAATTAACGAGTTTGATATTGCCACCCATTTCTAATAAGACATCTATGATACCGGTCCGAAGTGGATTCACTCCAATATTATTTAAAGTAATATCAGAACCTTCTTTAATTAAAGCAGCAACAATAAAAAAAGCAGCTGAAGATATATCTGACGGGATTTCAATATCCTTTGCTACAAGATTTTTATAACCCTGTAAAGTTATAACTCCTTTGTCATTCACAAAAGGATACTCCAAATAAGATAAAAGCCTTTCTGTATGATCTCTTGTTATTATATCTTCACTAATTATTGACTCACCTTTTATATTAAGCGCTGCTAGAATTAATGATGACTTAACCTGAGCGCTGGGTATCTTACTATGATAAACAATAGGTTTCATTGAAGTGGGCGGTTCAAAACTCATTGGAAGTTTTCCATAGCTCGACTTTATCAGCGCACCAAAAGATTCAAGAGGCTCAATGATACGTTTCATAGGTCTAGTAACTAATGATTCATCTCCAGAAATTGTACTATCAAAACTTTGAGTAGAGAGTATCCCAGATAATAATCTTGCCATTGTTCCGGAATTACCTGCATCAATTTGAGATTTTGGTTGAGTAAGACCTTGTATGCCTTTACCAACAATTACAATCTTTTCACCATTGATTTGTATATCAACTCCAAGCTCTCTAAATGCAACAAGGGTTCTCATACAGTCTTCAGACAAAAGACTATTTGTAATAGTAATCGTGCCGTCAGATAATCCGCCAAGCATAATTGCTCTATGAGTTATGGATTTGTCACCGGGGATATTTATTGGTCCCTCTAGTTTTTTTGGATTATTAATAATTAGATTAGATTCTTTTTTCATTTCTTATCTAACTTAGTTTTAATTCGATTAAGATATAAGCGTAAAGATTTATCGTTACTTTCAACCATAGTTTTAATCAAACTTAACTCTTTTATGAGCATATTGATTGAAGAGATGATATTTTGATTATTACTCATACAAATATCATTCCACATTAATGCATCACTATGAGCCAATCTTGCAAAATCTCTAAAGCCACCGCCGGTATAATCTTTTATATTTTTTATGGATTTAGTATTTAAGATAATATTAACTAATGCAAAAGAAACGAGATGCGGAAGATGGCTTGTTTCTGATAAAACAAGATCATGAAGTTCTGATGATATCACTGTAACCTTGCATTTCATATCTTTCCAAAATTTAGATATCTTCTTAATTAAGATTTTATTGCTTTTGTCAGTAGGTGTTACTAATACAACAGCTTTATTGAAAAGATTATTTTCATAAGAAGTCACGCCACTAGTTTCTTTTCCAGTTAGAGGATGAGAGCCAAGAAAACAATCGTCAGGATTAGATATCACTAATTTTGATAAATCAATAATATTCTTTTTGGTGCTACCTATATCAGTAATAATCGCACTAGACTTTTTATACTTATCTATCGTCTTGAATATTTTCATGTAAGAACCCATTGGAGCACATATTATTATAAAATCAGACTCCGATAAAAATTTATAATCTTTATCATCATAATCATTTATAAGCTTTTTTTCTTTAGCAAACTCAAGACTTTTACCATTGCTGTCAAAAGCATAGATTTTTTTTGCAAGTTTGTTACTTTTAATTGATTTTGCAAGCGAAGCACCCATCATTCCTAGGCCAAAAATATATATAGAGTTATACATTTATTTTAATCTCTTTAATGATTTTTTAAGTTTTTTAATAAACATGACATTCTCGTCTTTTGTACCAATTGTTACTCTCAGGTAGCTAGGAAGTCCATAGTTATCTAAAGGTCTAAGAATTACACCTTCTGACAATAGCATCTCATAAATTAACTGTGCATTGTTACCCAAATATACTGTCATAAAATTAGTATAACTATCAATATATGAAATCCCTAGTTTCTTGAATTCTAATTTCAAGAACTGCATTCCAATATTATTTAGTTCCAAACTCTTTTTTAGGTATTTTTCATCTGAAAGAGATTCCATGGCCATGGTTTGTGCTACATAGTTGACATTAAAAGGTTGTCTAATTTTATTAAAATTAGATATGATCTCTTTCGAGGCTAATCCATATCCTACGCGCACGCCTGCAAGAGCATGGATTTTAGAAAATGATCTTGTGATAATTATGTTGTTATATTTATTCAGTAAAGATATAGAGCTTTTGAAACCATAATAAGAGGCATATTCATAATAAGCCTCGTCAATCACAATAATTATTTTTTTTGATATTGTTTTAACAAACTTTTCTATCTTATTAATGGACAGAACTGTCCCAGTTGGGTTTCCGGGGTTTGCAATAAATATTACTTTAGTTTTTTTTGTTATTTTAGATCTCATAGATTCTAAGTCTATGCCCATAAAATCTTTACCTTTTTTAGTAATGATTTTTGATTCTATTATTTTCGCATTCATTGTGTTAGAAATAATTTTATATACTAAAAAGGAATGTTTGCAAAAAAGTACTTCAGAATTATTATTTAAATATTTTCGTGCTACAAGCTCAAGAATCTCATTTGATCCATTGCCTATAATAATATTATCAGTTGAAATATTTCTTTTAGATATTAATTTATTAATTGCTTGCTTAAGATGTGAGGACTGGCTATCCGGATACCTATTCATCGAACTAATCATTTTATTAGCTGCTGATATTGCTTTTTTACTTGGACCAAGTGGATTTTCATTTGATGCTAATTTAATTACATTCTTTAGACCATAAGTTTTCTGAATATCCTCTATATTCCTGCCAGGCTGATAAGTTGATGTAGATGTTTTTTTAGCCATTATGTTTTAAATACTTTTAGGGTATGAACCTAAGTTTTTATAGAACGAACTTTTTCTCTGTATTTCTTTCAATGCTCTGCTCACGATCTTATCATCAACATGTCCATCAATATCTAGTAAGAACATATATTCCCAGTTATTTATTTTTGTTGGCATAGATTCTATTTTAGACATACTGATTTTGTTCTTAGATAGAGACGATAATAAATTATTTAATGCACCTACCTTATTGTCCACAGATATTAGTATAGAAGTCTTATCCAGCCCACTAGCATTAATGTTATGATTACCGATAATAATGAACCTTGTTGTATTATCTGCGCTGTCATGTATATTGCTCTTTAAAATATTTACTTTGTAAACAGGCGAGCAATTTTTACTAGCTATAGCAGCAGAGTTTTTAAGTTTAATAATTTTCTTAACTGCAGCAGAATTACTTGTAGTAAATATTCTTTCAATACCAGGCATATTTTCATTCAGCCAATAATTGCATTGTAAAAAAGTTTGCTCATGGGCGTAAACTTTTTTAATATGACTAATGTTTTTTTCATTAGAAAGCAAACAATGTTTTATGTCTAGGTTTACTTCTCCACATAGCCTACCATTTCCTTTAATAAGGTGATCAATAGTTTCCTTGATACTGCCTTGATTAGAATTTTCAATTGGAACAACACCAAAGTCTACAGTTTTTCGTGATATGTCAGAAAAAATATCTGATATAGAATTATTAAATTTAATTTCAACTGACGAGCCAAAGAATTTATTTAGAGCAAGATTACTATAAGACTGTTGTGGTCCTAGACAACTAACTTTTAAATTAGTTTCAAGCGACAAGCATGACGATATAATTTCCCTAAAAATTGTTTGTAAATGTAAAGTTGTAAGAGGACCTGAATTATTTGAGGCTAGCTTTCTTAATATCTGTGCTTCTCTCTCCGGTTTGAATATATCTTTTTTCTGTGTTGATGCTTTTGCTTTTTTTATTTTTTTTGCAAGGTCTGCTCGCTCATTTAGTGAATTGACAATCTTCCTGTCAATTTTATCAATAAGGGCTCTAATTTTATTTAAATCTTCACTCATCACTAACAATTGTTTCTGTTGATATCGCCACAAGCTTTTCACCATCTTGTAAAACTTGTAATCTGACTCCTTGTGTGTTCCTTCCAATTATAGGCATATCATTTACTGATATCTTAATTGTTTTACCCTTGTTTGTAATCATAATTATTTGGTCATCAGCTCCAACGTTAACCGCGCCAACAACTTTTCCATTACGTGAACTCGTCTTAATGCCAATTACACCAACACCTCCACGCTTTTGGGTATTATAATTTTCCACAGATACTCTATTACCATAGCCGTTCTCTGTGACAGTTATTATCTCACCACCTGTAGGTTTCAAAATAGATACGAGTTTTGAGTTTTTAGCTAAATTAATACCTTTCACACCTAAAGTTCCCCTAAACCTTTCTCTAACATCAGATTCAGAAAATTTAATTGCTTTACCATTATCCGCGACTAACATTATGAGCTCTTCTTTATCGGTATAATGTGCACCCAACAAGATATCTTCTGGCTTAAGTAATATTGCTTTTAAACCAGTAGTACGTATTTTTTTGAATAAATTAATAGGTATTTTATTTATCATTCCATTTTTTGTAGACATAAACAAATAAGCATCATGATCAAAAGAGTTTACTACCACAAATGTGCTTATTGATTCATCGCTTGCAAGTGGCAATACATTATTGATAGGTCTACCTCTTGCTTGTCTACTTGGGTCAGGTATGTCAAATGCTCTAATAGCATAAACTTTTCCAAGTGTTGAAAAGCATAAAATAATATCATGCGTATGCGCCTGACATAACAACTTTGCTTCGTCGCCATCTTTGAATTTGGTAGCATTGATTCCCCTACCTCCTCTCTTTTGACTCTTAAAGTCAGCTGCTGGCAGACGTTTAACATAGTCGGCTTTTGTTAACACTACTATTATGTCTTCTTTCTTTATCAGATCTTCTTTTCTTAATTCACCTTCATCGTTTGAGACGATAGATCTTCGTGGTTCACCATATTCATTTTTTACATCTTCAAGCTCTTTTTTCATTACACCATCAAGTTCTTCGGTATGAGTAAGTATTTTTATATAGGCTTTAATTTCATTAATAGTTGACTCATAATCGGTAAATATTTTTTCTTGTTCCAACCCAGTAAGCTTCTGAAGTCTTAAATCTAATATTGCCTGTGCTTGAATTGGTGATAACTTATATAATTTTCCATGTAATCCATATAGGGCATCACTTTTAATAAAAGCATTTGTCTGCTTATCCACAACTCCTAAATACTTGGTAAGTTGGCCTGGCTCCCATTTTTTTGAGAGTAATGCAGCTTTGGCCTCTGAGGAATTCTTAGATTTCTTGATCATTGAAATTATTTCATCTACATTTAGTAAAGCTATCCCCAGACCTTCGAGAACATGGGCTTTGTTTTTAGCTTTATCTAGATCATAAAGAGTTCTCTTGGTAATAACCTCTCTTCTATGTTTGATGAACTCATTTAAGATTTCAGTAAAACCTAACGTTTTAGGTTCTCCGTCTACAAGGCAAACCATATTTACAGAATAGGATGTCTGAGCATTTGTATGTTTATATAATGCACCTAGTAAGACTTCGTGTTGTTCTCCACGTTTCAACTCAATAACTAATCTCATTCCATCTCTATCAGATTCATCTCTAAGATGACTAATTTCATTTATTTTTTTATCTCTTACTAGCTGAGCAATATTTTCAATTAACTTTGCTTTATTAACTTGATATGGCAACTCTACAAATATAATTGACGTTCTATCGTTATCTTTTTTTTCTATAATATGTTTAGCACGTATTTTAAATGATCCACGTCCATTGAGAAGGGCATTTCTAATACCCCCATCATCTTTAATCTCGCCATAAGTTGGGAAATCTGGACCCTGGAGATTACTTGCAGTTATTAATTCATCAATATTATTTTTATCAGCTAATAGTGGATTATTAATTATAGCAATTGTCGCATCTACAACTTCAATAAGATTATGGGGTGGAATATTTGTAGCCATGCCCACAGCGATACCGGTGGAACCATTAACAAGCAAGTTGGGTATTCTTGTTGGCAAAACAGTTGGCTCTTTTTCTGAGCCATCATAGTTAGGTGAAAAATCAACAGTATTCTTATCGATGTCTTGTAATAACTCTTGCGATAATTTAGACATTCTAACTTCTGTATAACGCATAGCAGCCGGAGAATCACCATCGACAGAGCCAAAGTTACCCTGACCATCAATTAGTGGATGTCTCATAGAAAAAGGCTGAGCTAACCTAACTATTGTGTCATAAACGGCAGAGTCACCATGCGGATGATATTTACCTATTACATCACCAACAATTCTTGCTGATTTTTTATAAGATTTGTTCCAGCCATTATTTAACTCATGCATAGAAAACAGCACTCTTCTATGGACTGGTTTTAAGCCATCTCTAACATCTGGTAAGGCTCTGCCTACTATTACGCTCATAGCGTAATCTAGATAAGATTGTCTCATTTCTTGTTCGAATCTTATTTCTTGATTTTCTGCCATATATTGATGATATTCTTGTATAGGTTATTAAATAACTATTTTATCATAAACCTTTGGTATACACGACATAATTTATAAGATAGCAAAAATAGCTTTAAAATTGATTTTATGGGTATTTGGCATATTTACCACTAAAAAAATCTAAATTTAGTATAATAATAAATATGCAGGATATTGACAAAATTATAAGCTCAAAATGGATTTTATCATCAAAAAATAATAGTTTACTCAAAGATTATTCTATTGCCATTGAAGGCAACATCATTAAAGATATACTTCCCTCAAAAGAAGTGTTGAAAAAGTATAAAACCACTGACCATTTGATGTTAAAAAATAATATATTAGTTCCTGGTTTAATAAATAATAATGTTTCTACACCATATATTTTTACCAGAAAATCCTTAAATGATAATTTGAGGCAAAAGATAGATCCTAAAAAATATCTAGAGCTATCAACAAATATCTCCATTTGCCAAATGATTAAAAATGGGATAACTACATTCACAGATACAAGCTCTCATCCAGAAATAGTGCTTAAACAATCCATTAAATCAGGTATTAGAGCCAATGTTGGATTGCCTATATCGAGTTATAAATCTAATTGGGCGAATAAAGAGCAGGAGTATTTTAAAAAAACAATTAGCTTTTATGATGAATATAGGAATGACCCATCAATAAAATTATATTTAAATCTTAATTCAATACATATGTTATCAAAACGAGGATTTGAAAAAGTGTCTCAAATTGTTAGCGAGCTTGATGTTCCCGTAAGGATGCATTTACATGAAGACTTAAATAAATTGAATATATTTAAAAGAAAATACAAGAAAAGACCAGTGAAGTATTTAGAAGAACTAGGGTTGCTGGGCACTACGTTCACCGCCATTAATCCATTTCATATAAATCAATCTGATTTAAATATAATGCAGAAATATAAAATACATATTGTTCATACACCATCGTTTAATATTGTATCTAGAAATACACAATGTAATACAAAACTCTTTCTCAAAAACAATATCAAGGTATCTATTGGGACAGGTGAATACATAATAGGAAATAGTGTAGATTTATTTAATGAAATGAGAATAGCATCTCTTTTATCAAAGTTAAGTAAAGATGAAAGCAATCATTTAACACAAAAAGAATTATTAGGGTTAATAATGAAAAATGCTTCTAATGCGTTAGGTCTTAGTTTTGATATTAGTAGGCTTGAGCCTAAGTGTAGCGCGGATATTATTTCTATTAAAATAAATAATATAGACATGAGCAGCATAGACTTGTATAAAGATATAGAGAACAAGCTAAATTCAAATAATATTGAACATGTATGGGTTGCAGGAAAGCAAATATTGAAAGATAAAAAGCTCCTGACAATAAACGAGGATATGTTATATCATAAGTTTACTGAATTAGTGAAAAAATAGGCGCAAAGTATGAATCTTGATAAAAAAGAAATAGATAATTTTGATATATATGCTCATGAATGGTGGAATAAAAGAGGCCCATATAAACTTATACATAATTTAACTCCTTTGAGGGTAGAATATATTCAAAATAGCATCAATGTAAAAGGTCTAAATATTTTAGATATAGGGTGTGGCGGTGGTTTACTTGCAGAAGAGTTAACCAAAAAAGGAGCAATTGTAACTGGGCTAGATGCATCTAAAAAAACAATTAATATCGCCAAACAACATGCTAAAGAAAGTAATCTTAATATCAATTATGTTTGCTCTACTCTGGAATCATTTATAGAGGAAGATAAAAATAAATATGACTGCATAATATGTTTTGAACTTATTGAGCATATTCCTGATCAAAAAAAGCTTGTCTTAGATATTTCTAAAGTATCAAAAAAGAAATCCAAATTATTTATGTCTACAATAAACAGAAATATTGTTTCGTTTGCGTTTGCAAAAGTCATTGCAGAATATGTTTTAAAGATAGTACCTCGAGGGACTCATCAATATGGGAAATTCATTAAGCCATCTGAATTAGCAAGATTAGTTGAATTAGCTGAATTCAAAGTTGAAGATATTTCTGGGGTAAAATTAAACCCTATAGATTATACTTTTTCATTATCCAGAATGACAAAAATAAATTATTTTATGACTTCAACAAAAAAATGAATAAAAAAATAGAATGTATATTATTTGACTTAGATGGAACATTTGCTGATACATCTAAAGATATGTGCGATGCACTAAATACCATTTTAACTGAAAAGAAATTTACTAATGTAAATTGCGAAGAGTTAAAGCTTCATATATCTAAAGGCGCTGTAGGTATTATAGATTACGCCTCTAAAATTAATGGGCGCTCTATTGACTCGTCTTTGATGAGAGCTGAATTTCTGCAGGAATATTCGGATAATACTTTTGTCCATACAAAAATGATAGATGGTATTTCAAAGCTAATAGAGCATATTGAAATGAATAAAATCAAATGGGGAATAGTTACAAATAAACATTCAAAATATGTCAATAAAATACTTAAGGGTTTTTCTATCGATGAAGATGTTAAATATTTAGTTACAGGTGACATGTTAGAAGAAACCAAACCTAGTCCAGAAGGTTTACTTAAAGCTATAGAAATGGCAAATGTAGACGCAGCTAATACTATTTATATAGGCGATGATGAAAGAGATATCGTTGCAGGGAAAAGCGCAGGTATGCTTACAGTAGCTGCAGATTTTGGTTTTATCGGACCTGACAAAGACATGTATTCTTGGAATGCTGACGTAAATATAGACAATCCTACAGATCTTATTAAAATATTATCTTTATAAGTCTTGAGCTATAATTACAGGCATACTTATAAATGTATTATCAAATAACTCAATCACATCATTATTATTCATTCTAATGCATCCATGGGATGCTGGCGTGCCAATTTTATCTTCATGGACTGTTCCATGTATATAAATATAACGAGAATAGCTATCAATATTGTCACCTTTATTGATGCCATCTTCATGACCTTTAAGCCATAATATTCTAGAAGTAATCATGTCATCATGTGTTTCAAAATGCTTATCACGTATTTCAGTATTCTGAGGAAGATCTAAGTCATCCAATGTAAGATTATTTGTAATAGGTTTTCTACCTTTAAATATCGTCATTTTAGGCATATTTTCACCAATTCTCTCGGCGATATAATGAAGTCCAGGCGGTGTTTTAAAGGAATCATTTAGATTCCCAATCCCAAATTTTGATGTAGACACAGGGTAAGAAAAGATAATCACGCTATTTGAAATCAAGAGAAGTATTTGCTTAGACGGTATTACTAAAATATATTTTTCTGAATTTAATGAAGGAAATCTCTCGGTGAAGATATTACCTGTTGCTTTTTTTATTAAAAGCTCAATGTTGATCATAATTAGTACACCATAACATCATCATGTGAATCTGCAGGATTTTTATTTTTAGCAGCATCATTACGAAGGTCGTCAAGATTTTTAAGATATTCTTCCGTAACATCATTTGTTACATATTTACCATCAAAACAAGATGAGTCAAATTCTTTTACTATAGATCCCGAGTCTTTTACTGATTTAATTAAATCTGTTAAGTCCTGATAGATAAGTTTATCAGACCCAATTAACTTAGATATTTCTATCTCTGTTCTTCCATCAGCAGCAAATTCGTTACTGGCGGGCATATCAATTCCATATACATTTGGATACTTAACTGCTGGCGCAGCAGATGCCATATATACTTTTTTTGCACCGGCCTCTCTTGCCATATCAATAATTTGTTTGGATGTAGTACCACGCACTATAGAATCATCAACTAATAATACATTTTTATCTTTAAACTCTGATGCTATAGCATTTAATTTTCTTTTAACAGATTGAGCTCGTTGAGCTTGTTCTGGCATAATAAAGGTTCTACCAATATATCTATTCTTAATAAAACCTTCTCTGAATGGGACTTTAAGTGAGACGGATAATTCTAATGCAGATATACGACTTGTATCGGGTATTGGCATAACAACATCAATATCGTGATCTTTCCAAGTCTTCATAATTTTCTTAGCCAGGTTTTGACCCATTTTCATGCGGGCTGTATAAACTGATATGCCATCAATGATAGAGTCTGGTCGAGCAAAATAAACATATTCAAATATACATGGAGTATGACCAGTATCCTCAGTGCATAATCTTGTATGAATATTACCATCAATATCCACAAAAATTGCCTCACCAGGCATAATATCTCTCTCTAGTATAAATCCAGCACTATCTAGTGCTACCGACTCCGAAGCAATCATCGTTTCTATCTTTCCGTCGACTTTTCTAGTTCCAAAACATAATGGTCTAATTCCCATTGGATCACGGAATGCGACTATTCCTCTATCAGATATTAATGTAACTACAGCATATGCTCCTTTAACTCTTCGATGAACACCTGCCACTGCATAAAATACATCATCAGGAGTGAAGGTTTCTTTGCTATGTAGGTGTAGTTCATGAGCAAAGATATTTAATAGTATTTCTGAATCTGATTTAGTATTAATGTGTCTTAAATCTTCAGAAAATAAATTATTTTTTAATTCTGAAGAATTGATAAGGTTTCCATTATGAGCAAGACCTATTCCATATGGAGAGTTTACGTAAAATGGCTGAGCTTCTGATGAACTATCAGCTTGACCAGCAGTTGGATACCTAACATGCCCAATACCCAGCTTTCCTTTAAGTCTTGCAATATGTTTCGCATTAAAGCCGTCTCGTACTAATCCCAGTGACTTCCTGAGAGTTATTTTTCCTTTATGATTGGTTAGAATTCCTGATGCATCTTGACCACGGTGTTGCAATACAGTCAGCGACTCATAAATATCGCGAACAACATTATTAGACCCATAAACCGCAACTATTCCGCACATATGCTATATCTTATATTTTTAATTCCAAACTATCAAAGAGTGAATTGCCAGTTTGGACATATTTATCCAAAAAATCCTTAAAAAATGGCATAAACTGAGAATCCTCTATCATATGAAAATTTTTCATGTCAGTTTGGTAGATTATAAATACAAAGAAAGTTACAAAAACTAAACCTTTTAGAGATCCAAACAGTAACCCGAATACTTTATTATAATTAGATAATCCAATAATATTAATAAATTTCGAGAATATAAATCCAAGAACAGTAGCTGTCATGAAGGTGATAAGAAATATTGCTATAATTGTTAATATTGAAGATACTTGCTCAGATGAAATATAATTATCTATTATTTTAGAAGGGATATGGAAATACTTTACAGATAAATAGATGGCTGAGATCCATATTAATAATGAAATAATCTCAGACATAAACCCTTTGAAGAAACCTCTTATTGCCCAAAAAGCTAAAAAAAGTAATAGTCCAATATCTAAAACTGACATTAATTATTTAATCTCATAATGTTGCCAGAATAACCTAGAGAGTTGTTAATCTTAAGAGCAATACTTTTAGCCATTTCTTTATCAACAAATGGACCTATTGCAATTAATTCAGAATTATCTTTAAAGGGTAATTTTATAACTGATTTTATTCCTATTTTTTTTAAATTACTTGAAAAATCATTAAAAAGTTTTTCTGAGTCAATTTCTGGAAATGATATAACCCAAGACTCAGAAATAATCTGTCTCAATGGTGTATCATTAGAAATTTCTAAATCTCCATAATTTATTATTTTTGGAGAATTAACTCCTATGTTATTTTCAGGGATATCCAAAGAATATGTAATTTTACTAAAATTCTGAATATAACTTATCACTGGTGCATGAAAAATATATATTGGAATTAAAAATAAAGAAAATATTAAATATACATTATTGAATTTCATTAAATAATATCTCTATCTTGATTGATTGATTCATAATAATCTAAAAACTCAGAGACAGTATAAAATGAGCCATATACAATAAGACGGTCTTCTTTACGTAAGGACTTTATGGCCTCGATACATGCCTCATCAATAGTCTCGAATGTTTCAATATTATTATCGCTTATAGCACCAGACATTCTAGTTTTAATCTCATCAGAATTCATTCCTCGTTCACTATTTATAGTACCGCAAAACCATTTATCTACATTATTCACCATTGGTTTAACTAAACTATAAACATCTTTGTCCTTTAATATGCCAACAACTGCTATAGTATTTTTTTTTGGTTCTCTATTAATATTATCCATTAATTTCTCTGCAGAATCTGCATTATGGGCAACGTCAATAATAATCTCTGGATGCGATGCTATTTTTTGATATCTACCTATCAAGGATATATTATTAATTCCTTTACTAAGTAGTTTAGTATTCTCAATTATACTTGGCTCAATAATCTCCAGTGCTTGCAACGCTGCTGCTGCATGATTATATTGAAAATCTCCCCGCAATGGTAACAGAGGTAATACTAATTCTTTTCCTAAATTACTTCGCCATGTCCATGTATCTTTGGAAATTTTTGTAAAAAAATCATTTTGATTATATAAAAAATTAGAGCCATTTTTCTTCGCATAACTTAATAAAACTGTTGGTGGATCTTGGTCAGCATATATGCATGGAGAAAATGGTCTCATTACACCTGCCTTCTCCAAAGCTATACTCTCAATCGTGGTACCCAGAAATTCTGTATGATCGATACCTATAGAGGTGATTATTGATAAATTAGAATCAATAATATTGGTAGCATCAAGTCTCCCACCCAAACCAACCTCTAAAACTACATAGTCTAAGTTTCTTTTACTAAATAAATAAAAAGCTGTTAAGGTTGCAAATTCAAAATATGTTAAGGTTGTCTCACCTCTCAACTTATCTATCATTTCAAACGTCTCAATTAATTCTGAAGATGTTATCTCTTCTTTGTTTACCTTAATCCTTTCATTATAGCGCTTAATGTGAGGTGATGTAAAAGTTCCAACTGAGTAGTTATTTTCAAATAAAATACTTTCTAATATTGCTACAGTAGATCCTTTGCCATTTGTTCCAGCTACAATAATAACTTTGTTAGCAATACCTGTAATGTTTAATTTTTCATATACCGATTTAATGCGTTCTAATTTAAAATCAATATTTTGAGGATGAAGGGTTTGCTGCCAATCAAGCCATTCTTGTAAATTACTTGGATATTCTTTCACTATTATAGTTACTCATCAAAGATGAAATAATTTCAGCTAACTTAGCTTTCTGATTATTTCTATCTAATATAAAATCTATAGCACCATGATCTTGTAAAAACTCACTTCTTTGAAATCCTTTCGGGAGTTTCTCTCCAACAGTTTGTTCAATAACTCTTGGGCCAGCAAAACCAATTAGGGCATTTGGCTCACCAATATTAATATCACCCAACATAGCTAAACTAGCAGACACTCCGCCCATAGTCGGATCAGTTAATACAGAGATATAAGGTAAACCTTCTTGAGACAAATCATTCAGTGCATCACTCGTTTTAGCCATTTGAAACAAAGAGAATAGGGATTCCTGCATCCTTGCTCCACCGCTTGCAGAAAAACAAATAAGAGGA
>JABHRC010000012.1 GCA_018670435.1 Gammaproteobacteria bacterium
AAAAAATATCATTTCTTATCTTATTTTTTTTCATTTTTTGGAATGATAGCAGCATTCGGAATTGGTAATAGTGTTCAATCTAACTCTGTTGCACAAGTGCTTTCTATTGAGTTTGGATTGTCAAAAATAATTGTAGGTCTAATAATAGCGGTCTTGGTTGCATCAGTAATATTTGGTGGCATTAAAAGCATAGGAAAGACAGCCTCTAAACTTGTACCCACCATGGCACTGATATATATTCTGGGTGGCTTGTTTATAATATTCACAAACATTTCACTTATCCCTGAAATTTTTTTACTGATTGTAAATTCAGCCTTTACATCTACAGCTGCGACTGGTGGTTTTGCAGGAGCTTCTATATGGATGGCAATTAGATTTGGAGTATCGAGAGGTGTCTTTTCCAATGAGGCTGGATTGGGTAGTTCACCTATTGCTCATGCAGCTGCAAAAACAAATAATCCGGTTAAACAAGGTTCTGTTTCTATGCTTGAGCCACTAATTGATACCTTATTTGTTTGCACGATTACAGCATTTGTAATACTAATTGGAGATACATGGTTAACAGGAGTAAACGGTGCCGCATTAACTACAATGGCCTTCAATCAAGGGCTTCCTGTTATAGGTAAATATATCGTAGCTCTAGGCTTAGTGCTTTTTGCATTTAGTACAATTATTGGATGGAGTTATTATGGAGAAAAATGTGCAGAGTTTCTGTTTGGATCATCAGTTTCTAACTTATATAGAATCTTATGGATTATAGTCATACCAATTGGTGCTACCACCGAATTAAATTTAATTTGGTTAATTGCAGATATCATGAATGGTCTAATGGCTTTACCAAACCTGATTGCTCTTATACTACTGAGTCCAATTATTTTTACTACAACCAAAGAGTACTTGAGAAATAATGATGATCGATAAAGTAGATAAAAAATTACTAGAAAAACATATTAGCTCTGCCCTAACAGAAGACTGCTTTAATAATGACGTTACTTCATCACTATTATTAAATACAAAAAAAAGTACAGCAAAATTAATCTTTAAAGAACGAGGTATTCTCTGTGGGAAACAATGGGTAAATGAAGTATTCAAAAAAGTAGATTCAAAGATTAGAATAAAGTGGCATTTCAATGATGGAGATTCTGTTAACAAAGGTGAAGCTGCGGCAAGTATTTCTGGGAGTGTTAAATCTATATTGATAGGCGAAAGAGTAGCTTTGAATTTCCTACAAACACTGTCAGGCGTTTCTAGTTCAGTTAATAAATATCAAGCTAAGATTTCAAATAAAAATATTAAACTATTATATACAAGAAAAGTTTTGCCAGGATGGCGATATGCAATTAATTATGCTTGTCAGATAATGGGTTGCTTCGCTCATAGAAAGAATCTTTCTGAGTCTGTGTTAATTAAAGAAAATCATCTTAAGATTATTGATGACCTAGAAGATTTTGTAAGAAGAGCTAAAAAGCTTAGAAAGCCTATTATTGCTGAGGCAAAAACACCTCACGAGGCAAGTATTTTAGCAAAATTAGATATAGATCGCATACTCTTGGATAATTTTTCCATGACTAATCTAAAGAAAGCATTAACTAAAATTAAAAAGACTCCTGTAGAGGTTTCAGGAAATATCAATCTCAATAATATCAATAAATATGCTGTCAAAGGGGTTTCTTTTATATCCATAGGGTCCATAACAAAAAATATTGATGTTATCGATATATCATTACTCATACAGTGATTATGGTTAAACACAAATATTCTATATATAATAGGGTATGACTGACCCAAGAAAGAAATATAATCAAAAAAATCATCTCATCATTGTTTTTGTGAGTATTTTTACATTTTGGTTCGTGTTATCAGGTCTAACAATACCATTTATACTATTCCTAGGCCTTGTTTCATCAGCTTTTGTAATATATATCATCAATAGAATGGACTTAATTGATGAGGAAATTAGTTTTCATAAGTTCAATATAATAGCGTTATTTCTGTATATGATTTGGCTGTTAAAAGAAATAATAATTTCAAATATCAAAGTTTGTTTGTATATAATTATGCCAACTAAAAAAATTAATCCAAAAATTGTTAAAATTCAGTCATCTCAAATGTCCGATTTTGCTCATGTGTTGTATGCTAATTCAATAACCCTAACACCTGGCACAGTTACGATAGATATTGATGGGGATGAGTTCACAGTTCATACTTTGGATCATCAGTTTAGAGAATCATTAGAGTCAGATGAGATGGGCAGAAAGATCAGAGCTACAGAAAAAGGTTACCTGCCAGGCGAGAACAAGAATGTCTGAAATTAGTATATTAGCAATATTTATATTATCCATTGCTCTCATTATTTCTATTTTTAGATTTATTACAGCAAATGAGATTTACACAAAAATACTGGTGGTAAACTTAATTGGGACTAAAATTGTTCTCCTAATATTATTAGTCGGCACCGTATCCATTGAAAAAGATTTTACTGATATCGCATTGGTATATGCCCTAATTAATTTTATCTCCACAATAGTTATATTAAAATACTATGAAGATAAAGAGGCAACAAAATGAGTATAGTGACTAGTGTTTTATTAATAGTTGGAGTTATAATAGCGTTGATAGGTACCATGGGCTGCTTCAGGTTTGATAATTTTTTAGCACGAACACATGCGGTGTCTATTGTAGATACATTCTCAACCTTGCTCATAATACTTGGTCTAGTGCTCCACTATGGCTTATCGTTATTAAGTTTAAAACTATTGTTGATATTGGGATTCTTATATATAACTGGGAGCACAGCAATTCATGCTTTAACTCAAGCATTCTTAAAGCACTCTGGAAATAAAGGAGAAATAAAATAACTATTATATTTTTATATTTACTATTAATAATCCTCATAGCTATTGCACTGTATGTAATGTTTGCTAGAAATTTATTCTCAGCAATCATGGCAACAACTATTTTTAGCCTAATATCCGCCCTTATCTTTTTATTATTAGACGGCATAGATGTGTCTTTAACTGAGGCAGCTGTTGGTGCTGGTATATCTACAATTCTATTCTTAAGCACCCTAAAACATACTGATGTTGAAATAAAAAAATCGAGCATACCCTCTTTCCCTTTAATAGTATTATTTTTTTTATTACTAGGTTTACTGAGTTTCTCAGTATCTGATCTGCCTGAGTTTGGCAAGTTTAATCAAACATCCAATTCACAAGTTACTGAGTACTATATCAATAATTCAAAATCAGAGATGGGTATCCCCAATGTTGTGACATCAATTTTAGCCGGCTATAGGGGCTTTGATACACTTGGAGAAGTCGTTGTAATATTTATAGCAGGTGTATCGGTACTGGGAATATTAAGAAAAAAGAAGAGTAATCCATGAAGCATCATATAATTCTTAGGATAGTAACCAAATTACTAATTCCCTTGATTTTATTATTTGGGCTATATGTGCAATTTCATGGAGACTTCTCTGCAGGAGGGGGATTTCAAGCAGGCGTGATATTTGCAGCAGGATTTATTTTATATAATATTGTTTTTGGTTTAGATAATGGCCGGTCTATCCTCAGTTCTAATACTGCAAAATCTTTAATGGCTATAGGAGTAATTCTATACATAGTTGTTGGCTTCCTAGGTATCTTGCTTGGTGGTAATTTTTTAGAATATAATGATTTGTCAAGTACACCGATTCGTGGTCAACTTTTAGGTGTATTTCTAGTTGAGCTGGGAGTAGGTTTAACTGTTAGCAATGTAATGGTTTTAGTATTTTATTCATTCAATGATATTAGCATGGAAAAGCAATGATCTTTATTCTTAATATGATTTTATTCCTTCTTGGTTTATTTATAATAGTACGTGAATCAAACCTGATTAAAAAGGTAATTGGCTTAAATATATTTCAGTCTTCAGTTTTTATTTTTTATTTAATAGCAAGTAAGGTTGAAGGTGGTGTTCCACCTATTTTAAATGATTATCAATTGGTTTACTCAAATCCCTTACCTCATGTATTAATACTTACGGCAATAGTTGTGAGCATAGCCACAACAAGCCTTGCTCTTGCTTTAGTTATAAAAATAAAACAAAAATATAATTCAATAGAAGAAAATGAATTGGATAAGATATAAATAATGAACCAATTACCAGTACTAGTACTAGTTTTACCTTTATTAGTTGCACCTATATTATTGCTTTTTAGAGATAATAGATATGCCTATAATATGAGCTTAGGAGTATCATTTTTAAACTTATTGTTAATAATATCTCTGTTCCAACATGTGTATGAAAATGGAAATATGCTATATGAACTCGGCTCATGGGAAGCGCCCATCGGCATTAGATTAAACGCTGACTTATTATCTTGTTATTTTCTTTTGCTTATGAACTTCATGTCTCTGATATGTCTAATAGCAGGCCATAAAAATGTAAAATCACAAATTGAAGATGACAATATATATTTATTTTATATTGCTTGGTTGCTCTGTAATGTTGGATTTTCAGGGATTATTCTAACGAATGACATATTTAATTTGTTTGTTTTTTTAGAAATCTCTTCCCTTGCTAGTTACTTTCTTATATCGCAAGGTAATTATAAAGCCTCTAGTCTTGCAGCTATTCAATACTTGTTTATTGGGAGCATCGGGGCAGTTTTTATATTATTTGCCATTGGTATTTTGTATGCAAATACTGGTACTCTAAATATGTCCGATTTATCAAATAAAATAATAAATAATAATATTTCTCTTTCTATGTCGCTCTCTATAGCCATGTTTCTTATAGGTGTGGGTATCAAGACTGCTCTATTCCCTCTACATGGTTGGTTAGTTAGGACATACACATATGCTCCTTCAATAATTGTTTCATACTTCTCAGGAACATCGACAAAGATAGGTGTTTATATATTACTTAGAATATTTTTAGATGTATTCCACTCAATAAATCCTTTAGAACATTATGAGCTTGCTCAGCTAATTCTATTTCTATCTCTTATAGGAGTCTTGCTATCTACTTTGTATGCGGTTAAACAAATTGAAGTTAAGAAAATGTTGGCATATTCTAGTGTTGCTCAATTAAGCTATATCATTCTGGCTATAGCATTATTAACTCCGGAAGGATTGACTGCCTCATTAGTACATGTCTTTAACCATTCAATTATCAAAACTGGACTGTTTCTTGTAGTTACCATCTTATTTATAAACAATAAAGATGTCAGCATAGATGACTTCTCTGGATTGGGAAGCAAATATCCACTACTAATGTCTGCCTTTTTATTACTATTACTTGGCCTAATAGGGCTGCCGCTAACCTCAGGCTTCATTAGCAAATGGTATTTAGTCTCGGCAATCCTTCAATCTGATTATTGGTATATTAGTGTTGTAGTGCTTATAACTTCTTTCATGACACTATTCTATGTCTGGCTATTAATTGAAAAAATTTATTTCTCAGTAAGTGTGAATCATGATTCATCTATACCAACAATTTCTCAGTCTTTATGCATATATTTGTTAGCTGCTATTACAATATATCTAGGTATTGAGACCTCGTTAACTTTTGGTATATCTGATCAAATATCAACTAACTTTTTTTACAATACAAATAAATGAATATTCTAGCATCACATATATTATTTCTAAGTCTCGGTATATTTATTATAAATTTTCTTAGAAAAGAAAAATTTATTGGCTTAGTTTCAGTACTTATAAGCTTAGTATCATTAACATATGTTCTATATATAGTTAATATGCAAGATTCTTTGATTAATCAAAAAATTGATTTAATTAATATAATACCAGGAATACCATTGTCATTTAGTTTAGATTATTTAAGTTTAATTTTTCTAGTTATTTCAAATAGTTTATGGCTGATGGTTTCTATTTTTTCTGAAAAATATTTAGAATTAAATAAATATGAGAACAAATCAAAATTTTATATCTTTTTTACATTATCAATGCTCGCAACTAATGGAATTATTTATTCATCAAATCTACTAACTACTTTCATATTCTATGAGTTACTTACTATTGCTACATATCCACTAGTAACATTCAAAGGGGATCATAAATCAATCATCAACGGAAAGAGATACTTATATTATTTACTTGGAACATCGATTATATTTTTCTTACCGGCAATAATATTAACTCACATAACGGCTGGGACCTTGGATTATAAAATTGGTGGAGTTTTTACAAATTATAATAATACCACCATATATATACTTGTTATATTGTTCCTATTCGGTATTGCTAAATCAGCTATAATGCCATTTCATAAATGGTTACCGTCAGCAATGGTAGCGCCTACACCAGTTAGCGCACTACTTCATGCAGTAGCTGTAGTCAAATCAGGGGTATTCATATTACTAAAAGTAATGCTGTTTATATTTGGAATAGATGTGCTAACAGCAAGTGGTGCTAATATCATTATAATATTATTTGCATCATTTACTATTATAGCGTCATCCATAATTGCACTTAGTAAAGATAATATTAAATTACGATTGGCATATTCAACTATTGGCCAATTATCATATATTGTTCTAGCAACAGCAATATTAGCCCCATACTCAATATTAGCTGCCATACTTCATTTAATATTTCATGCTTTAGGAAAAATAATACTATTTCTGTCTGCCGGTATTATTGCAACACAAACCGGTATTAAAAATGTTAGTGAAATGAATAATCTTTCTTCAAAATTACCGATCACTTGCTTATTGATGACTATAGGTGCAATTATAATGGTTGGCTTGCCTCCGACAGTTGGATTTATTAGTAAATGGTATTTACTGCTTGGTATTGTTGAATCAGAAAAGCTATACTTGCTTTTTGTAATCATACTAAGCACATTACTTAATGCTAGCTACTATTTTCCAATGATTTATAAGGCATACTTTGAAAAGGAAAAATTTAGTTATAAAGAGAGTAGTTGCGAAAATATGATACTAGCGTTTCCTGTCATTCTGATTGGTTTTATTGCAGTATTTATATTTTTTAAAACAGATTTTATTGTAAAGTTTATTACAGAGCAGATTATTTAAAATGAATGATAGAAATAAAATAATATATATACTTATTGTCTT